>NZ_JAUBPP010000014.1:0-194307 GCF_036700765.1 Microcoleus sp. S1D4
ATGGTTATTAAATGGGATCGAAAAATCAAAAATAAAGGCAATGCTATTTTATCCGGTTTAGCTGCGTAGCAGCTTATTAATGTAAAAGAAGATGAGAAAATCCTGAAAAACTTGTCTCCTAATGCTGATGTTAAAGTTTTAGTAGAACCCAAACGCAAAGAGATTACTGACGAGCTTTGGGAACAATCTTGGGATATTATATTTTTTGCGGGACACGGCGAAACTGAGGATGGTACTGGAAAAATTTATATCAATAAAGATGATTGTTTAACCATTGATGAGCTGTGGGTTGGTTTGAGAAAAGCGGTAGATAATGGTTTGCAACTGGCAATTTTTAACTGCTGTGACGGGTTGGGTTTGGCTACAAAATTAGATGATTTCCAAATGATTCCGCAAATGATTTTAATGCGGGAGTTGGTGCCGGATGTTGTAGCTCAAGAATTTTTAAAATATTTTCTTACAGAGTTTGTAGCTGGCAAGTCTTTGTATGCAGCAAAGAGGGAAGCTTGCAACCGTTTGGGGGATTTAGAGCATAAGTTTCCTTGTGCTAGTTGGTTGCCGGTAATTTGGCAGCATCCGACGGCGGTGCCTCTGATGTGGAGCGATTTTTTGATTGAGTCCGATGGGCCTGTTGTTGCTGAAAATTTGACGGCGGTTCCTAGGTATGAGAAAAGACCGCCAGTTAAGGGTTTTTCGCCCTTGAAGTCGGTGATTTTGGCGAGTGCGGCCTGTACCGTGGCGGTGATGGGAGCGCGTTCTCTGGGGGTGATGGAGGTGTTGGAACTGTCAATGTTCGATCGACTAATGAGGCAGCGGGAATCTGAATTAATCGACAATCGGTTGCTGGTGGTGCAAGTGACTAACAAGGATGTTGACAAGTACGACTATCCGCAAACTGATGCTATTATAGCTAGGGCGATCGACAAATTACTACAATTGAAGCCTGCAGCAATTGGTTTGAATATGCACCGAAATTCGCCAAAGGAACCGGGAAGAAAAGATTTGATTGCCCTTTTTCAAAAAAATCCTAATCTCATTGCTGTATGCACCTACAATGCAGGCAAAATCCTGGAGCCACCCCCAGAATTGTTGCAAAGTAAATTAGAAAATCAAATTGGTTTTATCAATTTACCGCCAGATGAAGCGCGTGACAATAAAGGTAGAAGTATTCGCCGCCAACTTCTATCTTATCACCCGAATCTTTCTAATTTCAAGGATAGTTGCAAAGCTCCGAATAGCTTAAGTTTTCTGTTGGCTGCGCGATTTTTGGAAAATCAAGGCATAAAATTGGAAAAAAACCAGAATGAAGAGTGGGTAATTGGCGGTGTTACATTCAAAAGATTAGCCTCTCGTACAGGAGGTTATCAACCGTTAAAAGAGCCAAAAGTCAGTCAAGTATTGCTCAACTACCGCGCTAACCCCAAACCAGCTTTTAAGGTGACGCTGCAAGAAGTATTGTCAGGGAAAATAGACCCGGATTTAGTCAAGGGTAAGATTGTCTTAATCGGTCATACTTCGGAAGTTTCTGAGACTGAATTCGATACTCCTTACGGTAAAATGCCGGCAGTTTGGATTCACGCTCATATGGTGAGTCAAATTCTCAGCGCTGTAATTGATAAAAGGCCGCTATTGCGGGTTTTACCTCAATGGTATGGGTTTCAGTGGGGAGATGCGGTTTTTGTGTGGCTGGCTGCTGTGACTGGCGGGTTGTTGGCTTGGCGTTGGCGATCGCCCTTGCTATTGACGATCGCCAGCGGTGCTATGATTTTTGTGTTGTATCAAGTTTCTCTGATAATTCTGATTTTGGGGGGCTGGATGCCTTTGGTTCCTGCAGTTTTGGCTTTAGTTACGACCGGTGGTATGTTGTTTGTGTACGATCGCTCTTCACAATCGCAAACAAAGCTGTGACGTTTGAAACCGCGCCCGTACAGGCAAAGTCTGCAGAAGCGGACTGGGAGATATCAGAGGTTTTATGTATAAAATGCCATTGCAGTTAGTGTTAGGTTTCATTTTGGCGATCGATGCTGCATCAGCGATGTCACATTCTGCTAATCTAGCTATTTTAGCAGACAATAGTTTGCTGGAAAATCATCCAAGTGCGATCGGGCAAAACGCCAAATCCAACAGCAAACCGAAGGTAAAAACACCAGTCAAGCAGCCCGACAAAAACACTAAACCAGGGGCCGGATCAAAAGTATCGACAACTAGCACACCACCCGATTCTAATACTAGACCTGGTGGCGGTCTCGACCCATCGAAATCATGCAAAAGCACAAATAAAATACTTGCCCTGCTAGTACCCCGCCAAAATCCAGTATTCACAACTTCTGCCCATCCTACCTTTTGGTTTTACATTCCCTATGCTGCCGAAGATATAAAAAAAGGAGAATTTGTCCTACTCACTCAAGACGAAAAAACCTTAATTTACAAAACTTCTTTCCAGCCACCTAAAACTCCTGGCATTGTGAATATTAGTTTACCTACATCTCCAAACTATGCTTTACAAACAGAGCAATCTTATCGGTGGTATTTGAGAATATACTGCAAAAATAATACAAACAATCTAGCCGATTTGACAGCCCAAGGAGGACTGAAAAGGGTAGCCACAACTGCTGAAACAGAGCGTCTGATTAATGCAGCCGCACCTGATATTTGGTACGATTCATTGACTCGTTTGGGCAATTTGCTGTTAGCTTCTCCAAGCGATCAAAAATTGAGAAGTGACTGGAATAAATTGTTAGAGTCTATTGGGGAAAAAGAGTTAAGTCAAGAACCACTAGCCGGCCCGGTTGTGATACCATAAATTACAATTGTAGGGTTTTTCGTCCTCCTATCGTTTCCGCTTGCATCGGAATTATTTAACCACAGAGAACACAGAGTACACAGAGGGAGAGAATATATATCTGAATCATTCCGATGTTACGGAATTTGATATCAAGCGTCAACTTGGACAAATGTGATATGTATCTTTACTTTTTTTTGCTCCATCTTTGAGCCTGACCTTGATTTATTTCCGGTTTTTAGGTAGTGCCGTGTTCCTCCTGTATTTGATAGATTTAAAAACTGCAATATTTCCGTTCTTTTTTTCCTAATTTGCGTTCCAATATCATTGACGCGACTGAGTTTTAGTTGGCGAACTCCCCAAACAAGAAATTGCTAAAATGAGCGAGTAGTGCTAACGAACTTTTGCCGGAAATGAGCAACAGCCTCATTAACCCCAATCCCGCAAACACCCACTGGGATTGCCCCGAGTGCGGCGGCACAGGTACAATCAGCACAGAAACTTGTCCCGAATGTCTCGGAGCAAAATACATTGATATCGATGCAATAACTAGCTGGATTATCGCCTTTATGGAATCTCGCGGCTGCAATCCTGCTGAACTAGACCAATTGCGAATCGAAAACCCAGACCCACTAACATTAACATTTTGCCTGGAACTTTGTCTCGCTCTCAAATAAACAACAACAAAAACTATCTCTTCTTGTCTTTTCCTTTGCCTTCTAGCGCTTGGGCGGTTCGATAAAATCTCACAAATCCTTAAAAATTATCAAATCAATTCCCAATATTCATTAGATTTTTTGCGTGAGTCTTTGATTGATATTGTATCCGGTAGCATCGGAATGATTCAGATATATATTCTCTCCTTCTGTGTACTCTGTGCTCTCTGTGGTTAAATAATTCTTATGCACGCGGAAACGATATGATACAAAAACCGCAGATTTCAGGCAGATAAACGCAGATAAACGCAGATACTTTTAAGATGTTTTTCTAATTTTGCAATTCAAGTCTATTGCCCCTTCACGGGATGTTGCCCGTAATAAGGCAAAGCATCCCACAACTCAGGGCGACTTCCTTGTTTCCACTGCAAATAAGCCAATTCCAACACACCAGAAACCGACGCACCCAATTCGCTGCCAACTTCAATCAATCGATAGGAATTTTCCCAACTTTCCAACTTTTTCTGCCAAGATTCCGCCGTCATTACCGTATCTGTAAACAACTCAGTTACACCATAATTACTGTTAGCTGCATAAACCGCCCCAAACAATTCCCCGCGCCCTGCAGGCATTTGCAGCGCGATATCCAAAACCCCCCCCTTAGCAAGGGGTAATTCCTCACTCAAAACCTCCCCCTTAGCAAGGGGGGGTTGGGGGGGTTCCGCCCAAGCCACAGCCGCCAAAGTTGAAATCGCAAAAACCGGAATATCCAATTGTTGAGCCAAAGTCCGCGCCGTCACCATACCCATGCGAGTACCCGTGAAACCTCCGGGCCCCTTCGCCACTGCAATAAAAGCCAAATCCGCCCACGTTTGCGGCTGGATAAACTCGATTAAATGCTGGTGCAAATCCGTTGCTAAACTGCGGCCCAAATTCCAAGTTTGGCAGCGAGAATCGCCGGAAAAATTGCTGATTGCTAAACCTAATTCGGGAGTTGCCGTGTGCAGGGCTAGGCCGTATTTTTTAACTGATATTCTGTCTTGGGGATTGCTATTCACGATTAATGATAATTTTCCTTTACAAAAAACAAGGGCAAAGCGACAACCAAACAACCCAAAAGAACGCCAAATATTCCCGTATTTAATATTCTTGAATTACCCATACCACCAGTTATCAGAAATAGTAAGACTAAACTGGCAAATAAATTTTTATTGGCAAATTCTTTGTTTTGAGAAACTTGATGTTTGACCGTCATAAAACCAGATGCAACTATTAGTGCAAATATTGAATTAAAAATGACGATTTGAGAGCCAAAGATAAACCAAACCAAAGCAAACATTAGCGAATCGATCCAAAAATCCGTATTTTTTAACTTCGGTAGCCAAAATTCTTGGGTAGCAACAGGGGCGATTTTGTTGATTAATTGATTTTGGTGCAGTCGCACGATTTTGTTTCTTAGTTTAATCTTGGGATCGATTTGCAATACTTCCTTCCACTCTGGGATGCGAGAATTGTTGACTCTTCCCAATAGCTTAATGGCTGTGATTTGATTTAACTGCAAATCGGTTAACCGGGTGGCAATTATTTGGGATAGGTGCGGGTAGTAAATGGGGTTGTCTTCGGTTCGGTTGATGACGATATTTAGTTTTTGTTTGGCTTGACTGACTTGGATTGTAACATTGTATGGGGCGATCGCATCTTGCAAAGCTTGCTGAATTTCGGCTTGCTGTTGGCGAGTGAAAAGCGACACACCGGGCGCAGGTGTAACCACCCGTTCTGCGGATGTTTCCGGCGCATCCAGCACAAGCTGCCCCTCTAAATACACCGGCTTGGGGTTCAAGTGCCGGATGACCGCAGATGCTGAATTGTAGCGCCGGTTGGTGGCACTTTGGAGCATGGTGTCGAGGATGCGGCCGAAATCGTCGCTAACAGCACTCTTCAAATAATTTCGCCAAGCCCAAGAATCCTCGGCGCTGTCGAACAAATCGAAGGGAGGAATGTGAGTCAGCAAGTGAATGCAAGTAACGCCCAAACTATAGATGTCGCTGGCAAAAACTGCTTTTCCCATCAATTGTTCTGGGGCTGTATAAGCAGCGCTGCCGATAATTGTACCTGTTTGTGGCAAGCCAGTTGTTGTTACTTTTTTAGCTGCACCAAAGTCTACTAAAACGATATCTTTTTGGAAAGGAGATGGTTGATAGGAACTTTCTAAGGCTGGTAAGGGAGTTGGAGATAGGCGGCGGCGAATGATATTTTCTGGTTTAATATCCCGGTGAATGACTTTGGATTTGTGGACGAAGTGGAGCACTGGTAATAAATCGTTGAGGAGTTGCCGAATTTGAGTTTCGGTGAATGCTCCTTTTTGTTCTAATTCTTGGGCGAGGTTTTTGCCGTCTATAAATTCTTGTACTAAATACTGTCTCCCGTCTTGTTGAAAATGGGCGATTAATTCGGGAATCTGGGGATGTTTTCCCAAGATTTCTAGCTGGGCTGCTTCTTGCTGAAATAGTTGGGCCGCTTTTTCGGCAGCGGTGTTTTGCGGAAAAAATTGCTTGATTACGCACTGCGAAAAAATCAGGGGTTTTGTTTCATCAACTGCTAGGAAAGTTCTGCCAAAGCCTCCTTGTCCGATCGCCTTTATGGTACGGTAACGAGATGCTAATGGCGATTTTTCGTTAGTTAACAACAATTTCGAGCCGCAACTTTGGCACAATTCTGCATTCCCTGAATTTTGCGGATTCTGACAAGTTGGGTTTAAGCAATAGGACATTGGATTTTATCTTTTATCTTTTATATTTTTAATTGTTGACTGTTATTGGTTATTGGTTAGTTGTTATTGGTTATTGGTTAGTTGTTATTGGTTATTGGTTAGTTGTTATTGGTGAATTGTTAACAACTAACAACTAAGAGGGCCCGCACGCACCATCCACCGCCCCTACCAACTAACAACTAACAACTAACAACTGCCAACTGCCAATTGCCAATTGCCAACTGCCAACTGCCAACTAACTTAAGTCGGTACGAGTTCGCCCGGCCGCAATTTGGCCCATTTGCCGGTCTCTTGCTTAAAACTTTCACAGCCGACTACATCCCATTCCATTTCTATTTCGTCTTGGCGGGGGCGGATGTTGACGTTGATGGTGGGTTCTACGGGGTCAAAATCTGGTGTTTCGGTGAGGTGAATCTGTTCGTGCTGTTCTTCTACGGCGTGGTAGGTGAAGCAGCGGTCTACATAGTGGCAGTTAATACAAATACACATTCTTGATATCCTCTGTGCATTTCAAAAAAATTGGTGAATTCTGAGCTTTCTGTTAATCTAGCTTAGCAAGAGTTTAATGGTTTGTAAGGAAAGTAGATTTTTGTTGCGATGCCGATTAATTTGCCAACTGCGCTATCTCCTGAGACTTGGCCGTTCGATTTGGAACTGCTGACACCGCCTGTTTATCTGGTGGGCGGTGCGGTGCGGGATGCGCTGCTGGGACGCCGATCGCACTATTTTGATTTGGATTTCGTTATGCTAACACGGGCGGTGAAGACTGCTCGAAAAATTGCCGATCGCACGAAAGGCGGATTTGTCTTGTTGGATGCGGAACGACAGATTGCGCGGGTGGTGTTTGCGGGCGGTACGGCGGATTTTGCGGAGGCTGTGGGGGGGAGTCTGGAGGGGGATTTGTTGCGCCGGGATTTTCGGATAAATGCGATCGCCTGCAATCCTTTTACCGGAGAAATCATCGATCCTTTGGACGGTCAAACTGATTTGCGGTTGGGTTTGCTGCGGATGATTTCGCGATCGAATTTGGAAGACGATCCGCTGAGGTTATTAAGAGCTTACCGCCAAGCGGCGCAGTTGGGTTTTGCGATCGAACCGGAAACTCAATCTGCGATTCGAGAATTAGCGCCGTTGTTGAGTCGGGTGGCGGTGGAACGGGTGCGGACGGAATTAGGTTATTTGTTGAGCAATCATAACGGTATTCCTTGGATTTGTCGCGGTTGCGAAGATGGTTTGTTTTCGATTTGGTTTGCAAGTGCGATCGACCGTTTCGATATCTTGACAAAAATCGACTCCTGTGCTGCTGATTTGGCGGCAATTTATCCAGACTTGGGGAGAGAATTTGGGCGATCGATTCGAGATACAATTAAAACGCCGTTGTTGGCAGTTGGGAAGTTAGCTATTTTAGCAAATTCCGACCCGACAATCGCTGAAACAGAGTTGCTGCGGTTGAAGTACAGCAATGCAGAGATTAAAAGTGCGATCGGGCTTTTGAAATACTTGCCCAAACTGCAAGCAAAACCGATTGCAGAAATGTCCTTGCGAAAACAATATTTTTTGTTTCGGGATGTAGGAATAGTATTTCCAGTTTTAGCAGTTTTAGCCCTAGCCGCGGGAGTCGCAGTTGATGATATTTCCCTGCTAATTAATCGCTACCTCGATGCCGATGACATTATCGCTCATCCCACCCAATTAGTTAGTGGCAATGAGTTAATGGAATCTTTGAATATTCCCAGAAGTCCGCTCATCGGTCAATTATTAATGGAGATTCAATTAGCGCGGGTAGAAGGGAGAATTGCGACTCGCGAAGAGGCGCTGAAACTGGCCGCCGACTTGATTGAAGTTGATTAATATTTGGGAAATATCGCAACAACAGTCTTGCTAGAAGCCAGTTCACCAACCATCTGTAATTCACATCCCAAATATCTATCAACCAGCCCCAGCGATCATCTGTAAATGCGTCTACATTTATCTGCGTTGCATCTGCTTGACATCTGCGGTTTAATTATCAATCTAAAAACAATGCAATAAGTTTATTTAAGGCTGGCTGTTAATTCGGCCGGCAATTGAAACTTACCATCTGCACCCGCTTCCAACTCAAAAAATTGCAAGACAGCATCAACATTCAGCGGCCCGTAAATGTGCGGGTAATCTTCACCAGCGGCAAATTCATACTTAACTTCAGATTCTACTTTCTCCGAATCAATCCACAGCAGCAACAATCCTGTTTGTCCCACAAAAAATTTATTAGCAGATTTCACAACTTGCGGCAAAGTCGAACAGTGGATAAATCCTTCAGTATCTAGCGTATCCCCGCGATAGAATTGCACTTGTTTGGCTTGTTCCCACTGTTGGCTGCGGGTGATGTGAAAGATAACGCTCATAATTAGATTGGTTTTAAGTGCGACTGGTACAAAACTTACAAATGCGGGGTCAAAAACTCGGTTTCTGTACCAAAATATTTCGCTATTAGCGACAATTTTTCAAAGAAACCGGATTTTTTTGCCTTCGTTGCGCCGCAGTACAATTCGACAAGGAAAACTCCCGCCGCAACTTACTGTCAGCGTCTTAATTTTAGCATCGATGGCCCGCGCTGCACCCGGAGCCACGCCAGTCATTTTTTCTGTTTGCTGACGGTAATCCTCACTAGAAACTTAGCACGTCACCAGTACATCCGATCGCCCGAGAACTCTCATATCTTCCTCATCGAGTTCGACTGGTGTACCGCTGCGAATTAGTTCCACAAAATCCTCATTCGGCACCATAATGCACAAAGTGTACAAACGTTCATTGCCCGTATTTTTAATTACATGAGTACCGGTTGGAGGCACTAACAAACTATCACCCGGTTTAATACTAACTGTTTTGCCGTCGCAGGTGGCTTCCCCTGTTCCTTTGAGTACAAAAAACATTTCTACTGCAAATTGATGGCGGTTAGGAGGAGTTTTGCCACCCGCATCGAAGATTTCGATGCAAACTGTTAAGGAAACATTAGCTATTACCGGATCGAAGACGATAGCTAATCTATTAGTATCGCCCGGACTGATGCGAAATGCTTGGTAGTCTTTCGGAGATTTTATCACAGGAATCATGCACTGATTTGTCATTTTTTTATTGTTAGTTATGGTTGAAGGCAGTAGTCAGTAGTCAGTAGTTATTGGTTGTTGGTTGTTGGTTATTGGTTATTGGTTATTAGTTATTGGTGGCCACTCACAAATAATGTCAGACAAATAACAATGCTATAGATGGCCAATGCCCAATTCCCAATGCCGAATGCCGAATGCCGAATGCCGAATGCCCTGTTTGGCCAATTCCCAATTCCCAATTCCCAATGACTAATGACTACTGACTAATGACTACTGACTGTTATTTAATTGCTTCTAACATAGCCTGAGAATCAGACAAAAAGCCAAAACATTGTTTAACGTTATAAAGAGTAGCTTGCCAGCAATAATCTGGCGATGTCGTAGCGGTACAATCTTTGACTAAAATACAGTCGTAACCGAGGAAATTAGCATCTTGCAGTGTAGCCATGACGCACTGATCGGCGTTTACTCCTCCGAAGAAAAGTGTAGTTCTGCCGAGGTTCCGCAAGATACTATCTAAAGGAGTATCCCAAAAGCCACTCATCCGATATTTATCCACACAAATATCCTCCGGTTTCTGTTCCAATTCATAGACAACCTGCGCCGCCCAACTCCCCGCCATCAGTACAGGTGCGCCGTTTTTTGGCAGGGGATCTCCCAAACCTACGCCGTCGCCTGTGGGATTGTAAACGTGACGGGAAGCTGCACTAATATTGAGTAAATCGGGGCGGTTTCCCCAGTTGATCCAAATAATTGGCATTGCGTGCGATCGCAATTTTGGCAGTAAATTTTGTAAAGGATTAATTGGAGTGCGCGCAGGTGTAACATCGACGCCGATGTGTGCTAGCCAACCGTCGGGGTGACAAAAATCATTTTGCATATCTATCACCAACATTGCAGCTTTGGCTAAATCCACACGCAGGGTTTTAGTTTCTGTTTCTAGGGTAACAATTTGCGGGTCAATTTGCGGGCGGGTGATGTCGGCAATTTTGGCATCAACTTTCCAAGCATTCGGCGGTACGCCCAAGGTGCGGAGAGAATCAGAATTCATTGCGATCGCGAGTCAAAAACAATTATTATTTTACATGACGAATTTTTTATATTTGCTCGTTCCCCGGCTTTGCCTGGGAATGCCTTGTAGGAGGCTCTGCCTCCAGTAAAGCACAGGAGAGGCAGAGAGAGCCTCCAGATATGCGTTAAGAGGCAGAGCCTGGGAACGAGATTAAAGGAGATTAAATCATAAAATATAAATAGATGTAAATTTACAAAAAGGGTAAATCTGTGAGCTTTACAATTCAAAATGCTTTAATTTCAGTTGAGAACGGTTATGAAAGTGCAGACGTGCGAGTGGTGGATAACTGCATAAGTGCGATCGCGCCCAATTTAGATCCGGCGATAACAGTTATTAACGGCAAAAATAAGCTGCTGCTGCCCGGTTTTGTCAACGCGCACACACACTCTTCTGAAATGTGGCAGCGGGGAATTATTCCTCCTTTACCTCTGGAATTGTGGCTTACAGAATTGTACGATTTTACCCCGTTAGAACCAGAACAAATTTATTTAAGCGCCTTGGGAACAGCGGTAGAAACTTTGCTATCCGGCGGTACGAGTGTCGTCGATCATTTAGTGTTAATTCCGGGGCAAGAATTAGAGACGATCGCCGCCGCAGTTCGCGCTTATCAAGAAATCGGCATCCGCGCTTTTATCGGGCCGTTAATTCAAGATCAGTCCCTGACTGCAGGAATGCCGGCGGGCGACGGCGGGCTCGAACACGCGGCTTACATTCGATCGACAAAGGCAACTTTGGAATTAATGGAATCAGCGATCGAACAGTTTCACAATCCCGAAAAAGGTGTTAATATATTGTTAGCACCGACCGGAATTCAACTGTGTTCCGATGATTTATTTGAAGGCTGCATCGAATTGAGCGATCGCTACAATCTTTGCCGCCACGCCCACCTCCTAGAAACCTCAGCCCAAAAACAACTAGCTCACGAAAAATACGGTTGCAGCGCCGTCGAACACCTGCAAAAAATCGGTTTTTTAACTCCTCGTACTTCCTTAGCCCACTGCGTCTGGCTGGAAGATTCGGACATCGCAATTCTAGCAGAAACTGAATCGACTGTTGTACACAATCCCCTCAGCAACCTGCGGTTGGGAAGCGGGATTGCACCGATTTTGAAATGCCGCCAAGCGGGAGTAAACGTATCTTTCGGCTGCGACGGCGCCGCTAGCAACGACTCTCAGGATTTGCTGGAAGCAATTAAAATGGGTTCGATTTTGCACAATATTACGGATTTGGATTACCGCCACTGGATTACGTCGCGAGAGTCTGTAGAAATGGCATCGCTGGGAGGAGCAAAAGGCTTGAATCTTGCCGATGAAATGGGTTCGCTGACTGTCGGGAAAAAAGCAGATTTTGTGCTGTACGATTTAACCAGTTTATCATTGTTGCCGCGCACCGATCCGATCGGCTTGCTAATATTAGGGCGCCCGACTAATGCGGTACACAGTGTTTGGGTAAACGGCAAGCATATTATTGGCGAAGGTAAGGTAAAAACCATCGATGTTGATGCTTTGAGGCGGGAATTATTCGATCGCAGCGAGTGGACTAGCAAGCGTCAATCGCAAACCGTGAGCAAGATTGAATCGCACTACCGCCAAGTGATGAAATTGCCTGGTTATTCTTAAGGGAGCGCAGAAATACTCGGCGGTTGAAACCGCGGCTATACAGACAAAACCCGCCTCCGCGGGTTGAAGAATAAAGGTGCGCCATGCGCACCCTACAGTATGATGTTAAACTGTGGTGTTTGCGAAAAATTGATGATTAAACTGCACAAATGGCGGCGGATACTGGCTTTAATAGTTGTTTTTGCGATCGCCCTTACCTCCTCCGCCCTTTTCTCCCCCCGTCTATTGGCTCAAACCCCGCCCAAAACCCCAACAACCGAATTGCGAGGCGTGTGGCTGACTAATATTGACAGCGACGTTATTTTCTCGCGCAACAGCATCATTGACGCTGTAAATCGACTGGATAAACTCAACTTTAACACCATCTATCCTACGGTTTGGCAAGGAGGCTACACGCTTTATCCCAGTGCTGCAGCCAAAAAAGTATTCGGAAAGTCGATCGACCCATCACCCGGATTGAAAGACCGAGACATTCTCAAAGAAATTATAGCACAATCCCACCCAAAAAATATAGCAGTAATTCCTTGGTTTGAATTTGGTTTCATGGCTCCTGCAGAATCGGAATTAGCCACACTTCACCCCGACTGGTTGGCGAAGCGACGCGACGGTTCAACTATTTGGAAAGAAGGCGAACACGATCGAGTTTGGCTGAATCCCTTTCATGCCGAAGTACAGCAATTTATCTTAGATTTAATCCTAGAAATTGTCGATAATTACGATATAGATGGCATTCAATTTGACGACCACTTCGGTTTACCAGTAGAATTTGGCTACGAACCGCTAACAGTGTCAATGTATCAGGAACAAATCAAAAGCCCTCCTTCCAATGACCCCCGCGAAACCTTCTGGGTGCGCTGGCGCGCCGACAAAATCAACGACTTTATGGGACGAATTTCCCGCGCCATCAAATCCCGCAAACAAAAATGTATTGTCAGCTTATCTCCCAACCCCCTGCACTTTGCTTTGCCAGCCCACTTGCAGGACTGGTTCACCTGGGAAAGACGCGGCTATATCGAAGAACTTATAGTGCAGGTTTATCGCAGCGATATCAAGCGTTTTAACGCCGAATTGGAACGGGAAGAACTCAAATTAGCTAAAACGCACATTCCAACTGCGATCGGCATTTTAACAGGATTGAAAAATAATTCAATTCCGCTGAAACTAATTCAAGATCAAGTCCAAGAAGTGCGAAAAAGAAATTTTGCAGGCGTTTCCTTCTTTTTCTACGAAAGTTTGTCGAATTGGGCTAACGAAACCCCCGAACAGCGCAATTCGGCATTGCAAGAATTATTTCCCACAAAGATGCAGCGCCCGCCATCCGAAGGTAGAATTTGAAACTAACGGTTAAAATGAGAAAAATCATAAAGCGCTTAGGAATTGTCATCTTATCTTTTACCGCTGTCCTAACAATTGGCTATCTAACTCCCAGAAAGTGGGGAAATTACTCGCAAGCAGATTGCACAATCTCTCTCTACATTTCTAACGAAGGCATCCACACCGAAATCATTGTTCCAGTTAAAAATCAATATTTTGACTGGAATCAATTTTTACCGCTAACAGAAATAGGGCGAGATACCACTTCTGATTATAAATATTTGTCTTTTGGCTGGGGAGATAGAGCTTTTATGCTGGAAAATCCGAGTTCGGGAAGTATCAATTTAGTTACAGGTTTGAAGGCGCTGATTTTTCCTACTCCGTCTACTGTGCAGGTTCAAGGTTATCGAGTTTTTCCCCCAGATCGAGAAACCAAATGTGTTAAAATTAGTGGAGCAAATTATTTGAGGATGGTAATTTTTATTAAAAATACATTCCAATTAGACACCGGAGGTAATAAAATAAAAATTAGCTACGGTGACAACAAAAACGACAGCTTTTATGAAGCAAGAGACAGTTACTCTATTTTGAGAACTTGCAACGACTGGACGGCAGAAGGTTTGCAAAAAGCTGAGGTCAATACTCCTTTGTGGTCAACTCTACCGTCATCGATTATGTTTCATTTAAACAGCGGTTGCGAATGTAGAAGTAATTAGTCATTTGTTGGTTGTTATTTGTTATTTGTTATTTGTTACTCGCTTGGGGCTGGCAATAACGAATAACCGATTACCAATTCCCGATGCCCAATTCCCAATTCCCAATTCCCAATTCCCAAATCATGAATATAATTCCAGCGATCGACCTATTGGACGGAAAATGCGTCAGATTGTATCAGGGAGACTACGCCAAGTCTCAAACTTTTAACGACAATCCCGTCGAAGTTGCCAGACAGTGGGTAAATCAAGGCGCGACAATGCTGCATTTAGTAGACCTCGACGGGGCCAAAGCCGGTCATCCAGTCAACCAAGCAGCCATTGAAGCCATTGTCCGCGCCGTAGACGTTCCCTGTCAAGTAGGCGGCGGAATGCGCGATCGCGCTTCTGTTGCTGCTATCCTCAATTTAGGAGTCAAGCGCGCCATTCTCGGGACTGTCGCCGTCGAACAACCGGAATTAGTAGGCGAATTGTGCGCCGAATTTCCCGGTCAAATTCTGGTGGGAATCGATGCCAGAAACGGTAAAGTTGCTACTAGAGGCTGGTTGGAAACTTCAGAAGTTTTAGCAACAGAATTGGCGCAAAAAATGGCCGAATGGGGGGCAGCAGAAATTATTTACACTGATATTCACCGCGATGGTACTATGGAAGGGCCGAACTTGGAATCTTTGCGCGAAATTGCTAACGCTATTTCGATTCCAGTGATTGCATCGGGCGGCGTTAGTTCGATCGCAGATTTGTTGACATTGTTGGCATTGGAACCAATTGGTGTCAAAAGCGCGATCGTCGGTAGAGCAATTTATACCGGTGATATATTGCTAAAAGAAGCAATTCAAGCCGTCGGACAAGGGCGGTGGCAAGATGTACCCCCAGATTTGGGTTCTTCCAGTTTTGCTTGAACATCTGAATCAGCACAACCAGCCTTTAAAAAACAGGACTCCTTGAGTTTGTCTGCATCCAGAATTATCTGATTAGAATGTCTTTCTTATCATCATTGTACCATGTTTTTTAACCCAACAATTACAGCTTTAAGTTCTGGGATGGCATCCTTAATTGCTCCCATACCTTTGCTAGCAACAGTCGATCCCGAAAATTCGCCGATCGTTCTGAGCGGAGTTCTGCTCAGTTTGGTAGTGATTTATCTTGCCAGCAAATTAGGCGCGGAAGCGGCTATGAAGTTTAATCTTCCACCAGTTTTGGGTGAACTTGTAGCAGGGGTGATTGTTGGCGTATCCGCTTTACACCTGATCGTTTTTCCCGAAGGCGGACTGTCAGCTTCCAACTCAGGAATTATGACTGTTTTGCAGTCGATAAATTCTCTGTCCCCTGCCGCCGTCACCAGCGTGTTTGAATCGCAGAGCGAGATCGTTTCTGTGCTGGCTGAATTGGGGGTGATTATTCTACTGTTTGAAATTGGTTTGGAGTCGGATATCAGACAACTCAAAGAAGTGGGAATTCAAGCCACCTTTGTCGCTGTTGTCGGCGTAGCAGTTCCCTTTGTTGCGGGTACTGCGGGCTTGATGATAATTTTTCACACGGCGGCGATTCCGGCAATTTTTGCAGGGGCTGCTTTGACAGCCACCAGCATCGGAATTACCTCAAAAGTTTTGTCTGAATTAGGACGGCTGAAATCCAAAGAAGGTCAAATCATTGTCGGGGCGGCAGTAATTGACGACGTGCTGGGAATTATTGTCTTGGCGGTAGTTGCCAGTTTAGCGAAAACAGGTGAAATTGATGTTGTTAATGTCATCTATTTAATCATTGGTGCAACTGCATTTTTGCTAGGTTCAATTCTGTTGGGCGGCATCTTTAATAAAAGCTTTGCCGCAGTAGTTGATAAACTCAAAACTCGCGGTAATATCGTCATTCCGGCATTTATATTTGCTTTTTTCATGGCGTTTATCGGCAACGCAATTCATCTCGAAGCGATTTTGGGTGCTTTTGCGGCTGGTTTAGTGTTAGATGAAAGCGATGCCCGCAATGAGTTGGATGAGTTGATTAAACCCGTCGCTGATTTGTTTGTACCCATCTTTTTTGTGACGGTGGGAGCGCGGGCAGATTTGGGTGTTTTGAACCCAACAGTGCCGGATAATCGGGCGGGACTTTTGATTGCCGTGTTTTTGATTGTGGTGGCGATTTTTGGCAAGTTGGTGACTGGTTGGGCGGTGTTCGGTCAGCCTGGAATCAATCGATTGGCGATCGGAGTTGGGATGATTCCTCGGGGCGAAGTTGGGTTAGTTTTTGCCGGTATCGGTTCGGCTAGCGGGGCTTTGGATAAGCCGCTGGAGGTTTCGATTATTATCATGGTAATTCTGACGACTTTTTTGGCTCCGCCTTTTCTGCGGATTGCCTTTGGCGATACGGTAGAGCCTCCTGCTAGCGGGGAACCTTCCAGCGAGCAAACTGCTATTGGCGGGTGATATTAAGTCTATTTTGAGGTGGTTGGGGGCGATCGGCTGGTTTTGAATCAGAAAGGGCGATCGTCTCCATTGCTACTCATTCGCCTCCCGGTTCTCAAAGAAATGGGTCTAATTGCGATCGCGGTTATTTACCAACGAGTGCTACAGAACCGTTTTGCAAAACAGGAATTTCAATTAGGAACTCTGTTCCTTGATGGGGTTGAGAAAAGCACTGGAGGAAGCCACCGTGCTTGTCAACTACAATTTGATAGCTGATGGATAGCCCTAATCCAGTTCCTTTACCAGTTGGTTTTGTAGTGAAAAAGGGATTGAACACCTGTTGTCTAACAGTTTCCGTCATTCCAGGCCCATTGTCTTGAATTTGAATCACCACGTTTTTACAATGACCGGGCCCAGTTTCGTTTGTGACTAGCTTAGTCCGAATAGTGATGCGACTGGGATGCTTTTGGATGTCTTTTGGAGAACGCTGATTGTCGTAGTTTTCTAAAGCATCGATCGCATTTGCCAGAATATTCATAAAGACTTGGTTCAACTGTCCGGCATAGCACTCTACCAGCGGTAAGTCGCCGTACTCTTTGACAATTTCAATAGCAGGATGAGCCGGATTTGCCTTCAGTCGATTTTGCAAAATCATCAATGTGCTGTCAATTCCCTCGTGGATATCAACTGGCTTCATTTCTGCCTCATCCAGCCGCGAAAAGTTTCGCAGCGACAGAACAATTTGACGAATGCGATCGGCTCCTACCTTCATTGAAGTCAGGATTTTGGGCAAATCTTCACTAATGAAGTCTAGCTCGAACTCTTCAACTTTTTCCTGAATTTGGGGATTAGTTGGATAGGTTTGCTGGTAAAGCTGAATCAACTTTAGTAAATTTTGCGTGTAGTCCGCAGTATGGCTCAGGTTGCCATAGATAAAGTTGACTGGATTATTAATTTCGTGAGCAACACCGGCAACCAATTGCCCCAAACCCGACATTTTCTCTGCCTGAATAAGCTGTGCCTGAGTTTGCTGTAAGGTTTTGAGTGCAACCTCAGCTTCCTCTTTTGCTTGCCTTAAAGCAGCTTCGGCTTGCTTGCGTTCAGTAATATCCAGTGCCAAGGATGCAACTCCCACAATATTTTCAGCATCCCCTACTAAAGGCGTATTGAACCATTCGCAAATAATGATTTTGCCGTTTTTTGTAATATTTTCGTTGACGCTGTACATTCCTTCGCTCTGCATCAACAACTCGCTCATAATTTGATCGACCATCTTTCGGGCAGATGCAGGCACTATTAATTCTGCGGGATGGTGTCCGATCGCCTCTGTAGCCGTGTAACCAAAAATCTTCGCTGCCGCTGGATTCCAGGTAGTGACTTTAAAGTTTAAATCCCATTCCACAACTGCCAGTGAAGTTTTGCGGAATATAAAAGATAGCCGCTGCTCCGACGCTTTGAGTTCTTCTTCTACCTGTTTTCGTTGAGTAATGTCAATCCCTGTTTTGATGATGTACTCAATTTCACCCTGATTATCTACTAAAGCAGTATCTGACCAAGCAATCAGTCTGAGTTGTTGATCTTTGCTCAACCAACTGCCTTCATATTGCTGGGGAAAATTACCAGCTTTTAAAGACTCAAAAGTAGTTTTGGCAAGTCCTGCTAAGTCTGAGTTCGGAAACAAATCCCAAAAGTAGCACCCCTTTACTTCACTAAACGAGTAATCAGTCATTTGTTCGCAAGCTCGGTTAAAGCGAACGATTTGTCCCTTCGGGTCGAGCACAACTACCACGGCACCTGCAATTTCAAGAATGGCTGAAACGAAATTCCGTTCTACTTCAACTGCTGTAATCAGTTCCTCTAACTGGGTTGCCATATTGTTAAAGGCGATCGCCAATTTCCCCAGTTCGTTTTGGCTGTCGATGTTGACCCGCGTCTCTAATTGCCCCGCACTGAGTTTAGTAGCTGCCGTGGTTAAGCGCTGGAGCGGCACCACAATTTGCCGAATAAATAGATACCCAATGCCAACAGCCACGAGCGTCACCACCGCCAATGAGCCTCCCATAACTGAGAGCATCTGGTAAACAGGAGCATAGGCCTCAGCCGTTGGCAGTTCTACAACCACATTCCAATTCACGCTCCGAACTAAGGCACTGGCTCCCAATACTTCTACCTGCTTTAGACCCTGATAAACGTTAAGGCGCTTAGTATCTTCGGATTCTTTCAAGAATTGAAAGAAGGGGCGCTGAGCAATATCTTGAAGTTTAAAAGTTTCTGGCTTACTACCCTTTTGAGCAATCAGAAAATTACGCTCATCAACTACATAAACATAACCCGTCTTGCCGACCTCCGTTTGGGAAACAACAAACCAGAGAAAGTTGAGATTTATCTCTGCTAATAGCACCCCATCCACCTCATCTCGCTCATTCCGAATTGGAACCGCCAGAATGGTGGTTGGTTGGTGGGTTTGAGGATTAATTTCTACAGGACTGACATAATCTTCCTGTTGTTTAAAGGCACGAATAAACAGTGGCGAATTGGCTGGATTTTCTAACTTGAGCGGTTCGTAGGGTGAAACTGACGCGACAACTTGTCCCTTCCGGTTCAAAATGGCAACGGCTTCATAAGCATCATTATGACGAGTCAACCCTTCCAACAGGCTCTGCTGCGCTTGTGGTTGAAAGTTTGTGAGTCCTTTGACCCTAGCTAAATAGCTCAGTTTTCGTTTCAAGTCATCTAGATAATTATCAATCTGCGCTGCTGCTGTCTGACTGCGCTCTTCTTGGAGCGATCGCGATTGCTGTATCTGCGCCTGAAAGCTGAGGTAGATCAGCAAGCCACCAGTGGGCAGTAAGCTCAGGAGAACCAAAAATATCAAACCATAGCGGAGCTGATTTGCAATAGAAAAAAAGCGTTGCCAGGGATGATAACGGCAGCTTCTGGCAATCGGCAGAACGCGCTCGTTGCGTTCGTTGCGTTGATTTTTCATCGGACTTAGGACAAATAATGGTAAATCAATTAATGGGCAAACTAAGGAGAAACATCGATTTTGCCAGTCGTCACAGCTTCTCGGATTATCTTAAAATTGTCCTCTTCCTGAGACGTGAGACTACCACGGAAAGGGGCAAAGTCGTAGATTTTTTCCTTGAGGCCAAACTTGTAAAGTTTTCCTTCCCAGCGACCTTGCTGGGTTAACACTGCCACATTTAGCACCAGATGGGGAATGTCCTGCAGAACGCTAGTTAGGACTTTGCCGGGAGCCACTTCGTACTGATCCTTTGTCCTACCAATCACAAAGACTCCTGGCTTTTGCGAAACGGCTTTTAGGGCGGCTAACCCTGCCTCACCTGCGTTGAATGCCAAAATATCTACTCCAGAAGCAACCATATCCGTTGCGACTTTGATGGCTTTGTCCGTATCAACCCAAGAGTTGAGAAAAGCCGTCGAGGCTTGAACAGAGGGATTCGTTGCTTTCACTCCCCGCCTAAACAAGGCTTCTTCTTCTTTGTAAACCGGATAAGCTTCACCCGCAATATAGCCAACTTTATTGCTTTTGGTCTTCATGGCAGCCAAAGCGCCTGTGAGGTAGCCCACCTCACCCGATCGAAAGGCAACAGCCCCCAAATTTCTGTTATTCCCTGGATGCGTTGTAATCAGGGCAAATTTTGTTCGCGGAAATTCTTTAGCGACCTTTTCGGCAACTTTGGAATAGGCACCACTGGCTGCAATTACCAGGTTATAGCCTGACTGGGCATATTTGCGAATGGCAGCTTCACTATGTTCACCGTCAAGACTATCAGTAACGTCTACCTGAGCGTTAAATTTATCTCTGATGAGATTCAATCCTTCAAAGCAAGCTTGATCCCAACTTTGGTTGTCTTTGGAGCCTGTGGTGAGCATTGCCACTCTAAAGCTGCTGGAGGTACTTGCTTCAGGGGAAGAGTCTATCTTCGGAGTCGATCGACTGCACGCGATCGCAAAAAATAGAGCTAGAGCCGCCAGAGTCATTTGTTTCAAGAGAGATTGAATTTGCATAATAGCTTTTCTGAGCAATATTACTTTTTTTTCTGCCGACAAATTTGTTGAAGGATATCTCAACAATCTTCACAACTCTTACTCTCGCTCGCATTTAATGACTCTGACAGATTCAGCGTAACACTCAATTAAGCTCAAAAACAAGTAAGGACACGGCACTGCCATGTCCTTACAACTCTAAGGATCGAAAACTTAATAAATTAAGCACCTCCTACAGTCTTCTCTCCTGTAACTTGCGATATCAAAGGAGGCTCTTCCTCGCCTATCTGCATTACCAGGATCTTCCTGGTAACGAGCAAAGCTTACAACTCTAACTGCAAATTAACTCTATTTGCGATTACTTAACAAACAGCATTTCTTGATAAGTAGGCAGCGGCCACAAATCATCAGCCACTTCAGCTTCCAAAGCATCAGCATACTCGCGAACCTCATCCATCAAAGGGCGAATTGTTTGCGAAGCGTACTGCATATGCTCGTCTGTTGTAGCAAAATCGTGCTTGCTCAAAGCATCGCTCAACTTGCTCGCGGTATCCATCATTGACTTAACCAGAGCAGCTACTTTTTCGGCAGTTGCCTTTTCCAATTCAATGCCAATTTCTTTCAACTTATAAATCGTGTTAGAAAGATCGGACAAATAGCTCACCGCTGCCGGATAAATCAGAGTTTTTGTCATGCTCAGTACAAGTTTTGCTTCGACTTCTATTGCCAGCAAATACTGCTCTGCATACACATCATAACGGCTTTCTAGTTCAACGGGAGTTAGAACACCTGTCTTTTCAAACAAGTCCTCAACGTATCCTTCCTTCAACGCCGACAAAGCATCTGCCGTAGTCCGCAAGTTGGCTAAACCCCGTTCTTCAACAGCCATTTTGTGCCATTTTTCTGAATAGCCGTTACCGCCAAATATCACTGCGCCGTGGTCGTCCATCACTTCTTTCAGAAGTGTTTGGATGGCAGCATTCAGTTCAGTTCCGTTAGCCAAATCGCTTTCTAATTTGTTAGCAACCCAGTCCAAAGAATCTGCAAGAATAGTATTCATTGCCACCAGCGGGCCGGAAACAGATTGACCGGAACCTACTGCACGGAATTCAAAGCGGTTTCCCGTAAAGGCAAAGGGCGAAGTCCGGTTTCTGTCGCCGGCATCCTTCATGAAAGTAGGCAGTGTTTCTACGCCTAAATTCATGATGCCTCGACATTGAGAACCCTTAACTCCTCCTTTGCTAATTTGCTCGAAGATATCTTCTAATTGCGAGCCCAAATAGACAGAGATAATTGCTGGCGGAGCCTCATTTGCACCCAATCGGTGGTCGTTGCTGGCAGTAGCAACTACGGCGCGCAACAAGGGCCCGTATTTGTGAACTCCGCGAATCACAGCGCCGCAGAAAACTAGAAATTGTATGTTCGAGTGCGGTGTATCGCCGGGGTCTAATAAGTTGCCTTGGGTGGCGTTACCGACTGACCAGTTAACGTGTTTGCCGGAACCGTTGATTCCCGCGAAGGGCTTCTCGTGCAGCAAGCACATAAAACCATGTTTCTTCGCTGTGTTGCGGAGAATTGTCATGGTTAATTGTTGGTGGTCGCTGGCGACGTTTGCTGCTTCAAAAACTGGTGCAATTTCAAACTGACCGGGTGCTACTTCGTTGTGGCGAGTTTTGGCCGGAATTCCCAGGCGGTACATTCTTTCTTCTACTTCTTGCATGAAGACTTGAACGCGCTCTGGGATGGCTCCAAAATAGTGGTCGTCAAATTGCTGACCTTTGGCGGGAGCTTTGCCAAAGAGGGTGCGGCCTGCTAGCAGCAAGTCTGGGCGGCTGTGGCCGAAGTTGGAATCTATAAGAAAGTATTCTTGTTCGCAACCGCAACTGGAATTTACGGGTGCAACTTCGGTGTTTCCTAACAGTTTTAAGACTCTGGTTGCTGCTTTGTTCATGGCGCTAATGGAGCGCAAAAGCGGGGTTTTCTTGTCTAGGGCTTCACCTGTCCAAGAGATGAAAACAGTGGGAATGCACAAAGTCATGCCGTTGTCTGTTTCCATGACATAGGCGGGGCTGGTGACATCCCAGGCTGTGTATCCGCGAGCGGCGTCGGTGGAGCGAATGCCGCCGTTGGGAAAGGAGGAACCGTCGGGTTCGCCTTGTACTAAAAGTTTACCTGCAAATTCTGAGATGACGGAGCCGTCGCTTTGGAGTGAGATGAAACCGTCGTGTTTTTCGGCGGTGCTGTTGGTTAGCGGGAAGAATACGTGAGCGTAGTACAGGGCTCCTTTGGAAATGGCCCAATCTTTCATTGCTACTGCAATTACATCAGCTACGGAAGGATCGAGGGTTTGCCCGGTTTGAATGGTGTTTTTTACTGATTTGAAAATATTTTTGGGCAGTCTTGCTTGCATTTGGCTCAGACTAAAAACGTCTGTTGCCCACATATCTTCTAACCGCTTGGGAGGCTTGGGTGGGGTCAGTTGGCGGTTGACGATTTGAGAAATTGCTTGAACGCGCGATTGGTTTCCACTCATGGTTATTTTTATTGGGATTAGGGGAGCAGTAGTTGTGAAAAATAGTGGTTAGCGCAAGTCTAACCGTTGATGAATCTGTTAGATTTACTAACATTTTTAGTCAAGGCTAACTTTTTGGAGAATGCCTTTTTTGGCAGGATATGAAGAATTGGATGAGCGAGGCGCAATAACTTCGCTTTCTGTGTTGCTGAGAATCCAGTGTTCGATAGATGCGGTGGGATTTTAGTTCTTAGCAATAAAATAGATGACAAGAGGCTGTACTAACTTTAGTTAACATCATAGATGTGGTCGCTGCACAGATTTAGTAGCTCATTTTAACCCTGGTAAGCTCAAAAACTTTGTGCTAGTCAATTCCGATTAATTCTGGTCAAAACTACTTATGGTTTTTAACGGTTCAACGATAAATCGCAGCCCAGCAAACAACGCACTCGTTTATTGTTTTGGGGAATTATGGAGACTACACAACCTACACTTGGAGAGTGTAAGCAATCATTAACTTAATTAATGTAGCACAGGCTACAGAATGTTACTTTTTTTTGCGGAATGGTCGATCGCCCGATCGCGCGTAACCGCAAAAGTTGAGTTTGACAGGAGGCCCGCGACTGAAACGGCAGGCGATCGCAGCAGTTGTAGGGTGCGCCAGCAGTGGGTTATTCGGATTATTTAGAGTTCAAATTTGATAACCGCTATAGCTGATCTGATGTCGGTTGAATTGCGCGCGATCGAACTTTGTCGCGTCGTGCGGGCGGGTTTATAGATATTGTGGGTTTGAGTCATCAATTTTTGGTTAACCAGCCCCTACAATTATTGTGGCTAATTTACGGCAGGTATCAGCGATCGAATAAACCTTACTTACTTTTGGCTTTCGCGGCCCTTGACTCCACCGTAAATCCGGGAATATCTGACAATTCTGTGGCGCTCAAACTGTACTGTTCGCAAACCAAACTTAAACGAGTTCCGCTACTTTTAACGGCGTTGACAGAGTGAGTCAAATCTCCTTGAAAATAGATGAGCGAGTTGGCTTGCGGCTTAATCTGTCCGACTTGCTGTTTGTTGCGCCGCAGTATCAACTCTCCTCCTTGCAAGTTTGGCGGTACTTGTACGTACAAAACGCTGACGGCGGCGGGAGGTTCGACGGTTTTGCAGTACGATCGCAAAGATCGATCGATATGCGGATCGACGCGGGAACCTTCACCCAGCAACAGGGGATTGAGATAAAAAGCGTTGCATTCAGGGTTTAATGCTCTGTCTAGATAGGGTTTGAAAAAGGGGAAGCGGCGCTCTACTTCGGCAATTTCGGAACGCTTAAACACCACCGAAAAGCCTTTTGTGCCAATGAAATCGCGGTTGAGGTTGTTGATTGCCAGATACGGGGATGCTAGAATTGAGCCTCGCAAGTCGTTGAGATAGTCGATCGAGAAAGCGTTAGGATGTTGGCTGTAATATTTCAAGGCGCTTAAAAATCATCAAAGTTTAACGGAAACAGCGGATAGGAATGTAGCAATCGTTAATATTTCGGATTGTTTTGTTCCTCGCGCGGGATCTGTGGAAGTTAAAAATTATAGTCTATTCCAGGAGCGACTGTAAGATAATTATGCGTTTTTTTAGTTTTGGCTGTCTTGGTATTTTAGGCTTCTTAATTATCCTCTCGGTTGCGCCCCGAGAAATTATGAAATCGGGTATTCGCAGCGCTAGTTGGAGTCCAAACGGCCAATATGCGATCGCCATTGTCAGACATCCGATGCTGTTTGCTATGCCTGGTGGGGGCAGCGATGCGCCTTGCGATGTATTTTTGTTCGATGCGTCTGGAAGGGAGTTGAAGAGTAAAAGTTTTGAGATGGTGCAACTTGTGTCTGCGGGCTGGCAGGGCGATATCGTTGAGGTTGGGATGTTCGATCGGTGGGAATTGCCCAAAATAGATAATATCAACATTCTGCTGTTTAGTGCGGCTTACACGGGCAATTTGGCGGAAGTCGAAAAGCTGTTGCCAAAAAATGCGGATGTTCATTTCAAGACTTATTTAAACCAAACACTGTTACACGCGGCTGCTTTTGGCGGGAATCAGACTATTGTAAAGTTGTTTCTGCAAAAAGGATTGAATGTAAAGGCGATCGACAAAGCAGGAAAAACTGCCCTGCACATGGCGGCTGCTGGAGGGGGTAGCGGGGTGATAGACTTATTGATTGCCAGCGGTGCAGATATGGAGGCGATCGATCGCAATCAACGCACGGCACTCAACATCGCAGCAGAAAGCGGTAATTTTGCAGCAATGAAAGCCTTGATTAATCGAGGCGCTAATGTGAACGATGACAAAAATTTGTTTACTGTTATTAGCAGGTTTAAACCGGGAAAAAAGAAACTAGAGATGGTTGAATTAATCCTGAAAAATCAAGCCCAAATTCCTAAAGGCTTGCTGTATAGTGCGGTGTCTCGTGGAGATATTGAGACTGTGAAATTATTGATCGATCGCGGTGCTGATGTCAACGCTCCCGATCCTTACGACAATACTACTATATTGATGAGAATTGTTCAACCGAATACGGGTATTTCCCAGGAATTAAAACCTGAATTAGTGAAGTTGTTTCTTTCAAAGGGTGCGGATGTGAACGCTCGCAATAAAAATGGTGCAACGGCTTTAACCATTGCTGAAAAATCATCAACTTCGGAGATTGTTAAGTTACTCAAGCAGCACGGCGCTAAAAATTAAGCGGTTTTCTGACAATCAAGATTTACGATTAAAATTGAAAATAACAGCTAGTACACGCTCTGAGAGAGCTACTGATTATCAGTTATTAACCCATGCCTTCCTCAGCGCTTGCGTCTTTAAATCCCAACCATAAGAGCATAATCTTTTCCACTTCCGTCATTTGCTCTGTTGTTAGACTTCCCAAATTTCGCAGCAGCTTGGCGTGAGGGATTGTAATAATGTTCTGCACATCAAATACTCCCGATCGCAAAAAGTGAGTTTTAATATCTACCTCAAATCTAGATCGGCGCGAGCTTGTTGTATGTGGAATTATAGTCGCTAATGCACGGTCTATATCCAAAGCCGGAATACTAATTACTAGGCACGGTCTGACTTTCGCTACGTAACCTAGATCTACGAGCCAAACCTCTCCGCGATTGGGACTACTCATAAGCCGATTCTTCTCGATCTAACTCTAAAAAAATTTCTTCAGCATTCAGAACTAAATCATCGTCAGACAAAGGTGGCAAGTCTAAATGAATGACTCGTTTCAAAATTTCTAACGCCACTTCCAGCCGCTCTGAGTCTGGTAGGCGATCGAAGGTGTTTAGGAATTGTTGTACTAAAGCGGTCATAGTTATTTTCCTGAGACACATTTTTAGTATAACACAAAATCTATCTGTTCGCTGCATTTACCATGACTGCTTATAACCTCAGAGAGAGCGCATTTTCTTTCTAAACTGCCATTATAGTTAGAAACCGCAATCTCAAACTACCCATGCCGCAATACTTCGGAAAACTCCAAACCACAGAACAGCCTTGGTCAACGATCGGCGCTGTACAATCGATCGCTCGAACGAATCGCACAATTCACTTCAACTGCGGCGAAACTTCCCTAAACATCAGCATCCTCGCCCCCAATTTAGTCCGAGTGCGAATGTCCCCAACGGGCGAATTTAAAGAACGATCGCACTCAGTAACTCTCCCCGACGAACAGTGGGAAATTGTACCCTTTGAAGTGCGAGAAACCGACGAAAAAATCGAAATAGAAACAGCACAAATAATAGTTTCTGTCAAGCGATCGCCCGCTGCAATCGAATGCTTCGACAAATCGGGAAAACCCTTTGCTAGCGACTGCGATCGCGCCCTAGGATGGCGCGCGGGTGCAACCGCAGGCTGGAAGCGCATCGAAGCCGACGAACACTTCTACGGTTTCGGCCAGCGCACCGGCTTCCTCGACAAACTCTCCGAACTCAAGACAAACTGGACAACCGACGCGCTAGACTACAATTCCCTCACCGACGAAATGTACCAGGCGATCGCATTTTACATCGCCCTGAATCCCGATCGCGCTTACGGCATCTTTTTCAACACTACTTTTTGGAGTCAATTCGATATCGGCGCCGAAAAACCGGGAGTTTTGCGGATGGAAACCAGAGGCCCGGAACTCGACTACTACATCATTTACGGCCCGGAACCCGCCCAAATTCTCGCCACCTACACCCAGTTAACCGGTCGGATGCCACTCGCGCCAAAATGGGCGCTCGGATACCACCAGTGCCGCTGGAGCTACGAATCCGAGGACGTTGTGCGGGAGTTGGCGCAGGAATTTCGCGATCGCAGCATTCCCTGCGATGTCATCCACCTCGACATCGACTATATGCGCGGCTACCGCGTTTTCACCTGGAGCCCGAAGCGTTTCCCCGATCCCGCGAAACTGATCGCAGACTTGAAAGCAGCGGGTTTTAAGGTGGTGACGATTGTCGATCCCGGTGTCAAGTACGAACCGGAAGCAGATTATGAAATATTCGATAGCGGTGTAGAAAACGACTATTTCGTCCGCACCGCAGACGGAAAGCTTTTCCACGGCTACGTTTGGCCGGATAAATCGGTGTTTCCCGATTTCCTGCGGCCGGAGGTGCGCCAGTGGTGGGGCGAGTTGCACAAAACCCTTACAGATATTGGGGTTGCGGGGATTTGGAACGACATGAACGAACCTGCGATCGCAGAACGTCCTTTTGGTGACGGCGGCGAACACATTTGGTTTCCGCTGGATGCGCCGCAGGGCCCGGATGACGATCGCGCGACTCACGCTGAAACGCACAATTTGTATGGGTTGATGATGGCGAAAGCTTGTGCGGAAGGGTTGCAAAAAGTGCGATCTAATGAGCGGTCTTTTGTGCTGACGCGATCGGGATTTGCGGGCGTACAGCGTTACTCTTCCGTGTGGATGGGCGACAATCAATCGCTGTGGGAGCACTTGGAAATGTCGCTACCGATGCTTTGCAATATGGGACTTTCCGGCGTAGCGTTTGTCGGTTGCGACATCGGCGGTTTTGCGGGGAATGCAACCGCCGAAATGTTCGCGCGGTGGATGCAGGTGGGGATGCTGTATCCCTTGATGCGCGGTCATTCTGCCATGAGTACGGCGCAGCACGAACCGTGGGTTTTTGGCGATCACACTGAGAAGATTTGCCGCGAATATATCAATTTGCGCTATCAGTTGTTGCCCTACATTTACACCTTGTTTTGGGAAGCTGCAACGACGGGCACGCCGATTTTGCGACCGTTACTTTATCACTTTCCGCGCGATCGCACAACTTATCACCTTTACGATCAAGTATTGCTCGGCCCGTCGCTGATGGCTGCACCCGTTTACCGGCCTGGAGTTGAGCACCGCGCCGTGTATTTGCCGGAGGGTACTTGGTACGATTGGTGGACGGGCGAATGCTATCAGGGCCCGACGCACATTTTGGCCGATGCGCCTTTGGAGAAAATGCCGCTTTACGTGCGGGGCGGGGGGATAATTGCGATGGAACCTGTGAGGCAATTTGTCAGCGAACAACAGCTTGATTCATTGAAAATGCGAATTTGGCCCGGAACTGGTGAATGGACGCTTTATGAGGACGACGGACAGAGTTTTGAACAGGAACAAGGTGTCTGGGCTACGACTAATTACCAGGTGTATTTTGAGGGTGAAAAAGTGATAGTTGAAATTGCGGCGCGGGAGGGAGCATTTGCGATTTCTGAACGTGAAGTTACTGTCGAAGTTGTTGGCGTTGGCGAACAGCAATTTAGGGATGATGGTGCGGTGCGGCGTTTGACATTTGGATAATTTATGAAGTGGCGATCGCATTTTAATCACAATACTGCTAATCAGTAGGTGTTAAAAGGCGGGGCGGGATTTCGGCAAATCTATCTGGATATTGAAATAGGATTCTGTAAAAAGTTCGAGCTGCTTTGCTTCTGCTTCTTCTATTAATTTCCCCTTCTGTTTACCCTCACCAAGAGGTTTAACAAATCCATCCTTACCCCGCTTTTCCAGCAATCCTGTATATAAAAACCATGTGAGCATTCTACTGGTATAGTCCTGTGAGGTTTTAGTGCTTACAGGCTTTTTACTCGGATATATATCAGCTATTAATTTCTGCACTCCCCATCTTGTCATAGTTTTGTGATGCTCTAGTTTCCTATATATCTCTTTAGTAACTGCATGGTTTTTTAATCGCTCCGCTAAATATTCAGTGAATTCCTTATCTGATAAATTTGACAAATATGGTTCAACTACTACTCTATCCCCTTCAAAAGATACCATATTAAAATTTTGAAAATCCAAAATAATACTTTTGGTAGTTTCTTTTGAATGCTCAGTTTGTATACTTAATTCCTCAAGAGTTATACCTGGCAAGTATTCTTTTGTTAATAATTTAAAAATTTTTAATACAGTCCCAATGGGATTTCGGATTCTGTAGCTCATGCTCTCAACCTCCCAGGTTGGAAATAGACACAACTGTACGGGTTTTTCCTGCTGGTAAAAACTGCGATTCAATAATATTTCTTCTAGCTGGGAACGTTTTGATAAATCACTCACTGAGAGAATTGACAAACCCGAACCCTCAAACTTTTGAGGATTCTGGGTGACAATTGCACTTACATTCATCTCAATTGCACAAGCTACCTCCATTGCCGATTCAAAATGCCTGATAGGTAATGACCTTGCTTTCTCTTGAATACCGGGGTTAACAGGGCAGACTTTTATATGAAGTTTTTTAATGTTTAAAACAACTTCATCAGCAATTGGTTCACCATTCAGGTCCCTTAAATAAGAGTGAATTCCATTTAAACCGCTCTCAGTTATGTACCCCTGAACATGAGGAAGTTTAAGAATCTGCCAGCAATTTTCCGCATCTTCTACAAATTGACTACGATTTAGCAAAGCCTCCAATATGAGGCTTGGATCGACTTGAATCTGCATTATTCATATACCTCTTGCTTTTCAAACTCCCCCTTCGTTTCAGGATTAGCTGTTTGGGCGGGTTTGTGGGTATTTAACATCCTTCGCAAATCTTCTAATGTAGGCCGTTTTGCATTAGGCTCTGCGGGTTGAGTCTCTACGACATACTCGATCAAGTCTTCCGCGCTACAGTCAAACAGCTTGCAGACCTTGACAATCCTTTCTATCCATTCTATTCCACTTCGTCCTTTCTCCCAGTTGGCGACTGTGTTTTCCGTTACTCCAAGCAGTTGTGACACTTCTAACTGGGTCAACCCTGCCTGCTCACGGAGTTGAGCGAGCCTTGGGACTGGCTTTGTACGTTCCATAAGTCGTTTTTCTCCACGCTGATCAGAGTATAGCACAAATTTGCCTAAAAGAATTTGGGCAAACCCCTTGACAGCCTAAATTTTTTTGGGCAAAATAGGAGTATCCCTGCTCCTAGAGGCACGACCTCACAAAATCGTGTCGAGCTAAGGGAAGACAAGTAACCACCCTATGTAATGGAGCCAATTATGGGTAATCCCAGCTTTGACATATCAAGTTTGCAGGATTTTAAGCCAGCAAAGGCTCACTGCCAGAAATGCTACGGCCTGCACAAGGTCATCCCTCAAAATAAGAAGCAACAGATTCAGTGTCAAATTTGTGGTGTTCAATATGTTGTTCATGGTCACGCCCAAATAGAGAAATTTCGCTCCCATTTCAAAGAGCGGGGTCTTTATATTGAGTTGAATGACAATGTGAAACATATTGAGCGACTTGGATCTATCGCAAGTCGTTTACGGCAATACAAGCCAGATTATTCGCCTATCAATGGATTATTGGAAGGACTGAACCAAGCCCAAAATTTTGTCCATTTCACAACTTTTGGCACTTGCAAGGAGATTCTGGGCTATTTGAAGTACGCAGCACAGAAGGTTAAGGTGCGTGGCATTGTATCTATACCTTCCAACCAAGAAAATTGGCTTTTGCCTGAACTGGAAAACTACAAAAACGAAGCGCCGAATTTAGAAATTAGGATTGTTCGCAGTTCAAACTGGCAACAACTACCTCATCAAAAACTGCTGGTGATTGATGGTTTGGTAGCTTTCACAGGTGGCGCTAATCTCACTCTAACTGGATGGCGTAAAGCATATCGGGGATACGATCACGTAGAGGTTATAACTGATCTTGACAAGGTGATTGAACTACATAATCGCCTATTCTCACCCCGTTGGGCAGAATTGAGCAATTATGGCGACACGATAGCTATTGGTAATGAGCTGATTGACGATAATGCTGCTTGAAATAAGAGAGGCAGGGATTTGAATCCCTGCCGACCTAATTGTAAGGCAACTAGATTACTTAACAACTACTGTTATAATACAGCATGAGGAGATGAACAAATAAAATTATTGTGATTGAATTATGCAAGCCATCCAAATTACCACATTCCAAGCTTTGCGGCGCAGCTTGGGCCTGATAATCAAAGCCGCACCCATTGAACTCCGCAATTTAATATTACTCAATATCATTCGCGGTACAGCCCCATCTGGCGTACTATTTTTAGATAAATTAATCATTGATGAAGTCTCTCGCTTGCTGTCGCAACCCAAAACAGCACAGCCCTTAGCTTTGATACTTTCTCATCCAATATTGCTGTGGAGTATTGCCGGAGTCTTAACTCTCAAATTAGTCAGCGATTCCATCGATACAATGAGTTCCTTTACAGTAACATCTTTGCGCGATCGCCTTCAAGGCGCAGTTGAAGGAAAAGTCCTGGAAAAAGTCGCCAATTTCGACGATATCGCCCTGTTTGAAAACCCAGAACTCTTAAATATTGTAGAACTCGCAAAAACCGGAGTATCCCGAATACAACAACTAGCATTCAGCATCAGCATGACAATCACCGGAATTTTTATTTTTATTCCATCTGTCAGCCTTGCTGCTGCTATAGCGTGGTGGGTACCCGTGCTGATGTTAATCTCATCACTTCCCTCAATTTACATCGAAAGAAAATATACCAGAATCATCTGGAGAGTTCAAAAAAAGCAAGCTAAAATTAGTCGCGAAATGAACTTGTCATCCCGAGTATTAACTGGGGAAGAATACGCTAAAGAATTGCGTTTGTTTGGGTTGCAAGAACTTTGGCTGAAACGCTGGCAAAGTCAGTTCGTGCAGTTTTTTAGCGAGATGCAGGGCATCCGAAAAAAAGCATCAATTATTGTACTGTTGTGGTCAATATTTAGTAGAGTAGGAGTAGCTTTGCCTTTTGTTTATGTAGTAATGGGAGCTTTGGGAGGGCGCTATACTTTGGGGGATTTGGCGCTATATTCTGGCTTGATAGTCCAAGTAGAAAACAGTTTAGAATTATTGATTAATAGTTACACTAATTTGTACGATATTGGCCTCGGTGTCAGTCCGATTTTTCAACTATTGGATCTGAAGCCAGAATTGCAGTCTCCGCTGGTAAATGTAGCATCTCGCTTGCCAAACTTGCCGGCTCGCAGCCAAGATGTTGAGGTGAGAAAAGATAAAATTGGCATCGAAATTAAGGATTTATCTTTTGGCTATCCCGGTAGCACTAAAAACACAATTACAGATATCAACTTAACCATCAATCCGGGGGAAATGCTCGTGCTTGTTGGGGAAAATGGCGCGGGGAAAACGACTCTTGGCAAACTCCTCGGCCGCCTGTACGACCCGACAAGTGGTACGATCGCCTGGAACGGTCAAGATTTGCGATCGTACTCTCTAGCATACGTGCGATCGCGCATAGCAGTAGTCATGCAAGATTACGCCCGTTTCCCCTCCACAGTCCGCGAAAACGTCGGTTTCGGCGACTTGCTTTCCCTGTCGGATGACACCGCAATTAATCAAGCAATTTCCGAATCAGGAATTGCAGCTAAAATCAACAGTTTAGACAAAGGTTTAGAAACACCCTTGGGGAAACAATTAGAAGACGGCATAGACTTATCGGGGGGACAGTGGCAAAGAATTGCGATCGCCCGCGCCCTCATGCGGCTTTCTACAGCCGAAGTGCTAATTTTTGACGAACCAACCGCCGCCCTCGACCCCAAGACAGAACACGAAATTTACAGCATCTTCCGCCAAATCGCCGTCGGAAAAACAACGATTGTCATCAGCCACAGATTGGGATTGGCCAAAATTGCCGATCGTATCGCCGTGATGGAAAATGGTAAAATAGCCGAAATCGGAACCCACAACGAATTGATAGCATCAAACGGAATTTACTGCTCAATGTTCACCCGTCAAGCTAGCAGCTATATTTAGAGTCAAACAAACAAAATTTCGGTAGGGGCGGCTTCACCAACTATATCCAACTCCAACAGACAATCTACATAAACCCGCCCCCACCAAGCGACAGAAATACGATCGCACTTCCATCGCTGCGTAGCGACAAACCGGGTTTCTGCGACAATTTGCAGATGAGTACCAGAGATATCGGCAGAAACCAAGTTTCTGGGGTTAGCCACTTTTTTGAGAAACTTGTCAGAAAGTGCGAGTTATAATAAAACCAACCTAGTTGGCAATAATATCAACGATGGAAACTATAACTCTCAACCTACCTGCAGCCGTCGCTTTAACCGACGAACAATTTATCAATTGTGCATCGCTAATGAAGAGTGGCGATTAGAACAAACCCCAGAAGGAGAACTAATTATTATGCCTCCAACAGGCGGCGAAAGCGGCATCAGAAATTCCGAGTTGACTACAGACCTAAATTTGTGGAATCGTCAGATTCGATTGGGAAAAGTCTTTGCCTCTTCCACCGTCTTTCAATTACCTAACGGTGCGAAGCGTTCCCCTGATGCTGCTTGGGTACTCCTAGAACGTTGGGAAGCATTATCCGCAGAAAATAAGCGCCAATTTCCTCCCCTGTGCCCGGACTTTGTAATTGAATTGCGTTCTGCAAGTGATTCCCTAGAAACATTGCGGGCTAAAATGCGGTATTATCGAACTAATGGCTGTCGCTTAGGTTGGCTAATTGACCCGCAAACGCCTTTAGTAGAAATCTATCGGTTGTCCGAAGATGTAGCAGAAGTAATTAATTTCTCTTTTGACCAACCGCCAAAACTTTCGGGTGAAGACGTACTTCCCGGATTTGTTCTCGATCTTACACCTATTCTCAATCCTTGAATCTCGATCGCACTTCAATCGCTGCGTAGCGACAAACCGGGTTTCTGCGACAATTTGCAGTTGAGTACCAGAGATATCGGCAGAAACCAGGTTTCTAAGATTAGGAAAAATAGCGACAAACCGGGTTTCTGCAACAATTTGCAGTTGAGTACCAGAGATATAGAAAGAAACCCGGTTTCTGAGATTATTGTGCCTCCGAAAAGTCGTAGCGTAGCGGGGCGTAAGCCATCGCCAATTACCTCCCAGTCAGCGTATCAGCATAAGGATCTGGCAAAGCTTGCTGCACCTCCAAAACCGACAAAGAATTACCAGTCAACGGTTCGCTAATCAACTTTTTTTTTACCCCATCCCCGCGCCTGTCCCGTTCTTGCAACTTCAGCAATTCCTCTTGATACACAGCAACAATTCGCCCCAAACTCACCACCAAATCATCCCAATTCTCATCTCCCACCAACTTCTCAGAAATCCCCTCAAATAACTCTCCAGCTTGCCTTTTTTGAACATACGCTTTCAAAAGCTTTCCCGACTTTTGCAAAACCGCCTGATAAATGTCCCCATCAGACCACCACAGCCCCTGTTGACTCAGCAGCCAAGTTAAAATATACTCGCGAGCGTGTTGCTCCTTCACCCAGGCCGCCAGATACTGCAAATCTTCCATAGTTACAAAAGTCTCCTAAATTTTCCTCAAAATGTGCGCTTGTTTGTATCTATCGTTACTGCGATCGGCACAATAGTGGCCTTAGCATCACCAGTCCTTGTCTTTAATATCCCTTAAATCTTAAAAAAACCCTACTGATTTACCAAACAGCAATTCTTACAATATAAAAATAAACCTAAACCTCCTCGGTCTATTGTCCAATACTTTAGTCCACCGGAAAGCGGTATACCCCGCCTCGCTTTCCTCTATCTCAAATCAAACCTCCAGCGAAACTAGCGGGTTATTAGCATGACAAAGCAAAATTTTGGTTTAATCGGTCTAGCCGTAATGGGCGAAAACCTAGCCCTCAACGTCGAAAGCAGAGGCTTCTCGGTAGCTGTATACAACCGCACAACAGCTAAAACCGACGAATTCATGGCCAAACGCGCCCCCGGCAAAAACATTGTAGCCGCCAAGACTCTCACAGAATTCGTCGATGCCCTAGAAACCCCGCGCCGCATCTTAGTCATGGTGCAAGCTGGGAAAGCCGTAGATGCAGTCATCGATCAGCTCAAACCCATGCTGTCACCGGGCGACATGATCATTGACGGCGGAAACTCGCTATACGACGACACCGAACGCCGCACCAAAGATTTAGAAGCAGCCGGACTGGGATTTGTCGGCATGGGCATCAGCGGCGGCGAAGAAGGCGCGCTCAACGGTGCTAGCCTGATGCCCGGTGGCACCCACGCCGCTTACGGCATCCTAGAGCCAATTCTCACAAAAATAGCAGCTCAAGTAGATGACGGCCCCTGCGTCACATTCATCGGCCCCGGCGGTGCCGGTCACTACGTGAAGATGGTGCACAACGGCATTGAGTACGGGGATATGCAGCTCATTGCCGAAGCCTACGATTTGCTCAAAAACGTGGCGGGACTCAACGGTCAGCAGTTGCAAGAAGTATTTGCCGAATGGAATACCACCGACGAACTCAACTCGTTTTTGATTGAAATTACCGCGAATATTTTCAAGTACATTGACCCAGAAACTAAGCAGCCCTTAGTTGAGGTAATTATGGACGCGGCCGGTCAAAAAGGCACGGGCCGCTGGACTGTCATGAGTGCTTTGGAATTGGGCGTGAGCATTCCCACAATTATCGCTGCGGTGAATGCGAGAATTATGTCTTCTTACAAAGAAGAGCGCGTCAATGCTTCCCACGTACTGACGGGGCCTACCACCAAGTACGAAGGCGATACTAAGGAGTTTGTTAACAAAGTTCGAGATGCGCTTTACTGCTCGAAGATTTGTTCCTACGCCCAAGGCATGGCGCTGTTGAGCGCGGCCTCGAAGTCGTACAATTATCACTTGAGTTTGAGCGAAATTTCCCGAATTTGGAAAGGCGGCTGTATCATTCGGGCTGGATTTTTGGACAAGATTAAAACAGCTTTCAATGACGATCCGGCGCTGCCGAATTTGCTGTTAGCGCCGGAGTTTAAACAGACTATTCTCGATCGCCAATCAGCTTGGCGCGAGGTGTTGTCTACCGCTAGCCTGCTGGGGATTGCAGTACCGGCCTTCAGCGCGTCGCTGGACTACTTCGACAGCTACCGGCGCGAAAGATTACCGCAAAACCTGACGCAAGCTCAGCGCGATTATTTTGGGGCTCACACCTACGAGCGCACCGACAAACCGCGCGGTGAATTCTTCCACTCTGAGTGGACGCAGGCTGCTGAAGAGTCGCTGCAAACCGGCACTACGGACTAATTTGGTGTAGGGTGCGTCAGGCGAGGCGATCGGCAAAGTGAGAAAACATTCAGCCCGCTCCGCACCCTACAATCTACTTGCAATATTATAAATCTAATTTTATGAAACCTTTTATAGGAAAAGCCACTGCTGTTATCGGTGAGATGGCAGTAGCAGTATTTGACACACTTAAAGAAGAAAAGTCAAGAAAACGTTTATTAGAAAGTGGTATTGTGGAAGTGGATGAAATGACAGGAAAAGAGTTTGAAGAATTTCTACGTGTTCATTTTATAAACTGTGGCTACACTGTTAATTTAACTCAAGATAGTCAAGATTATGGGGCTGATTTAATTTTATACAAAGATGGCTCAACAACAGTGGTTCAAGCAAAAAGAAGCAAAAATTCAGTTGGGATTAAAGCCGTTCAAGAAGTAGCAGGAGCCGTCAGACACTACAAAGGAAATAAAGGCAGAGTAATCACTAACAATAGATTCACAGAAAACGCTCAAAAAATTGCTAAATCTAACGAAGTAGATTTATGGGATCGAAAAAAACTAATCGAATTCATCCTGATATCTGAATAGTGTAACTAATTTATATATAGCAATCCTAAATCATTTGTGAATTTCTTACTCCCTCCCCGAACTCGCGGGGAGGGTTGGGTGACGAGAAATATAGAGATCAACCCGGTTTCTGAGATTTACGCAGAATAGATATCAAATGGTTCTATACAAGTTCTGCATCGCGAACTAATTGCCTCAAATCAAAACAATTCAACTAGCACTCGCTCCCCAGGTATCAACCGTTTGCTGCAAACCCTCTCGGTAGCTTGCATAGCGCGGACTCCACCCAAACTGCTTGCGGAATGAGTCGCTGTTGACAGTAGTAGAAAGCTTTAATAAATCGACTTGTTGAGGGGTGACAACTAACACCAGTGCTAGCGGTGTCAGCCACATGGGGATCCGCGCGGGGCGTTTTCTGCCCAGGGTGAAGGCGAATCGATCGATAAAATCAGCAAAAGACACCGGCACACCATCGACAACGTTAAAAATTGCACCCTTTGGTTCCGATTCGTCGGCTACCTTTACCAAAGCCGCCGCCGCATCCTCAAAGTGCAGCCAGTTTCCCAGATTGCTCTCAGGCCCGGCAAAATAAGGACGACCCATTTTAAACGATTTTATATACAGTTTGAGGTCTTCCGATTCAGGCCCGTACAGGTATCCCATCCGCAATACACAAGTCGGAATCTGACTGTTTGTCACCTGATTTTCGGTGGCGATCGCCATTTTGAAAATTGCGTCATCTCCTGGTACGCTCAATGGTGTGTTTTCTGTTGCTTCCTTGGTGTTACCGTACAAAAAAGTGTAGCTAGTGTGAATTAGCAACTTAATATTTGTGTCTTTTACCGCTGTCAGCAGTGCGCCAGTTGTTGTAGAAAGCGTTTTATCGAATCCTTTCCAATCTTGTCCGTCGCTGAGCAGGGTATTTGCTTTTTGCGGGGTGAGGTTGACAACCACATCTGGATTGGCGGCGAGAATCGCATCCCTGAGTTCCACACCGCTGGAATGGTCAGTTTCTACTGCAACTCCGCCGGCTGAATGCACGGCTGCTGCACCGTCTTTTTCCTGTGTCAATCCAGTTACTTTGTGTCCCTGCGCTACAAACTGCCGGACTGTTGCTTCTCCGAGTTCGGAGTCGGCGCTGGTAATAACAATGCTCAGCTTTATATCTGCCATCTGCTGGATCACCTATTTTTTCTGTTTCTACATACTTACTATTTTTGCAACCTCAAAAGCGACTATCTCTTGGTAGAAAAAGTAGTGATTAGGATTTATGCAGGAGGGATGAGAAACCGGGTTTTTGGAGAAAATATTTAGTTGTAACCCGCAGTCAGGGTAAAAAAACCGGTTTCTGTGGTCTAGATGTGTCAGTCGCGGTTATTCTAAAGATTAAGTTACCCAAATTATCTCTACAGCTTGCTCGATCGCCCGCCCAATCATGCTAGAAATTTCCAACACAGTATTTATTGCCGATCGCGAAATCGAGATTAGCGCCATTCGCTCCCAAGGCGCGGGCGGGCAAAATGTCAATAAGGTGGCGAGTGCTATTCACTTGCGCTTTGATATCCCAGCTTCCTCATTGCCCGATCGCTACAAGCAGCGTTTGTTGCAAATCAACGACGGGCGCATCACCTCCGAAGGTGTGATTGTCATCAAAGCGCAGGAACACCGCAGCCAGGAACAAAACCGGGAGGAGGCTTTGAGGCGGCTGCAAGAACTGATTAAAAGTGCGATCGTCATCCCCAAAAGGCGCAAACCCAGCAAAGCGACTCGCAGTTCCCAGCGCAAGCGTCTCGACAGCAAAACCAAGCGGGGGCAGATTAAGGCTCTGAGAGGGAAAATTACCGATTGATGGACGAATCGGGCGATCGGGCTTTTTGACTTTTTATTGGTCAGGATTTTGTGGGCCTAAATCGTTGGGTAAATCGTTAAGCGTTTTTCCCAGAGCTTTGCAAAGGGCTTTCATTTGAGCAATAGTCAGTTCGGGTTCGTCTAATCCTCGCTCCCACTTGCTAATGGCTTGCTGACTTAGGGTTTTTGCGCCCGTTTTGTCGGGAATTTGCTTTGCTAAGGCCGATTGCGATAAACCCACAGCCTCCCGCCAGATTTGCAGTGCTGGTATATCTTTGGACTCTTGAGTTTGTTTATTTTGGGGCAGATCATAGCAAATTCACAGCCAAAGTTGTTGACAAATCGACGATCGAGATCTTGGTTTAGCTGTGCTTGTTAGTTGTCGTTCGGCGAGGGCTCGCGACTTGGTAAGTCATCGGGAATTTCGGTTACGTCTAATCCTAAAAGCTCAAACATAGTTTTTAGAGAAACCTGGTACAGGTTAGCCATCGCAAGTATGTTTTCAGCATTAGGTAGAGCCTTGCCGAGTTCCCAGTCAGCTTGTCTTCGCTCGGAAATTCCGATTTTTTCTTTGACTTGAGGGCGTGTTAGTCCAGCTTGTTCTCTGAGTCGTCTCAATGGAGACTTCTCCTTTTCTTGTAAATCTTCTTCAATCATAGGACGAAATATTCATGATGCCAACGTCTTGACAAAGAGTTTAATAAGACGTAAACTTCATGTTGGTAGGCAAAACAAAGGCGGCCGAGCGAGCCGAACATTCAAAACGTGCAGGTTTGAATAACCGCCTTATTTGCAGTGTCTGTCAATTGTGCTTGCATACCCAAGCTGATTTTTGGAGGTTGGGCGCATACCTCAAGCCTCTTTTCCTCAGCGCCGAGGATGTGGTGCCCTGCTGTAAGGTCGATCGACCTACAGCACAACCCAACTCAAAATTGTATCAAAGAACCCGACCAAAACTTCCACTTTGCGATCGCACAACTTCCGTGTTATCGTTCCATTTCTCCACCCATTCCCGATCGTGACCACATCTACCGAAAACTTCTACCTAGGCGATATCGCCTCCAACTTTCACTTTGCAGGCCCGCTGCTAGACTTTGAAGAAGAAATCCAAAATCAATCTCCCTTTCACGATTTAGACTACCTGACAGGGGAAATTAAAAGGGGATTTCTAGACTACGTGCGGCAAGGAATCATGCTGGACGCGATCAGAAAACTGCGATTGTACAAACACAAATTCAAAACTTTTAAAAGTTACTGCGAACAAGCATTAGGCAGACAGTATTTTTACTGCACACAAATCATCAAATCTGCTGGCATTTGCCTGCGCTTAATCAAAGCCGGATTTGAGATTTTGCCAAGCTGTGTCGCTCAAGTTGTGCCTTTGTTCAAACACGCAGTTACAGACCAGTACGGTGACTGTGCTTTAGAGGAAAAGTGGCAAGAAGTGGTGGATGTCATCCCCAAAGAAAGGATTACGGCAGTAACTATTGCCGAAACTGTTGACAACAATCCCAACCTCCGGCTCAAGCAAATTCGCATCAAAACCGATACCTACGACCTTTTAACCAAAAAGGCGGCCGCCGCAGGAATGTCAGTTTCGGAATTTTTGGCAAGGTTGGTTGACGAATATAACCCCAGAAACCTAGAGCAGCCGGCGGAACACACTCCCGAACAAGAGGAGATTTTAGACCAGTTGGACGCGGAATTTAAGAAGCCCGCAGCGGAACAGTCTGCAACTGGAGCTAAAGGTAAAGTTAAATCTAAAGGTTTTGGAGGTAAAATTGAGCCGAAAGGTGCTAAAAGGGAAGTTAATGCGAAAAGTTCAGAAAGTGAAATTAAGGCGAAAAGTTCAGAAAGTGAAATTAAGTTGAAAAATCAGAGAACTGAAATTTTAGCAGAGCAACAGTCCACTTTATTTAAGGAGAAAAATAATGAAATCCTCAGCCCAAAATCCTATCATGCGTCAACTGAAGCTGATGGAGGCTCAATTAAGCCAGATTCAGTGCCAACTGATTAAAGCCACTGTGTTGAATTGGTGGCAAATTGTTTTGCCTGACGGACAAAAGATTGCGATCGAGCACGCGGGCGGCGGACACTGGATTTTTCGGGCTAACGGGCTGGAGAAATCGCATCCTGAAGTGCGTAAAGCTGTGTTAATGGCGATCGCCGAAGGTTGCCGCAAGTAATCTACGGATCTCGGGCGCGGCACGGTGCCGTGTCCCCGATCTAGTGGGCGATCGGGATTTGACAGGATGTTGGGTTGATTTGGGGATGTACGGGGGCGATACCTTCGGTCTGCTTCGCTTACGGCATTAGTATCGAGATTGGTTAAAAGTGCGATCGGAATACCCCAACTGTGCGGCGAGATTTAAGATTCCGGCCTTGTGGACTGATGACGGGTGTCAACGATTTATTCTGGGGTTTGAGAAGATGGGTGAGGATCAGAAATCGGCGTTGCTGAATTAGGATATGATGAAGTGGTCGTGCGAATACCAAAAAATAACACTCATTAAAATACAATATTATGCAATGCCCTGAATGTCACTCAACTAATTTTAATAAAAATGCTCATAAAAAAGGCAAACAGAATTATATCTGTGTGAAATGTAAGAGACAATTTATAGATTATCAAGCTCAAAAAGGCTACTCCGAAAAAGTGAAACGTGAATGCTTAAAAATGTATGTTAATGGCATGGGTTTTCGAGCAATTGAAAGAGTCAAGAATGTGCATCATACTACAATTATTAATTGGGTAAAACAAGCAGAAAAATTCTTGCTAGATTTTTATGAGCCACAAATAAATCCATAAGTGGGAGAATTAGATGAATTACAAACATTTGTCTGTTCAAAAAAAAACAAGACCTGTATCTGGAAACCAGTAGACCACTTTAAGCCAGGTATTTTAGGATGGACTTTAGGCGACCATAGCGCAAAAACTTTTGAACTACTATGGGATGTTGTTAGTAAATGGAAATGCTATTTTTATGTGACAGATGGCTGGAAAGTTTACCCAAATTTTATTCCAGAGGGAGATCAGATTATTAGCAAAACCTATATGACAAGAGTTGAGGGTAAAAATACAAGACTAAGACACCCGGATAGCTCGCTTAAAAAGAAAAACTCTTTGTTATTCTAAGTCTGAACAAATGCTAGGCTATTCAATTAAATTACTAATTCATTATCTAAAATTTGGAGATGTTCCAATTCCCCATCAAAATCCCAGAAATCATTTTCGGCTCCCCTCTCGTACTTGGGCCCGTATCATACCCTGATTCAGCAACGCCTATTTTTTTAAAGATGTGCTATAGATCAAGTCCTAGCCCCCCGATGCCTTGGGGGGGGTAAGATGTAACGCTACTTAATGAAATTGGTATTAGACACCAGCTCAGATAGAGGAATGGTACAAAGCCAGAAAAATCCAGCTTCTTCTGGCTGAGTGTTGGAGAGCAAAGTGGCTCGTTAAGAACTATTATTCAATTGAAGAAGTGCTATATCTTTAGGAAAATGCCAAAAAAGGAAAGATCGGATTTCAAAGTTTTAAAATTTCTCAACCCGAATCCACTACATTTTAACAGTTTTAACTTATTATTAATTCTCCAACATTTGAGATTTGATGCCAGCACAAATGAAGCGAGCGCCCCACTCTCGCAGAACCCGTCAATGAAGCCATCTTCCACCCATCTACTATGTCAATCAAGCGATCGCACTCCATCGAACTCACGTTCAGTTATATTTAAGTTGCAGGATCGAAACCGTAAAATCACTGATGCAAAACTAAGATGAATCAATTACAATTATAAGAATTATAAACTTTCTGCTGACAATTAGGAAAAAGCCATGTTTATTATTGCAGGTTATGAATACTTAGAAAAAATTCACGATAGTTTAATGACCCAGGTTTATAGAGCGCGGAGAATTCGAGATCTTCAACCTGTTATTGTTAAAATTCTAAAAAAGGCATATCCTTCCAGTCAAGACATTTATGTATTTAAACATCAGTATGAATTGCTGAAAAACTTAGATTCAGAAGGCATTGTCAAAGCTTATAGCATAGAAAAATCTAACAATTATATAGCTATAATTTTAGAAGATTTTGGTGGTAATTCACTGAAAAAATTTTTAAATACTGATACAGTTATAGATTTATCTGTATTTTTGCAAATAGCAATTGGATCAACTAAAGCTTTAGAAGAAGTACATAAAATAAATATTATACACAAAGATATCAAGCCCGATAATATCATTATTAACCAGCGAACATTAAAAATAAAGATCGCAGACTTTTCAATTGCATCACTTCTGATGCAAGAAAAATATCTAGCCAGCAATCCCGATCTATTAGAAGGAACTTTGGCCTATATGTCCCCAGAGCAAACTGGTAGGATGAATCGCGCGATTGATTATCGTACTGACTTTTATTCTTTGGGTGTCACATTTTATGAAATGCTGACTAGACAGTTGCCATTTCAAACTACAGATGCGATGGAACTCGTTCACAGTCATATTGCCAAAATACCCGCTTTACCGCATGAACTAGATCCAACTATCCCGAAAGTAGTATCTGATATCGTGATGAAATTATTAGCCAAAACTGTTGAGGATAGATATCAAAGTGCTTATGGAATTAAGGCAGATTTGGAAGCGTGTTTAACTCAACTACAAACTAATGGAAGAATTGAAAATTTCATTCTCGGTCAGCATGATGTTTTTGCTAAATTTCAAATACCCCAAAAGCTTTACGGTCGCGATGGAGAAATTGCTACCCTAAACGCTGCTTTTGAAAGAACCAGTCAAGGTAAGAGTGAGATGATACTTGTTTCCGGTTCCTCAGGAATCGGCAAGACAGCCTTGATTAATGAAATCGATCGACAAATTGTGCGGCGAAAGGGTTATTTTACTTCAGGAAAATGCGATCAATTTAAACGCGGTATTCCTTATGCTGCACTAATTCAAGCTTTTCAGACCTTGATTCGCCAGCTATTAACTGAAAGTGAAAAAAAAATTCAGATCTGGAAAGAAAAATTATTAAAAGCTTTGGGTACAAATGGCAGAGTTATTATTGAAGTCATTCCTGAAGTCGAATTAATTATGGGGTCGCAACCCCCTATTCCTCAATTAGAATCTGGAGAATCACAAAATCGATTTTATTTAGTCTTTCAAAAGTTTTTAGGTGTTTTTACCAGTAAAAAACATCCTTTAGTTCTTTTCATAGACGATTTACAGTGGGTTGATTCTGCCTCATTAAAATTACTCCAGCTACTAATGATGTCATTAGATAGTCAATACTTTTTGTTAATTGGAGCTTACCGAGATAACGAAGTGAATGAAGCTCATTCATTGACGTTGCTTTTGAATGAAATTCAAAAAGCTGGAGTTAAAGTAAATCAGATCGATATACAACCTTTAAATACTGTTCAAGTTAATGAATTAATTGCAGACACGCTTCACTGCGAATTAGAAAAAGCCTTACCTTTAGCAGAAATAGTCTTTAATAAAACGGCTGGCAATCCCTTTTTTGTAACTCAAATACTTAAAACATTCTACCAAGAGAACCTACTCTCATTCGATCCGAATGCTGGTAATTGGCCGTGGGATATTCAGCAAATTAAACAAGTTCAAATTACGGATAATGTTGTTGAATTAATGGTTGACAAAATTGAAGAACTTCCTAGTTTTACGCAAAATGTTTTAAAAGTAGCAGCTTGTATTGGTAATACATTTACATTAAACGATCTAGCAATAGTCAATGAAAAATCTTTATCATCTACAGCAACAGAGCTTTGGCAAGCACTTCAAGAAGATTTAATTTTTCCTTTAAGCGGTGCTTATAAAATTCCTTTAGCTAATGATTTAAATACATCATTAACATTAGTTGATGAGTCAGAAAAACAAAGTAATTTATCTCTAAATATTGAGTATAAATTTTTGCACGATCGCGTTCAACAAGCCGCTTATTCTTTGATTCCAGCAGAGCAAAAAAAAGAAATTCATTTAAAAGTCGGTCAACTACTACTAAAGAATACTCAAACGACAGAAATAGAAGAGAAAGTTTTTGATATTGTCAATCACTTAAATATGGCTATAGAGTTAATTACAAGTGAAAAAACTAAACAAGAGCTAGCTGAGTTAAATCTGTTGTCTGCGCGGAAAGCAAAGGCAGCAGCAGCTTATGAACTCGCGCAGAAATACTTAAATTTCGGGCTAGAATTACTTGCAGAAGATAGTTGGAATAGTAATTATAAATTAACTTTTTTTCTGTATATAGAAACAGTAGAAGTAGAATATTTAAATAACAATTTTGAAAGTTCAAGTTCTCTTGGTGATATTGTTTTAAAAAAAGCTACTTCGCTTTTACAAAAAGTCAAAGTATATGAAATAAAAATCCAATTTTATATTTCTCTCAATCAGATGCAAGCAGCGCTTGACACATCGTTGTTAGTGCTGGAAATGTTAGGAGAACCTTTAGTTGAAAAATTGCCTGAAGAATTAGATATTGATAATTTAAGCAATTTACCAGAAATGACTGACCCTGATAAACTTGCAGCCATGCGAATATTAGTTAAAGCGATAACACCTGCTTATGTAATGAATCCAGCACTTTTAGTACCGATCGTGTTTACGATGGTCAATATTTGCATTAAATATGGAAATTCATCACTATCTACTTTCGCTTATACTTTTTATGGCTTACTCCTTTGTACTTCAATAGACAACATTGAACGTGGATATCAGTTCGGTAAATTAGGAATAAATTTAGTCGATCAATTGAATGCCAAAGAAGTTAAAGCTAAAGTGTATGAACTATTTTATGTTCATATCAAACATTGGGTAAGCCATGTTAGAGAAACCATAGAACCTTTACAAGAAGCTGTTCAATATGGTTTAGAGAGTGGTGATTTAGAGTATGCTGGTTACGCGGCTATTTACACTTCAGTTTATCCTTTTTTTGTAGGCGAGCATCTAAATGAAGTGTGTGCCAAACAAACTATTTACACAAACATATTAGTTAATTTAAAACAAAATTACTTGAGCTTTTCTATTATAATTTGGCGACAGTTAGTTTTGAATTTATTAAATAAAACCGAAAATGAATGTAGAGCAATCGGTAATTTGTTTGATGAAGAAGTAATGCTACCTATTTTTACTGAATCAAACAATGGTGCTTTACTTTTTTCTACGTATCTTTCCAAATCAATATTTTTATATTTACTTCAAAACTACGCAGAAGCAGTTAGTTATGCAAAGCTAGCTGAGCAATATTCTGGTTATTCGGCTGGGTTAGTACATACAAGCGAACAAAATTTTTACTATTCTATGATTCTACTTGCACAATGTTCAATTGTAGGAGAAATTGATAGAGAAATCAACCTGAAACAAGTGGAAGCAAACCAAATTAAATTAAAAAAATGGTCGTTATATGCTCCCATGAATTACGAACACAAATATTATTTAGTAGACGCAGAAAAGGCTAAAATTTTAGGGCATATACTGCCAGCAATGGAATATTACGATCTAGCAATTCAAGGAGCCAAAGAGCAAGGTTATATTCACGAAGAAGCACTAGCGAATGAAAAAGCAGCAGAATTTTATCGTAGTCTTGGAAGAGAAAAGATAGCTCAAACATATTTACTAGAGTCATACTATTGCTATGCTCGTTGGGGAGCCATAGCAAAAATTAAAGATTTGGAATCAAAATACCCGCAATTACTATCTTTAACCTCTAATGAAACTTCTAGTCGAGAACTAACTGTTACGACAAGTTCTTCAAGCTTCGGAACTAAAGCCGATGTTTTAGACTTAGCAACTATAATCAAAGCATCGCAAGCTCTTGCTGGCGAAATTGTACTTGATAAATTTTTGGACAAATTGCTAAAAGTTTTAATGGAAAATGCAGGCGCTCAAACTAGCTGCCTTGTTTTAGAAGCCAATGGTATTTTAACGCTCAAAGCAACTGGTACTGTAGAACAAGAACAAATAACTTTGTGGACATCGATATCTATAGAAAACAGTCCAAATTTACCAGTTTCTTTAATAAATTACGTAGCTAGGACAAAAGAAAATGTTGTTTTAAATAATGCCGCAAAAGAGGGAATATTTGTCAAAGACTCGTATATCATTAAAGCTCAAGTTAAATCCATTTTATGTGCTCCAGTTATCAATCAAAATAAACTAATTGGAATAATTTATTTAGAGAATAATTTAACTGTTGGGGCATTTACACCTGCTCGTTTAGAAATCGTTAAAATCCTTTCGACGCAAATAGTTATTTCCTTAGAAAATGCTTTGCTTTATAAAAATTTAGAAGAATACAGCCGTACGCTAGAAGAAAAGGTGAAAGAACGCACCTTTGAACTAAGCGAAAAAAATGATAAATCAAAAGATCAAGCAATTAAATTACAAAAAGCTTTGGATGACCTAAAGCAAGCTCAAGCACAACTTATCCAAACTGAAAAAATGTCTAGTTTGGGACAATTAGTTGCTGGTGTTGCTCACGAAATAAACAATCCAGTCAACTTTATTTATGGTAATTTAAGCCACGCTAGCGAATATAGCGAACAATTATTACATTTAATTGCTCTCTACCAAGACAGCAATCCTAGTCCTCAACCAGAAATTCAAAATTATATTGAAGAAATTGAGTTGGAATACTTATTGGAAGATTTACCTAAATTGTTTTCTTCAATGCAACTGGGAGCAACCCGTATTCGCGAAATCGTTTTGTCACTCAGAAGTTTTTCTCGTTTAGATGAAGCAGATATCAAATCAGTAGATATCCATGAGGGTATTGAAAGTACGCTGTTAATTTTGCGAAACCGTTTGAATAAAAAGGCAGATAATTCAGCAATTCAGGTAACTAAAAACTATGGTGAACTGCCATTAGTAGAGTGTTACCCAGGGCAATTAAATCAAGTATTTATGAACGTTATTGCTAATGCTATTGATGCGTTAGAGCAGCGCGATCGCCATCGCTCGCAAACACAGATGAAGGAAAATTCTAGCACCATTCTTATCGTAACTGAAGTAATAGATTGCGATTGGATAAGAATACGGATTGCTGACAATGGAACTGGCGTAACAGAAGAAGTGCGTACTAAACTATTTGATCCATTCTTCACAACCAAACCCGTTGGTTCTGGAACGGGTTTGGGGTTGTCTATTAGTTATCAAATTGTGGTTGAAAAACATGGCGGACAACTGAACTGCGTTTCAACACCAGGTCAAGGTGCGGAGTTCATAATTGAGATTCCCGTGAATCAGCAAAATCGCCAAAAGTCAAGCTCCCTAATGTAGATTTTATTTGGTTGATTCTGAAGGTAGTAAATATTTTTGGATCGCTCCTACCTAAATTTGTGATTTTTTTCAATTTGGAGTAATCTATATTTAGTAGCACCGATCCAAAAAATAGCGAACAGAAGAGTAAGCTTTAAACTTAGCTCGAACCTGTCAAGCTTTTCGCTAAACACAAAGGCTTTTAGTTGAGCATTGCTTCAGAGTGAAAGTTATAGATAATCGCTGACAATCAGTCACTTAGTATAATTAGTTGGAGGAAACATCAAATGTCCGATCATTTGAAAGGTGGAGCTATTCATCAACTGTTTGAATCTCAAGTAGAGCGTACACCGGATGCGGTGGCGGTGGTTTTTGAAGGACAAAAATTAACTTATCGAGAATTGAATGTAAAAGCGAATCAGTTAGCGAATTACCTGCGATCGCTCGGAGTAAAGCCAGAAGTGTTAGTAGGCATCTACGTCGAACGTTCCTTTGATACGATCGTGGGAATCCTGGGCGTACTTAAAGCTGGTGGTGCTTACGTCCCCATAGACCCTGCCTATCCATCTGAGCGCATCGCTTATATGCTAGATGATTCGCAACTACCAGTTCTATTAACTCAGAAACAACTGATTGCCTCGTTATCAGAACATCAAGCACAGGTAGTTTGCTTGGATACTGATTGGGAAGAAATCTCTACCGAAAGTGAACTTCCTCCCACCACGGGCGTAACGCCCGATAACTTGGCTTATGTCATTTACACCTCCGGTTCAACAGGAAAGCCCAAAGGGGTTTTGATTCCCCATTCAGGGCTGTTAAATCTAGTTTTCTGGCACCAACGCGCCTTTGAGGTAACATCATTAGACCGGGCTACTCAGCTAGCTGGAAGTGCATTTGATGCTTCTGTGTGGGAAGTGTGGCCTTATTTAGCATCAGGATCCAGTATTTATTTAATCGATCCTGATATTCTTCTGTCTCCAGAAAAACTGCGCGATTGGCTATTGACCAAAGAGATAACAATTACTTTTGTCCCTACCCCCATAGCAGAAAAGCTGTTGTCGCTACAATGGCCTTTTGATGGAGCTTTGCGAATCATGCTGACGGGTGGAGATCAGCTTCATCAGCATCCATCAGCTTCCATTCCCTTCAAATTAGTCAATAACTACGGGCCGACTGAGAATACTGTAGTCACGACTTCTGGGTTGGTCGAAAGCGATGGTACAAATAATACTTTGCCTCACATCGGTCGTCCGATCGATAATACTCAAATCTATATTCTCGATCGCGATCTCCAACCAGTTTCCATCGGCATTCTTGGAGAACTCCACATTGCTGGTGTGGGACTAGCAAGAGGCTACCTCAACCGTCCCGAAACTACTCAAGAGAAATTTATTCCCAATCCCTTTAGCAATGAAGCTGGTTCGCGCCTATACAAAACTGGTGATTTGGCTCGTTACTTACCAGACGGTAATATTGAATTTATCGGTCGCATCGATCATCAAGTCAAAATTCGCGGATTCCGCATCGAACTGGGAGAAATTGAAGCATCACTGCGACAACATCCTGACGTGCGAGAAGCCGTTGCGATCGCGCGGGAAGACGTACCGGGTGACAAGCGTTTAGTCGCCTACATCGTCTCTAATCTCATACCGGAACGGATACCTTATCAAAGTCCTTGCTTGGTTGAATTTGATGGTAATCGTATTATAGAAGTAACCACGGAAGACATTTCAATAGGTGGGATTAGCTTAGTAGGAATGACAGAAATTTTAGAGCAAGGTAGTCGCGTCCGCTTGCACCTACAGCTACCAGAAAATTCTCAACTTTTGTGGGTAGAAGGTAAAGTAGTATGGCAAGAAAAACAGCAAACGGGGATTCAGCTCGAGCTAACGCCAACGCAGCAAATTACCATCCAAGCCAGCTTAGATAATCTCCTGGAAAAACAGAAACTTTTGAGAGTTTTGCAACGCACTGTTAGCCGTAACCTACGCAACTTCTTGAAACAGAAGTTGCCTGAATACATGGTGCCTTCTAACTTTGTCATCCTGAAAGAATTGCCGCTAACTCCTAACGGAAAACTGGATCGTCAAGCGCTACCTTCACCGAAACAAATTAGAAAGAAACTGACAAATAGCAATATTGACTCTGTAACTGATATTGTAGATAACCCAGATGTTTTAGAACGGGAGCGAGAGCTTGAGTTAATGCCTTTCGTTCCTCCTCGCACTCCGGTTGAAGAAGTGATAGCAAGAATTTGGGCGGAAATTTTAGATTTAGAGCAAGTTGGGATTCATGACAACTTTTTGGAATGCGGAGGACACTCGTTACTAGCTACTCAAGTTATCTCTCGCATCCGAAATACGCTTGCAATAGAATTGTCTCTGCGCTCTTTGTTTGAAGCACCCACAATAGCCGAATTAGCCCAGCAAATAGAAACAGAACTTCAAACAAACTCAAGTTTACAACTTTCTCCAATCGAAGTGATTTCTCGCAACCAGAATTTGCCTCTTTCTTTTGGCGAACAACAGATGTGGTTTTTGGCGCAAGTGGAACCGGGTAATCCTTTTTATAACGAACACTTTACAATTTACTTACCTAGTTCCCTCGATCGATTAGCGTTAGAACAAAGTTTCAACGCAATTATCGATCGCCACGAAATTCTGCGAACCAACTTTTCTATCTTCGATGGGCAACCAGTTCGGATCGTTCAGCCAAGTTGCCATTTACCTCTGCCATTAATTAATCTTCAAGAAATAGCGTCAGAAAGCGATCGCGAAACAGAAGCTTTGCGGTTGGTAACAGAAAAAGCACGGCAACCTTTTAATCTTACCTCTGATTTGTTGTTGAGAGCTACTCTAATTCAACTCAGCGAGACGGATTACAGACTATACATAACCGTACATCACATTATTTTAGATGCGGTTTCTATATACAGCGTACTATTTCCCGAACTGGTGACACTCTACGAAGCTATTTGCGATCGCAAACCCTCCTCCCTACCAGAACTAACCGTTCAGTATGCCGACTTTGCCTACTGGCAACGGCAACAATTACAAGTAGAATTACTGAAGTCACAGCTAGCTTACTGGAAACAGCAATTAGCAGATTTGCCCCCGCTACATTTGCCCACCGATCGTCCAAGACCGCCAGTTCAAAAGTTTCGGGGCGCAATGCAAACTCTGGCACTTTCCAAGAGTTTAACTGAAGCTCTGAAAGCTTTATCTCGTCAGGAAAATGTCACTTTATTCATGACATTAATGGCGGTATTCAAAATTTTGCTCTACCGCTATTCGGGACAAGAAGATATTCCCGTCGCCACCGTTACTGCTGGGCGCAACCGACCGGAAATTGAAAGATTAATTGGGTATTTCCTCAATACGCTGATCCTACGTACTGACCTTTCTGGTTTTCCCAGTTTCAGACAGTTACTTTCCAGAGAAAAAGAAGTAGCTTTAGAAGCTTATGCTCACCAAGAATTGCCATTCGAGAAGGTAGTGGAAGAACTTCAACCAGAAAGAAAGCTGGGTCAGAATCCATTATTTCAAGTGTTGTTTATTTTGGAACCACCAATTGCAACCTTGGATTCTAAGGATTGGCAAATCAACCAGATGAACATTCATATCGGTACGTCAAAATGCGATTTGTTTCTTCAATTAGAAGAAACACCGGAAGGAATTCTGGGTCGTTTTGAGTACGATACGGACTTATTTGAGGCTGCTAGTATTTCCCGGATGGTTGGACATTTTATCACTTTGTTGGAAAGTATTGTTGCCAACCCAGATCAGTCTATCTTGAAGTTGTCTTTGTTGACAATTGACGAACAAAAGCAGTTAATAAATTGGAATGCTACTGGAGTCAATTATTCGCATAATAAGTGCGTTCACCAGTTATTTGAAACTCAAGTAGAACGAACTCCCGATGCGGTAGCAGTTATCTTTGAGGGGGAGCAACTCACTTATCGGGAGTTGAATCAACGGGCGAATCAATTAGCGCATCATTTACGATCGCTAGGAGTTGTACCAGATACGGTAGTTGGTATCTGCTTAGAACGATCGCTGGAAATGGCGATCGGACTTTTGGGCATCCTAAAAGCAGGTGCAGCTTACTTACCTCTCGACCCAGCTTATCCGCAAGAACGGATAGCTTATATGCTGGAAAATGCCGGAGTTCCAGTAGTGCTAACTCAGGCAAGTTTATTGCCGCCACTGTTAGAGTATGGGATACCAGCGATCTGTTTAGATCGGGGCTGGAAATCGATCGCCCAACGCCCGCAAGATAACCCCACGACAGCCGTATTACCCGACCATTTAGCTTACGTTATCTATACATCAGGTTCTACAGGCAAACCTAAAGGGGTGGCAATGAGTCACCGTCCCCTGGTGAATCTGATCGATTGGCAATTACAAAATTTCGCTTTCCCTGCTACTAAAACCCTCCAATTTGCCCCCATCAGTTTCGATGTTTCTTTTCAGGAGTGTTTTTCCAGTTGGTGTTCTGGCGGCACTTTAGTGTTAATTTCAGACATGATTCGGAAAGATGCAGTAGCTTTATTGCAACTTCTCCAAGATGAAGCGATCGAACGTTTATTTCTTCCTTTTATTGCCCTTCAACATCTAGCTGAGGTTGCTGAGGAACGAGGAACCGTACCTCATAGTTTGCGAGAAATTATGACGGCTGGTGAACAGTTACAAATTAGTCGAGCGATCGTCAATTGGTTTAGTCAGCTAAAAGATTGCACTTTGCACAATCAATATGGCCCTTCTGAAAGTCATGTTGTAACGGTATTTACTCTCACTGGTTTACCTGAAAACTGGCCTAAATTGCCTTCTATCGGTCGTCCTATTGCCAATGCTCAAATCCACATCCTCGATTCACAATTACAACCAGTACCTATTGGTATTCTAGGAGAAATTTACATAGGTGGTGTTAGTTTAGCCAATGGTTATATCAACCGACCAGATTTAACACCCCAACGGTTTATTGCCAGTCCATCATTAAATAGTAATGAGTTATTAGTTTTGAACTCTGAATTAGAAGAAAACTCAAAATTCAAAATTCAAAATTCAAAGCTGTACAAAACTGGCGATCTAGCCCGCTATTTACCAGATGGTAACATCGAGTATATGGGTCGAATGGACGACCAAGTAAAGATTCGCGGTTTTCGGATTGAGTTAGGAGAGATTGAGACTGCATTGGGGCAACATCCAAATGTATTGGGAGTTGTTGTTATTGTTAGGGAAGATATACCGGGCGACAAGCGTTTAGTTGCTTATATAGTTGTCTCCAAAGAGTTAGCATATTCTGCCAACGAACTGCGGCACTTTTTGCAAGAAAAGTTACCTGAATACATGATTCCTAATGCTTTTGTATTTTTAGAAGCACTGCCTTTAACTCCTTCTGGAAAAGTAAATCGACGAATCTTACCAGCGCCAGAAGGAAATCGAGAAGAACTAGAAACAGCATTCATTGCGCCTCGTACTCCTGTGGAAGAAAAGTTAGCTGAAATCTGGAAAAAGATTCTCGGTATCGATCGAGTTGGCGTTTACGATCGCTTTTTCGATTTGGGCGGCCATTCTTTAAAAGTTACTCAGCTAATGTTTAAAGTGAAAGATGCTTTTCAGGTAGAAGTATCGCTAAGACAATTCTTTGAAGTACCGACTATTGCTGGAATTGCGGATGTGATCGCTCTCGCTAGTCGCCCAGATTTCAATTCTACATCACCACAAAAAGAAATTATCAATCTCAACGGGGAAGCAATTCTAGATCCTACCATCTCTCCTGAAAATATTAATTTTGAATGGGGTAAAGAACCATCCCATATCTTATTAACAGGAGCAACCGGATTTCTCGGTACTCACTTACTTAATGACTTACTAAACAAAACGCAGGCAAATATTTATTGCCTGGTAAGAGCATGCAACCTCGAACAAGGCATCGAAAGAATCCAAAAAAGTCGAGAACGCTACTTACTTGATAACCAACCTATCAGCAACCGCATCATTCCCATTTTAGGAGATTTATCTCAACCCTTCTTAGGGCTTACATCAAATCAATTTTACGCATTGGCAAGCGAAATCGATGTAATTTACCATAATGGTGCATCAACAAATCTGATTTATCCATACTCTGCATTGAAAGCGGTAAACGTTCTCAGTACGCAGGAAGTTTTGAGATTAGCCTGCATTATAAAAGTAAAACCCGTGCATTTCGTTTCTACCATTGGCGTATTTTGCTCGGATACTTACGAGGGATATACAGTAGTTCGAGAACAAGACGAACTACCTGATAGTGAAACTCTTTCTGAAGGTTACGATCGAAGTAAATGGGTAGCTGAAAAATTAGTTATGATTGCCCATTCTAGAGGGCTACCCGTTTATATTTATAGACCGGGATTCATCTCAGGAGACAGCCAAACGGGTATTTGCAATACTGCCGATCTGCTCCGCAGAATACTTATAGGTTGCATTCAAATGGGAAAAACACCTGATTTAGACATGATGGTAGACATGACTCCTGTGGATTATGTTAGCCAAGCGATCGTTCATTTATCCAAACAAAAAGAATTGGTCGGGAAAGCTTTCCATTTAGTTAACCCTCACCCCATTGTTTGGAATCAGCTTTGCGATTCAATTCGCTCTCTTGGCTGCTCACTCGAACGCATTCCTTATAAACAGTGGAAATTTGAGTTATTAAAATTGGTTGAAAATTCACCAGAAAATGCTTTGCATCCAGTGGTCAGCCTTTTCTCTAATGAAACCGTAATTTTACAGACAATCACAAGTCTTTACTTTGATTCTCAAAACGCGATCGATGGTTTAGTTGGTAGCTGCATTAGCTGTCCACCTATAGATGAAAAATTGTTAAATACTTACTTATCGTACTTACTGAAGTTTAGACTAACCGCGCCTTATACCAATTCTCTAAATGCCGACTACAGATAACACCTCCAATATATATGTTCTTCCAAGAATTATAGATATTGTCTACTTATTTTGACGAACAGTAGAAACTAAAACGGTAGTAATAAATATGTAGTGATATCATGTCCGGTAGCATAACCATAATTAAGCCACCACTTGGGGCCACCAATGGAAATTTGTCAAACCTCGAACTAAGTCTTGCTGTTGGAGTAATTGTTGGCAACGATTAAATAAAATTTCCTCTAATTCATCAAGATTTTTAAATGTTCGATTAGCAAGAGGCTCATTTGTAAGTGGCTAAAGTCTTTCTGCGCCTTTCTAGTTCTGGAGAGTGAGAGGGCATTTCTATAATATGAATGCCCTGCGGTACATCAAGTTTTTTAGCGGTATGCGATCCAGCTCGATCTAAAGTCAATACGACTTGTTTATTTTCCCCGACTTCAAAATGTTGGGCGAAATCGGCTAAAACTTGATTAAAAATTTCGGTATTCACAAAAGGTAGAATCCACGCCTTTGTTTCTTCAGATTGTGGGTGAACGAAGCCATACAACCACAACCATTTAAATCGCCAATTTACCGATGCTACGGGTACTGTCGATTCATCTACCCAAATACGTCTAATTATTGGTTTCAGCCCAACTCTATGTTCATCCATTGTCCAAACTTCTACATCGGCATTTGGGTACTCTTCTTGAACTTAATTCACCGTTTTTGCTAATTTTTTTTCCATTGTTCCTGTTCCGTAAAGTCTGCTTCCTGATGAGAGGGTCGAGGTACTCTCAAACGTAGTCTCATTGCCTTCAAATACTCCCAACCTCGTTGTCTACTAACTGAACGTCCTAATAATTCACTCATCCAATTTGCAACTTTCTGTCCGTTCCAAAGCCCACCCACAGTTGGAGGTGATTGTCGCGCTTGCCATAGTTGTGCTTGTTGTACATCATTCAAAAGTGTATGGGCATCTGGATGTTCATGCCTTTTATCTCCAAGTGATTTTGGACCAATGCGGTTAAGCTGATACGCAGCTATACCGTATAATTTAAATATAAATTAAGGGATAATTAGTTGTAATATATGCTAGCTCAAAACCATCTATCTCAAAATAAAAAATAGAGACTTATTAAACTACTAAAAGAGTCTGATGATAATTACATGAGGGAAAAAGCTCTAATTTTATTGCTAATAAATGACGAAAAAACTTATCGAGAAATTAGTGAATTTATGGAAATTGCTTACACAACAGTGGCTTATTGGTCAGTTCATGGCGATCCGGATAATTTGGATAGTTTTTTAGATAAAAGAAGCCCAGGAAATTTTCGCAAAGTCACTCCAGAGTATGAACAAATATTGATAGATACAATCGATAAAGCTCCGGAAGAATATGGATATGAATTTGGGAGATGGACGGCAGCCAGATTAGCAAAATATTTATAAAAAGTCACAGGAATTAAATTGAGTGGTTCCCAAATATCCCGGATATTACATAAAAAAAATACGTTTACATTTGGGCTAAATACAGCTTAAAATCCAAACAGAATCCCCTTGAAAGGGAAGTATTTAAACAGAAATTATCGGAGTATTTAAGAATAACTGAACAAACGCCAGAGCTTTTACAGGTATGGTAAAAGGCGTGAGAGTGGATTCAGTTTACGAGTGATAAGAAGAAAAAATTGGGGTAAAAAAGGTAGTCGAAAAAAAATTACATATCAAAGGGAAAGAGGCAGAGTAAATATCATGGCTGGGTTGAGATATCATGACAAAAAAAGGTTAAATTTTGTGATAAAAAGAGGAGACTAGAATACATTTTATGAGCAAATTAATGCTTTAAATGATTCGATAGTTCAAGAGTGGAGAGAACTGGGCAATCAAACTGAAAACTTTGCCTAATCTGGAATGAAGATTGTAATCATTTTAGACAATGCTAGTTTTAATAAAAAGAAAGATATTTAGAGCCAAATCTCAGCCGAAATGCCTCAGATTATTTTAGAATTTTTGCCGCCTTACAGCCCCGATTATAATTTGATTAAATTGGTATGGCATTCAGCGAAAGAATATATCGCACATCGACTGTTTAAGTCGGTAGAAGAATTGTCTGATTTGCTACATAAATTATTAAATAAAGGAGAAATGGTTATTAAATGGGATCGAAAAATCAAAAATAAAGGCAATGCTATTTTATCCGGTTTAGCTGCGTAGCAGCTTATTGGCGGAATCGGTGGCGGGCAGCGATCGCCCTCGACGGTACTCAAGACTCCCAAGCTAAAGAATTGCTCTCGGAAGTGCAGCGGGATGAGCATTACAGGGTGGTTGCTGCGGCTTTGGAAGGCACTGTGGCAGAAAACTGAGAAAACTCGCGAGGGCGATCGACTCACGGGCGAGATCGAGGAGCTCGACCAGACATACATAATTTGTTACCCGTGAGCCGAGGATCGGCAACTGTCTCGCAGCTTCCCCCAGAAATTCTCCCAAGCAGTCTGGCTGGACGCAGGCGGACTCAAAAACCCGCTTTGGGCCTCAAGCATCTCTCGGAGAAACCGCGTTTTTGCGTAAATCCTCCCCTGGTAGGATGATCCACGCCCTGTATCCCCTATAGCAGAATGTTACAGATTATTACTTTGTTTCTAATAAATGAGACTGAGAGGCCCGTTGTCTTTTATGTTCTAAATCGACTTGTTAAATAACAAGATTTTTACCTTTTATTCAGAAGGAGAGCTCAATGCTAGACGCATTTTCCAGAGCCGTAATCACGGCAGATGCCAAAACCGGTACTATTGGTGGCGCTGAACTTACTTCACTAAGAAGCTTTATTGCTGAAGGCAACAAGCGCTTGGATGCAGTAAACGCGATCGCTAGCAACGCTAGCTGCATAGTTTCTGATGCCATCGCCGGCATGGTCTGCGAAAACCAAGGTTTGATTCAAGCCGGTGGCAATTGCTACCCGAACCGCCGCATGGCTGCTTGCTTGCGCGACGGCGAAATCATCCTGCGTTACATCAGCTACGCTTTGTTGGCTGGTGATGCTTCCGTTTTGGACGATCGTTGCTTGAATGGTTTGAAAGAAACCTACATCGCTCTGGGCGTGCCTTCTGGCTCCGCAGTTCGTGCAGTTCAAATCATGAAAGCTAGCTCTGTTGCTCACATCAATAGCACCAACACAGAAGCTCAAGCTGGTAATCGCTTCCGCAAAATGGAAACCATCGATGGCGACTGCTCCTCTTTGGCATCTGAAGCTGCTAGCTACTTCGATCGCGTTGCTTCTGCTCTGAGCTAATTCAAGCAGACCAATAGTTACTGGCTCTGCGGCCAGTTGAATTGAAACAAACTGTCAAAAATCTATTTCTGGAGATCTCAGAACATGAAATCAGTAATCACCACAGTAGTTACGGCTGCTGATGCGGCGGGGCGTTTCCCCTCCTCTTCTGACTTGGAATCGGTTCAAGGAAGCATTCAACGCGCTGCTGCTCGTTTAGAAGCTGCTGAAAAGCTGGCTGCTGGAATCGACGCAGTTGCTAAAGAAGGCTACGATGCTTGCATCAAAAAATATCCTTACTTGAACAACGCTGGCGAAGCCAACGAAACTCAAGTCAAAAAAGACAAGTGTATGCGCGACATCAAGCACTACCTGCGCTTGATCAACTACTGCTTGGTAGTTGGCGGCACCGGCCCTCTTGATGAATGGGGTATTGCTGGTCAACGCGAAGTTTACCGCGCCTTGAACTTGCCTACAGCTCCTTACGTTGCTGCTTTGGTGTACACTCGCGATCGCGCTTGCGCTCCTCGCGATATGTCTCCTCAAGCCTTGGTAGAGTTCCGCGCTCTCCTCGACTACACGATCAACTCTCTTTCCTAGAAAGCTCGATCGCTTAATTCACGGCTAGGTTGGACATAAGTTCGATCGGTTGTGGGGGACTCTTGGGACGCTGCAAAAGCCTAAATCGGGTTTAGTGTCGTGCTAAGAGTCCCTTAACATTTGTTAGTTGTCAGTTGTCAGTTGTCAGTTGTCAGTTGTTAGTTGTTAGTTATTGGTTATTAGTTATTGGTTATTAGTTATTGGTTATTAGTTATTAGTTATTAGTTATTAGTTATTAGTTATTGGTTATTAGTTATTGGTTATTAGTTATTGGTTATTAGTTATTAGTGATGAAAAGGGATTAAAAGAAATAATTTGTGTATCGGTGTTTTTGGTGGTATCGTACTGTTAGTTGTTGGTAATTGGTAAGTGGATAAGCGTTTTTTTAATTTATTTAATCTGACAGAAGAACAGGCGATCGCCATTTTGGAAACGCCGGCCCAAAAACTAGATGACCCTTACGATCGCTACATTGCAGCTTCTCATTTAGTGAATTTTTCCACAGAAAAGTCGATCGCCGCCCTGATTGTAGCCGTGGAAAATACCGACGATGGTCTTGACAATCGCTCAGTTCGCCGCAAAGCAGCAGAAACCTTGGGGCGCTTGCAGGCAAAATCTGCACTCACATCTCTCCATGCTTGCTTGGGCGATGATGACTGTTACGTGGTAGAAAATGCAGTTTGGGCGATCGGCGAAATCGGCACAGAAAATCCCGATATCTTAGAAGATATTGCCAAATTGCTCGACAAACCAGCTCAAAGCTATCGGGTAATCATCCACGCTTTGGCAAAATTAAATTACACAGCAGCAATCTCGCGCCTCAACAAATTTGTAGAGGATAAAGATGGGATGATTCAAGGTGCAGCAATCACCACAATCTGCCGCTTTTCGGGAGATTACTCGCAAATGTCGCGTGTGGTAGAGTTGCTACAAAGCAGCAATGTTAACGATCGCCGCAGCAGCATTCAAGATTTAATAGACGCCAAATATTACAAAGCAATTCCCGAAATTTCGCGCTGTCCCGTGTCTTTGGTGTTTCGCCTGCGGGCCGTGCGGATGCTAGCGAGTGCGGGGATTCCTGCTGGAGAGATTGCTTTTGCCGAAATTGAACCGATTCTCGATCGCATAATTGGCGATCGGCCCGACGACCTCGATTTAGTACACGAATACGACCAACTACCAAGCCTCGAATTTGCCATTAATGAACTCTACGAAACCGATTTCGGACGCTGTTATCTGGCAACCAAAACCATCCTAGAATCCTACAAAGATGAAGCACCGGAGGCCTTACTGGCAACTTATGCAAAATCAGCATACAACGATTACGGCGCGCACTATCATGTCATGAAACTGCTGGGTTGGCTCAACTACGCCCCTGCCTTCGATTTACTCATAGAAGCCCTGCACAATCGAGAACCGCAGTTTCAAAAATCCCGCGCCGCCGCAGCCTTCGCCCTCGGCGAAATCGGCGACAAGCGCGCTATTGCTGAACTAAAAGTTTGTCTGGAAACTAGAATTTGGGATTTGAAATATGCTAGTTTGATGGCATTGAAAAAATTAGGAGACAAAAGCGGCTGTGAGATTTTGGCTGCCGATGAGGATTTGCTGCTGCGGGCAAAAGCGGCGAGTTTAATCTCTAGAGTATAATAATTTAAGGTTGTTGACTGTTGACTGTTAACTGTTAACTGTTAACTGCCAACTAACAACTGCCAACTGCCAACTAACAACTGCCAACTGACTACTGACTAAAATGCCGAAAGAAGAACTTTTCCAACAGCTAAAGCATCCAAATCCGCACCTGCGGAAACGCGCAATCAGCGAAATAGCTGAAACTCGCGATGAAACGACTATTGGGCAGTTGATGGGAATTTTGGACGAGGAAGATGTTGTTTATCGCCGATCGGCAGTGCAAGTTTTGGGGATAATCGGTAACGATGCTGTGCCGTTGCTGGTAGATTCTCTGCTCAATAGCAAGAATGCCACGATTCAGGCGAGTTGTGCAAAAGCATTAACGGCGATCGCTGTCAACTATCCCGATATAACTTTTCCAGAATTAGGATTGCAAGGGCTGCAAAAAGCACTAAGCGATCCGAATCCGGTGGTTTATATCTCCTCGGTAATGGCGCTGGGACAAATTGGTACAGCCGCGTTGGATATCTTGATTGAGACGATCGAGAATACTGACAATATTGCCTTGGCTGTGGCGATAACTGGTTCCTTGGCGACAATCGGAGGTACAAAAGCCCAGGAGGTTTTGGAGGCGGCGGCGGCCAATCCTGATGCCGATCCTTATATTCGTGAGTCTGCTGAAAGTGCTTTGTCTCGAATGAATCAGGTGACTAAGTGGAATTCCGGCGGTTAGTTGGATTGAATGGGCGATCGACCATTTAGATCAAATTCGCTTAGATCCAAATAATACCGCAGTGCTGTCTGCAGCGGACAGAACTGCACTCTCAGAAAATTATGATTCCGATACAAACGGAAAGAATATCAGAGCCCGTCCGATCGATTACCATAACAAAACGGTTAATTCGCGCGTGCGGACTTGCATACGCTTGCTTGGTTGCGCCCCAAGTCCCCACTAAGAAATGTAAAATGGTAGAAGATGTTAGCGTGAACTAACATTTTCAATTTTTCAAGAGGTAAAAAAATGGCTAATATAAATTTGCGCCGCCCCGAAAATATCAGCGGTAACTTTTATGTAGACAGTACCTGTATAAACTGCGATACTTGTCGCTGGATGGCACCGGAAGTATTTACTGAAGCCGGAGAAAAGTCGGCGGTTTACCAGCAACCGACAAACGAAATAGCATCCATGCGAAGTCTCGCGGCTCTTTTATCTTGTCCCACAAGTTCGATCGGCACTGTTGACAAACCGAAAAACATTAAAGAAGTTCAGCAAAATTTGCCTGCACTCGTAACAGAAAATATTTACCACTGCGGCTACCACTCCGAGAAATCCTACGGGGCTGCTAGTTATTTAATTGTTCGTCCAGAGGGCAATATTTTAGTCGATTCTCCCCGTTTTGCGCCGCCGCTAGTTAAAAATATCGAAGCAATGGGCGGCATTCGCTATATGTACTTGACTCACCGCGACGATGTAGCAGACCATCAAAAATACCACGATCATTTTGGGTGCGATCGCATTCTCCATGCTGACGAAATTAACGCGGATACTCGCAGTGTAGAAATTCACTTATCAGGCAGCGAACCGTATCAATTAGCCGATGATTTGTTGATTATACCTGTTCCCGGCCACACGAAAGGTCACACAGTTTTGCTTTACAATAACAAGTTTTTGTTCACCGGCGATCATCTTGCTTGGTCGGATAATTTGCAGCAGCTAATGGCCTTTCGCGAAGTCTGTTGGTATTCTTGGCCGGAACAAATCAAATCTATGCAAAACTTGGCTAATTACTCGTTTGAATGGGTGTTGCCGGGACACGGCCGCCGATATAATGCCGATCGAGAAACGATGAGCAATCAAATGCAAAAGTGTATTGCTTGGATGGTCGATGCTTAATCTGATATACTGAATACAGCCTTTCGAGATATCATATGAGGTACTATCCGGCATAGGGCATAGGGCTTTGCGGGCCTAGGGCATACCTCACTTTTTTGAGAACCGCTATATAAGTTTTTACCATCATTAACTTGAATGTTGGAACTACTTGCAAGAATCACAATTAATCCCAGACAGTGTAGCGGTCGTCCCTGTATTCGCGGCATGAGAATTCGGGTATCAGATGTACTAGACTTATTTGCGGCTGGTTTGAGTGCGGAACAAATTCTCGAAGAAATGCCCGATCTGGAAATAGACGACCTCAAAGCATCTCTTTTGTACGCCTCACATAAACTTAATCATCCAGTATTGGTTGCATGACGATCGGGGTAGATGCACATCTGTCACCAGCGATCGCAACCTCGATGACTAATACACTAGGAGTAGCAGCGGTAGCCTTGCGCGACATTGGACTCAGAGATGCTGAAGATCCTGAGATTTTCGAGGCAGCCAAAGCGCAGGGAGTTATTTTGATGACTAAAGACAGTGATTTTGTTGATTTAGTCGATCGTCTTGATTCCCCCCACAAATTATTTGGTTGACGTGTGGCAATACATCAAACGATCGGTTGCGAGAGATTCTCAGTGCAACGTTGTTAGATGCGCTGGAACTTTTGAGAACAGGTGAAAGGTTGGTGGAGATTAGCGGGGATTAGTCGCCACAGTAAAAATTCCAATGCTAGGGGATTTGACAACTGATATCAAATCCGGTAGCATCGGAATGATTCAGATATATATTTTCTCCCTCTGTGTACTCTGTGTACTCTGTGGTTAAATCATTCCGATGCAAGCGAAAACAATATGACTAAGCTTTTTCCTTGGGAATGGCAACCAAAGTGATAGAATTAGCGGGATAAGTTGCCTTGAATCCAGCACCGCTGACAGCCAAATCATCCTGACGGACGATCGCCTGCAAATTTGCCTCGCTGTAAGTGTAAACTTGAGCTTTACCCGCCGATTTAAATCCTTTCAAACTCAAGTTGCTAGTCAATTTTTTACTGGTTTTGTTAATGATTACTAGCGTCAAAGCACCGTCGTTAGTGCGTTGCGATCCGTAGATTGACAAAAGTTCTTGGTCTGTGCTGTGCGATCGCACCCAAGTATCGCCGTACTTGCTGCCCTTCCCGTCATAATTCAGGTACGTGCGGAAGGCATAGGAACCCGGTTCAGAAGACTTCGGAGGCCCCCACAGCGTCGCTAAATCGAGTTGTTCTCGCCCAAAAATCCCCAGGATATCGGCTTGAGTTAACGCGCCGTTCATCGACTCCAAACCGCCCCAATTGTATTCAGTAATTGCAAGTTTTGTACCTGGATAATCCTGCTTTATCCAGTCTCGAAACCGGGGAATAATTGTTAGCGGCGGATTCGATTTACCAATCCAACTTTCATCAGTATAAGTGCTGTCCCACAGAGAACGAGTCGATCGCAACCGGGCGGATTGCGTCTTAGCGTCACCTACGGGACAATTCGCCAAACAGAGGTCATCGACGACAGGATAGTAGTGTTCGTCGAAATAGTCGAGAATCCGCACACCTTTTTGCTGTTCGTAGGCGCGCATTTGCTGCAAGTACCACCGCCCAAACCAGACACCGCCGTGTTTTTCGCGATCGCCCTTTACTCCCGAATCCACATAAACAGGCCAGCCAAAATCCGACGGGCCCAGTACCTTAGCGGTGGGATCTGTGGCTTTTACCATTGACGCATATTGGTAAGTGCGATCGCGCAATTCATCATAACTTGTCGCTTCTGGATGAACATCGCGGTGAGTGTTTCCCCAGCCGCTTGGTTCGTTGTCCATTTGATAAATTTGCACGCCGCCCGATTCAGCAGTACCGTGGGTTTTAACTAAGTGTTGAACCCAAGCTTTCTGGAAAGCGGCATCGCTAACAATACTAACATCAAGGCGATTATTATCAGTTATCAAACTGCCATCTGGACGCTTTCCGTTACCGCACTTGTCGCCTTCTGGAAAAATGTAAGGATTGGTTTTTTCTTGGGCGCCGTATTTGGCTACTCGAAAGCCGCAATTCCAGATGCTCAATTTATTTACATAGCCAATCATCGGGATAGTAACGATGCTTTTGCTGCCGTTTTTGCGGTTGGTGTTGACAATTTTGTCGATCGAATCGCCGGGAATCGGGTTTTTGTTGTCGCCGCCGCCCACGAAGAAGAAGTCATCGCCGCTGTTGGAAGAATCGACTAACCAGTTGTAGCGGCTGGTGTGATTTGCGCCCCAGCGTTCGAGTGGAATTCGCAACTCTTTGGCGATGGCGGGATCTAGGGCATAATCGTTCATACCGTAGATGTCGGGGCTGATGGAATGGCGATCGGCTGTAACGTCTACAGATAAGGTGAGATTTGCTGTTTGGGCGATCGCGCTTTTGAAGTAAGCTGCGGTGGCGATCGTTGCCAAAGCAGCCAAAACGCCTAATAATAGTAGGATAATCCAACCTAGTTTGTTGGAGGGCGATCGCCACAAAAATCGTTTATTCATTTTGATACTGCTTTCAAACTGGTTGTGCCTGCCAAAAATGTTAATTAAATTATATTAATCTCTTATTCACATTGTAGCAAATGTTGAAATCATAATCATGTCCGTTCGATTGACTGCAATAAGTAAAGTTCGTAGTGCGGACTTGTATCCTCCGCCCAAGAACAAACTTTCGGGCGCACTACGAACCATTTTCGAGTAATTGACCGGACATGATATTAGAAGTGACTACCCAAGCTTTCCAGCACAATCTCCACAAGTCTATAAACATGGGTTCCTAGTGTTGGGGGCCAACTTTGTTGAGAATTTTGATGTAGATTTTTCGCTCTATTTACTGCATTTTCAATATTGTCTCTGTAAGCACAAATATCTAAATTGCTACCATTGTAACTTCCTAAAATAGTTCTCAGTCTTGCCTTGAAATTATCGCAAGTCCTATCCTGGGAATTAAGATCTTCAAAATGTAGAGTCAACCATACTTCAAAACAAGGATTACTAATTGCTAAATTATAACCTTTTTGCCTAGCTTGACTGCAGACAGAACTCAACTTCCTTGCACCCCAACGATCCACATCAGAAACCAGCCAAAGCATATCATCCTCATTGAGATCGTATCGTTCTTTGAAGATATCTAAACGCTCTAAGACATATTCAGGTGAAGATTTGCCATCTTCTGTAGTTGCTAATATCTCTAATTTAATTCTCGTGCTCTTAAACATCCTAAAATATTGTTTTTCAGTTTCCTTACCTTCCGTAGCAACTATAAAAAGTTTGGCATCTCTGCGATCCTGTTGGCGATCTAATAATTTTGTACGCTTAATTTTTCCCATTGCTATTAGTTTATTTGCACAGATAAATCGGTTTCGCAATTAAGCCAGCCTAAACTTTGTGGATTTCCAAAGAATGGAATAGCCCCAAAACGTCCGTTCAAATAACCTTTCTCAATCTTAAGATCGGGCTTCATTTTAAATTCGGCTAAAGAGTAAAGATTAGACACACCTTTTTCGCACTTTTCCACAAACCAAATTTCATCTCGTCTGAGTAAATCTAAGTCTAACAAATTGGTATCATGGGTTGTAAAAATAAGTTGATTATTTGTGTCTTTACAGTTAATTGCTACTTCTACAAAAATCCGAGAAAGCAGAGGATGCAAACGTCTATCAAGTTCATCCAGAAAAATAACTTTTTCTTCTTCTTGTTTTAAAATAAAAAGAGCGGGAATCAAATTAATGAGACGTTGAGTTCCTTCTGATTCCTCTTCTATTGAAAAGTCAAAAAAATCTCCATCTTCACTGCGATGACGAGTTCTGAGTTGAATCAAGCTTACTTGATTTTCATCATCCTTAAACAACAGAAATCTTCCACCTCCTAAGTTTTCAATCATTGCGATGGAATTTTTTTCTGCTTCATTCAGTTTTTGAATAATATTATCTCTTAAAACTTTAGGCATAGTTGGAAAGTGTCGATCGAAATCTAACTCTACTTCGTCTGTGATTATGGAATCAATTCCTGTTCCTGCAAACTTCAGAAACTCACTCAGAAAGTCTGTAAATGATTCATCACTGAGTACACCAATTTCTAAGCCAGTATAATCTGCTTCTGCTGGAATAATAGTCAATACTTTTCTAAACCAATCAAAAATAGGTTTTAAAATAAGAACATTTCGTTCAAGACTTTCTGTCAAAAATAGTTGATTGGGGCGAGTACCTTGGGCAATAAAATCAAGAAACTGTTGGCGCTTCTTACTTCGACCTTTAAGTTTTGAACCAAAGTCAACTTTAGTTTGTTTTTGTGATGACGTGACTCGCTCAAAGTACATTACTTCCTGCTTTTTACCATTAGGAATTCCATAAAGCCATTCTTCAAAAATTTGCTCTCTATTTAATTTAAATCCGTAGGAGTATTGCTCGCCTTGGTGCGTAAAAATAAACTCAAATTTGCTTGGTTGCTTACTATAATCACCCAGTTTAAATGAAGAAACAGGGATAGTTTGGCTGCTGCGAGTTCCCTGTACCACTAAGTTTTTTGCAAAACTTATAGCTTCGATTAGATTAGATTTGCCGGCTGCATTTGCTCCGTAGATTGCTGCAATTGGCAATATCGATCGCCCTTTTCCTGCTGCATCTTCAGCAAGGTGATCTATATGTTGTCTATCACTATTAACTCCCACCATACTAAAAGTGACTTCATCCCTGAAGGATAAAAAATTTTGTATAGTAAGTTGAATTAACATTGTTTTCACCCATTAGGAGGCATTAGATTATACTACTTTCAGCCACTATGGTAGCCTAAAACTGGTATTTAGGAGAAAAAATCTCCTAAACTACCTAGTTTTATGCAAATTTTCTCTCTATAGACAGAGATGTGGAGATACTACGGGCTCTAGACTCGTGGATTGCAATCTTAAGTGTAAGCCTCCATTGGTAAACAAGAACAGACAAAATTACGATCGCCAAAAGCATTATCTATCCGGCCCACCGCAGGCCAAAACTTATATTCGCGAGTCCCAGCAGTCGGATAAGCAGCTTGCGCGCGAGTATAAGGACGGTTCCACTCATCAACCATCAGAGATTCTGCGGTGTGCGGCGCATTTTTCAACAGATTATTTTGCGCGTCAACATTGCCTTTTTCAATCTCCGCAATTTCGCCTCGAATCGCAATCATCGCATCGCAAAAACAATCTAATTCCTGTTTTGATTCGCTTTCCGTCGGTTCCACCATTACCGTACCCGCGACAGGCCAAGAAACAGTCGGCGCGTGATAGCCGTAATCCATCAAGCGTTTGGCGATATCATCAACTTCGATAGCAGCAGATTTTTTGAGAAGGCGCAAATCCAGAATACACTCGTGCGCCACTAAACCCGATTTGCCTTTATACAAAACCGGATAATAAGATTCTAAGCGTTTTGCCATGTAATTAGCATTAAGAATTGCAACTTTTGTCGCCTCAGTTAAACCCACTCCTCCCATCATCCGAATGTACATCCAAGAAATAGTCAAAATGCTGGCACTTCCCCAAGGTGCGGCAGAAACAGCGCCAACTGATGTTTGTTGACTGTTCACTGTTGACTGTTCGCTGTTAAGAATAGAATGACTGGGCAAAAATTCCACCAAATGAGGCATAACTCCAATCGGCCCCATCCCCGGGCCGCCGCCGCCGTGAGGAATGCAGAAAGTTTTGTGCAAATTTAAGTGACAAACATCAGCACCAAAATCACCGGGGCGGCACAAACCAACTTGAGCATTCATATTTGCGCCGTCCATATAAACTTGTCCGCCGCAGTTGTGGACAATCTCGCAAATCTCTTTAATTTCTGACTCAAACACGCCGTGGGTAGATGGATAAGTCACCATCAAAGCAGCAAGTTCGTTTTTGTGTTTCTCGGCTTTTTTCTGCAAGTCGGCGACATCAATATTCCCCTGGCTATCGCACTCGACAGCAACTACTTTCATCCCCGCCATGACTGCGCTAGCCGGATTTGTACCGTGGGCTGACTGGGGAATTAAACAGATATTGCGGTGAGATTCGCCTCGGTGTTCGTGGTATTGGCGAAGGACTAACAATCCCGCGTATTCTCCCTGGGAACCGGCGTTTGGCTGCAAAGAAATTCCCGCAAAACCGGTGATTTCTGCCAGCCACTGTTCGAGTTGCACGAACATCATTTGATAGCCGCGAGTTTGATTGCGGGGTGCAAAGGGATGTATCTTCCCAAATTCGGCCCAAGTTACCGGCAGCATCTCGGCTGTTGCGTTCAATTTCATCGTGCAGGAACCCAAGGGAATCATCGATGTGTTTAGCGATAAATCCTTGGTTTCTAAACGGTGCAAGTACCGCAAAAGTTCGGTTTCGGAATGGTAGCTGTTGAAAACTGGATGGGTGAGATAGCTGGTTGTGCGATCGCAAAAATCTGGTAAAGTCAAATAGGAATTTAATGCGTCTGCATCCAGCGGAATATTGAGAGCGTTCTGCCCCTCGACCCTGATATAATCCTTATGCTGTCCGAAAATTTCCCATAAATCTTGCACGTCTTCAACAGTAACAGTTTCATCTAAAGTTATTCCGACTGTCGCCTCATCAAAAACTCGAAGATTAATGTTGCGAAGTTGGGCAGTTGCTAGAAGTTCTGACAGCGGTTTGTCTCCCAATTCTACTCGCAGAGTATCGAAAAAAGGTTGAGAACCAATTTTGTATCCGAAACTTCTTAAACCGGATGCCAAAAGTGCAGTTAAACTCTGTACTTTTTCTGCAATGTCTCTGAGTCCAGACGGGCCGTGATAAACAGCATACATACTCGCCATCACTGCCAGCAAAACTTGAGCAGTACAAATATTGCTAGTTGCTTTTTCGCGGCGGATGTGCTGTTCGCGAGTTTGCAAAGCCAAGCGTAACGCAGACTTGCCGTTGGCATCTTTGGAAACGCCGACAATTCGCCCCGGAACTTGCCGTTTAAACTCTTCTTTTGTGGCGAAATAGGCTGCGTGGGGCCCTCCGAATCCCATCGGCACTCCGAAGCGCTGGGTGCTTCCTACGGCTATGTCAGCGCCGAATTCGCCGGGGGGCGTAAGCAGGCAAAGGCTCAAAATGTCGGCGGCGACTGTGACTAATGCGCCGACTTCGTGTGCCGATCGAATAAAATCTCTATAGTCGTAAATTGTGCCGTCTGTTGCTGGGTATTGCAGGAGCGCGCCGAAAATTGTACGATCGAACTCAAAGCTTTGATGGTCGCCCACAATAACTTCAATTCCCAGCGGTTTAGCGCGAGTTTGCACCACTTCCACAGTTTGAGGGTGGCAATCTCGGGACACAAAAAACGCTTTTGCTTTATTTTTATTAGCGCCGTAACTCACCGCCATCGCTTCCGCCGCCGCAGTCCCCTCATCCAGCAAAGAAGCGTTAGCAATTTCCAAACCCGTGAGCTCGATTATCATCGTTTGGAAATTCAGTAAAGCTTCCAATCGTCCTTGGGCAATTTCGGCTTGGTAGGGAGTGTAAGCTGTATACCAGCCGGGATTTTCCAGAATATTGCGCTGGATGACCGGCGGTGTGATGCAGTCGTGATATCCTGTCCCGATGTACGATCGAAATATCTGATTTTTTGCAGCAATTTCTTTCAATTCTGCCAAAGCAGCGTACTCGCTTTGCGCTGCGGGAAGTTGCAGGGGTTGATTCATGCGAATCGTCGCTGGAACAGTTTTGTCAATCAACTCATCAAGGCTGGAAATACCCAAAACATCCAGCATTTGCTGGATTTCGCTGGGTGTCGGGCCAATGTGCCGCCCCGCAAAACCACCGATGGGGGAAAGGTTTTGCTGCTGGCTGGGTTCAACTTTCGGGCTGTAGAGTACCAAGGCTGATTCTCCTGAGTTAACTTTTGCTTCTTTGTTTGTAACATTTAGTCACAAAAGAAGTCATTAGTCATTAGTCATTAGTCATTAGTCATTAGTCATTAGTCATTAGTCATTAGTGCTGTCCCCCCGAGCGAACGTCTAACGTCATCAGGAAGATGGAAGAAGGAAGATGGAAAAAGGAAGATGGAAGAGAAACGATTTCCCCCTCTCCCCCTCTCCCCTCTCCCCTCTTCCCTCTCCCCCTCTCCCACTCTCCCCCTCTCCCCTATTCCCCTTCCACCATTTTGCGGTACTCTTCGACAGACAAAGCATCACTGGCGTCGCTGAGATTGTCAACGCGCACTTTCAGCAGCCAGCCAGCCCCATAGGGGTCTTCCGCCAAGTTTTCGGGAGACTCTATAATGTCATCGTTGCGTTCTACGACTGTACCCGTAACAGGCGCTTTCAAATCTTCAACTGCTTTCACAGACTCGACTGTACCGAAAGCTTCGCCCTTTTCCAGCCCTGCGCCGACTTCTGGCAAATCTAGAAATACAATATCGCCGAGTTGGTCAACGGCAAAAGCGCTAATCCCGATGGTGGCGATTTCCCCTTCGAGTCGGATGTATTCGTGGGTGTCTAAGTATTTCAGGTCATCAGGGTATGTTTGTGCCATGTCAATTCCTTGCAATCAAAAAGTATCAGTTAAATCTTATTAAATTATGGGCGTTTAATATCTGAAACTCCCACGGTGCGTCAGAGGGCGATTTTCTCAATTTGCAGCAGACTTCTGGCATCCCTTCGCTTTCCTTTGTTAAAAGCATCTGCGTTTATCTGTGTTGCATCTGCCTGACATCTGCGGTTGTCATATAAATCAAATATCTCTGCTATCTTGTCTGGCGCAGATAATTTAAGCTGACGCACTCTACATTTAATTGGGGCGGTTGGGAGAGCGATAAAATGGTTTTTTAACCACCGTCGCGGGATAATTTTTCCCGCGAATCTCGACTTCTAACCGCTGGCCGATTTTCGCTAATTTTACCGGAAGCATCGCGAGGGCGACGGCCCGATTCAAGGTAGGCGACAATGTACCGCTAGTAACTTCTCCTACTGTTTCGCTTTCAAATATTATCGGATAGCCGTGGCGCGCAATGTGTCGCCCTTCCATTTCTAACCCTACCAACCGCTTCGATACTCCATTGGCTTTTTGCTGTTCCAAAACCTCGCGCCCAATAAAATCGCCTTTGCTGTCGAGGTGAACTACCCAACCCAATCCAGCTTCAAAAGGTGTGGTACTGTCGTCGATATCTTGACCGTAAAGTGCCATTCCTGCTTCTAAACGCAAGGTATCTCTGGCCCCCAATCCGCAGGGAACAACGCCAGCATCGAGGAATTTTTGCCAGAGTTTTTTGCCTGTTTCTATATCCACCATGATTTCAAATCCATCTTCGCCGGTGTAACCTGTTCTGGCGATAAAACTCGGCTGTCCTAACAGTTTTGTTTCTAAGTGTCCGAAGGCTTTAATTTGTGCTAGGTTGTCTTCCACAAAAGGCTGGAGATAGTTGACAGCTTCCGGGCCTTGAATTGCAATTAAAACTTGGTCTTTGGAGGTGTCGGTAAAACTAATTTCGCTAGATGCTAAGTGGGCTTCTATCCAGGCTTTGTCTGTGATGCGAGTGGCGGCGTTGACAATGATTGTTGCACGTTCTTCGTTGGTGTTCGCGTCGGGTTCTTGGCAGTAGAAAATAATGTCGTCTATGATGCAGCCTTGGTTATTTAATAAGACTGTATATTGAGCTTGACCTGGTTGCAAGCGACTCAAGTCTGAGGGTACTAAGGGTTGAAATTTTTCCATTAGTTGTTTCCCTTTCAAGCAGAATTTTCCCATGTGGGAAATGTCGAACATTCCAGCTTGTTGGCGTACTGCTTGGTGTTCGCTGCTGATGCCTGCGTACTGCACTGCCATCTCCCACCCGGAAAATGGTACCATCCGACCTTTGAGCTGTAATGATAGGTCGTACAGAGGCGATCGCGCAAGCTGGCTCGGCCTCTCTGGATTGTTGGGTTCAGTTGACTTTGCCACGGGATAATTGCTTTTTTTGCGGGTAGATTGTTTTAATTTTACGGGAAAGTGCGATCGAATTTAAGAAGACGCTGGCACTTTCAACCGCCGTCCGATCTAATTTTGTTGCTCTAATCTTGTTTATGGAGAATAGCGGGCTCGAACCGCTGACCCCTACAATGCCATTGTAGTGCTCTACCAACTGAGCTAATTCCCCTTTCTTTTCGCGCTCTCAATCATGCCTTAATGGAGTAATGTTTGTCAAGCCTTTTTGAAAAAATAGTTTGAAGCCTTGAACTGGCAAGGCTTTGGACTTTTTTTAAAATCTCCTGGCTGCTTTTCAATGAACGAATCCCTAGGATTATTTAATAAGTGTGTTGGGATATTGCGGTTAAATGGCTCAAGCAAGAGCCCATGAGGAAGTAGACGACGATCAGGGCTGCGGCTGAGACCGCGACTAGGATGCCGGCTAGGATTAGTGAAAATTCCCGTTGCGCGATCGCCTCTTGCATTAGGTGCAAGGACCAGGCAACTAGGGCCACGTCAATTATTAAAATAGAAATCAGCATAAGTTACGTTTTGTAACAGCGTACCCATTGTAACAAAACTTTTGACTGCTTGCAGATTAGGTTATACGCATTTAATTATTGGTGTAAAACCACGAGGGAGCAGCAAAAAGGCACTGAGAAAAAAGGATAGCTCTGCCTAATCATTACGATATGCAAAGTAAATGAGAGCTGGCTCAGCTATGGAGGGGCGGCGGGTGCGATCGCTTTTTTTGAGGGTAGGTGCGTTAGGGAAGCGCGCGCCTGCGGGAGGCCGATCGACGAAGAGGATCGCCCGTTTTGAGTGTAGCTGGATGGGAGAATGGCAAAACCTAAGAGTGCGATCGACTTTTTTGGTGATGAATCGATTTATCAAGAATTTGTCAAGAGCGATGGGGTTAAAAGTTGCACTCCAGTTTAACTAAAAAGAGTTACGCACTCCGCCAAAGAAACCGGGTTTTTGACCTAATCTGTCGGTAAGAACCAAAGATTTTTGGAAAAAACCCGGTTTCTGACCATCTGTGAATCAGCCATATTTATGACATACAGCACTTCCGGATATTATGAGGTACAGTAGCAGCAATTAGTAAACCAGTTTTGGAGATGTTTCGGATTAATTAAGTCAATAGCCACAGCAATTATCGTTTCAACCATTTTAGTGCTGGTTGGTGAAAACTGTCGCAATAAAGATTTGAGTTGCGACCACCATAATTCAATTGGATTAAAATCAGGAGAGTATGGAGACAAACACAAGACAGAAGCACCCACCGCTTCAATCATAGGCTTAATTGAATCTACTTTAGGCGCTGGTAAGTTATCCATATAGGCTCGCTTTGCCTCGTTGGAAGCATGAGTTCTGGTTAAACAAGTGTAATACTCCAGTTTCATCTAAAAATACTAGATTTTTTGTGTCGATATGCTTGACTTTCCCCCCTACTCTAACCTTAATTTCATGACTCTTTCAGTGCCGAATTGGCTACTTCTTACTATTTTTTTTGGGGATTATAATCCCAACTTTTGTAAGGCGTTACACATGGCTGTTCTACCACCAAATTTCCTGTCTTTTGGGCGAATAACTCACACAATTCTACCAAGGTTGTATCGGGATGTACTGCCACTATTTCTCTCAACTCTTTTGACGCATTATTCAAATGACTGAATCTGGGTTTACCCCTAGGTTTAGGCTGTAAATTCCCTCGATTTTTTGTTTATTTATAAGTTTTTGAACTAAGATGTTACTGCAGGCAAATATTTTTGCTGTTTTTCCGATCGACAGCTTCTGCTGTAGATGGGCTGCTACTATGAAAGGCTCGCAAATCTACTGAGTATGCTTTCATTAGTATATTATTTTTAGTCGATTCTATTGTACCTCACAACATCTGGAAGTGCTGTAGGATAGAAATGACTACAGAAAAAGGAAATATCCGCCCTCAGTCATTAGTTAGTAGTCATTGGTCATTAGTCATTAGGAAGAAGAAATCAACCATCAAATCAAGGCTTTCAGAAATTAAGAACTTCCTAATTTTTTTGGCCGTTGCTATAAAAATGAATGCTTTTAAATTTATTCAAATTTTAATGGTACGGACTTCACTTTTCATAGAAATTGGAGGACTGAAGTCCTCACTACGAACCAATTTGATTGGAGTCGCAGTCAGGATATAATCTCAATTATTATTACTTTTCTTTAGGGAATGATGCCATACCTACAAACAGCATGGCCAGCCCACCTCCCAGAATCGCGAAGGCTAGTAAGCCTACAGCTAAATCTAATCCCGATGTATTTTCCATTAAATTAAACGATTCTCCAATTAAATAATTCAATCATCAGTATTTATTAATTGCTGATTACTTCTCAACAATGGGGAAGAGAAGCAAAAATAAGTCAACTAATCGTAGTATGGTGCGTCTGGGGGAAAATTGTTAGTCTGTATGCAAAACATTCACCCCAGACGCACCATACAATAACTAAACATCCATCTGTTATATCTGTTGAAAAATTCGTTACCGAACTGCTTATTTTGCCAATTCTTTTTCAATGGCGGCGATCAGTTCGGGGGAATCTGGGCCTACGCTGCTGCGGAATCTGGCAACTACTTCACCTTGTTTGTTAACTAAGAATTTCTCAAAATTCCAGGAAACATCACCCTTGGGGTCGGCTTCACTCGTAAGTTTAGCGTACAGCGGATGCTGCTGACTGCCTTTGGCGCGTACTTTGTCAAACAATTCAAAGCTGACTCCGTATTTGGTAGTACAGAAATTGACTATTTCTGCGTTACTTCCAGGTTCTTGTGCTCCGAAGTCGTTGCAGGGAAATCCTAAAACGCGGAGTCCAGCAGCGCTGTATTTCTGGCTCAATTCTTCGAGTCCTTTGTATTGAGGTGTATAGCCGCATTGAGAAGCTACGTTAACTATCAAGAGTACCTTACCAGCGTACTCTCCTAGCTGCTTGTCTGCGCCTGCGATCGTTTTTACTTTAATGTCGGAGATGGTGCTGGGCATTTTCAAATACTTGTAAATTTGACCACCACGATTTTACCGCAATTTGGTAAGATTTGGTCGGTATGCCGATCGCTCAAAATTTATAGGTGTTGCTAGTAAGGAATGCAAGTCCTCATAAAAATCAGAGGACTTGCATTCCTTGCTACAAACTAATTTTATTTAACTGTCGGAGTGGCTTTCCGTCATCCATTTTTGGTAAGTTTCCTCTAGTTGCGGGTTCTCCAGAACGAGTTCGAGGCGGACTTTTACGCAACCGTGGCGGGGTTGAGAGGCGATCGAATTTAAGATTTTGCTGGCTTTCTGCACCGAGGTAAACTCAGCCTTAACTGTCGGTTCATCGCGATCGTGCTTAATTCCCGTCAAATCTATACCCGTGATGCTTCCCTCGCCCAAATCTATTTCGGCCAACACCTTCGGATCGTCGCCGACTTGTTCGACAATTAGCTTTTCCCACTGGATGGGCACTTGTACCATCCGAGTTTCAATTTCTTTGCGGACAATGACTTCGCCAACTTTACGCTTGCTGCGATTGATCACCAATCGTTCTTCTAGCAGGCGAATTACTTCTCGATCGACAATATCAAAGTCTTCATCCTCTTCACTCGTCTCCAAATTCTCATTTTGGCGATCGGAATCTGTTAGATTTGACATAACTTTTGAGGGTTGGGTTGACTCGCTATTGGTTAATTCATTCAGCGCGTCTGAGGAATTTTCTACAGACTGAGCCTCACTATTTGCCGAAATTCCCGGCAGCCGATCGACTTCATCTGAATTAACACTTACAAACAAAGATTTTTGGTGATAATCTACTTTTTTGAGCAGCTTAATACTCACTAAAAAAATCCGAGCTTTCTCGCTGCCTAGCCCTGCTACCACAAAATTGAGTTGACCGCTTTCATCAAAATATACATCTTTTATTTTACCTACCAAGTGACCTTGATTGTCTTTTACTGTAAAACTTTTTAGCTTAGTTCTGACTTTTTCCGGTACCCGGTTGAGACGAGTAATTGATTTTGCCGCTGCTATTTTTTCGGCTGATGCTTGACCGTTCATTTTTAAATTTTCCTGCTAAAAAGACGGGGCGGTGGAAACCAGGTTTATACTTGTCTTTCACCCGACAGTAGCGGGGTGAAGAACGGGCGGTTAAAATTACGTTATTTTCTTGAGCCCGTTTGGCACGGACGAAAGTTTTTGTAAAGCTGATTTCAACCGCCGTCTGCATCTAGGAATTGCGCGACTATCGCACAATTTCAACCAGCGATGTGACAGAATTATGTGATTAATCCGCAATTCCTATTCAATACCTGCTGCAGTTGGTTTAGATCTTTTTATTATCTACAACCGGAGTGCCATCGGTGTTAATGTCCAATTCTTCACGGCGCAAGGTTTCTTCGCCCTCAACCGTGCTGCGAACAACTTCTTTTCTGATGTTGACTTCTTCGCGCACGTAGGCTTCCTTGTGAATGTCGGCCGTTTCTTCGTAGACTTCCATGCGTGCAACTTCTCCTGATTGGAAGTCAGCTTCACCGACTGAAACTACTCGACCCGCTTCTACGGGCGTTACTCGCTCGATTACAACTCGTTCCTTCTCGATAGGTACTGATGCTCGTGCTGTTTCAGTTTCCACGCGCTTGCCCACTGCTACTTCGCCTGTTTTGGCGCGGGTTTTGTTGGCAATCAAGCGTTCTTCATAAAGCTTGAGGTTTTGGTGTTGTTGTTCGTTTGTTTCGTAGAGGGGGCGATCGAGATCGTAGCTGTAGTTACTGCGATCGTAGCTGGCAGGAGTGGCAGTTGCGGCTGTGCCTTGATTGCGGTAAACGCCTCTTACCTGTTCTTCGCGATCGTAATCTAGTGGTTCTAATTCATTGTAAGCAGGCAATCTTTCTGCTTGATCTTTGCTGCGAAGGCCTGTAGCGTAGACGCGACGAGCTCCGTAGTCGAAGCGGGCCGAGCCGATCGGCAGCAATACTTTTTTGCCAAAAATCCAAATCCCGGTATCAATTACCAGATAGCGAAAACGACCGCTTTCATCAACTAAAGCATCATAAACGGTTCCTACTTTTTCATCAGAGTCGCCGGCATAAACATCAAATCCCTTGATGTCGTCTCCAGCAAAAATTTCTTCTTGATAGTTAGGATAAAATTCTTCTAATCTTTGAAGTGTCATGTGTTTTTTCCTCGCTTGTTTAATTAAATTTATAGTAAAAATTAATTGGGTTGACTTACATCTCCCTAAAGTCTGAAGTGTACAATTTAGGGCGTTTAATACTATAGGAATAGTGCCTGGTGCGGGGACGAGCGCACTCAGCTATGCAAAGCCCGATCGACAATACCTAGCGGTTGAAAGTGCCGATCGAGGCAAACTCTCACTCCGGCGGATAGGGTTTGACTCGATCGGGCGGTTAAGACTCGGTTATGCTCTTGAGTCCGCTGGGAGGGGACATCGTTTGACAACACCAGGTTTCAACCGCTGTTTGAGCTTCGGGATATCTAGAAATTAGCTCACTGTGGATTTAGTTGAGCTCTGAGTGTCTCAATTCGTTTGCGGTTAACTCCTAAATCCGACTGTCCCAGACGCGATGCCGATCGCGCGTGAATGACTTTTGCGCCATCATCTACCAAAAATTCCACGTCATCGACAAACCCCATCAAAGGACTCGTGAACTCCGCATAGAGGTAATTATCAGTTGCAGTGATAATTTTAGTTTTCCCCGACGACTCGATCGCCCCTTTGAGCTTTGCCATTGCTTCTGTAGGCGACGAAGTGTAGGCCAAAGGCTCAATTTGGTGTTCGGCATCTTGACTAAAGCTGCTGACGCAGTTAGGCGAAGCAGGGCACGCTGCGAGTTTTCCTGACACAATACCGATATTGGCGGGTTTTTTTCCAGCAAACATTGTTTTTTCTCCGGGAATTAGGATAAAAATAGCGATCGACAGTACCGCTACCGCTAGCAGTGATATTAAAATAACTAGGACTCTTTTCAATGCTTGAGGCGATTTTGTTTCAACTGTCTGCAAAGGATTATCCCTCCTGAAAGTGCAAATTCATTCTAATTTTAATATTATTAATTGAAATTGACCTCAAAAAATCAAAAAACTTTACCTTGTTCTTCAATCAACCAATAAGTCAACATTGTTCCTTTACCTTTTACCGAAATCTCACCCCGTTCTTCAAAAACAAACCGAGCTTTTAATCGCTCGTAAGTTGTCGCAGTCACTTGAATTTTACCCGGCAATCCGTTCGACTCCATCCTAGACGCAACATTCACAGTATCCCCCCACAAATCATAGCTAAATTTGCTAATTCCAATAATTCCCGCCACCACCGAACCGCTGTGAATTCCGATCCGCAATTCAAAACTTTCTCCAACTTTAGTATTAAAACTTCTCAAAGCTGCCTGCATTTCCAAAGCTAAAAGTGCGATCGCCTCAGAGTGATCCTCCCGCACCGTCGGCAAACCTCCAACCACCATATAAGCATCCCCAATCGTCTTAATCTTTTCCAACCCGTGCAACTCAGACAACCTATCGAACTCCGAAAAAATCGCGTTCAAAATTTCTACCAACTGCGTCGGACTTTTGTGAGCAGAAAAATCTGTAAAACCCACCAAATCAGCAAACAATACCGTCACATCATCAAAATGATCCGCTATCAACTTTTGCTCTTTTTGCAAGCGATCGGCAATAGGTTTCGGTAAAATATTCAGCAGCAATTTCTCTGTTTGCTCTTGCTGCAATTTCAGCGCTGCTTCAGCTTGTTTCCGCTGAATCAGCGAACCTAGCTGCATCGCAACCGCACTCACCAATTCCAACAAGCGCGGCTGACATTCCAGATTGTTTTCTTGATAAAAAATCAAAATTGCTAACACTTGATTGTCTGCCAAAATTGGCACACCAAAAGCCGCTTTTAACCCCACATTCATCGCAATTTGCGATTGTAAAAAAACTTGTTCTGGTGCAGTAGAAACATCCTCTATCCATTCAGACTGCTGCGACTGCCAAATCCTCCCCGGGAGTCCCACACCAGCAGCAAAAGTTAACTCCCAATTTGTCTGTCGGAATTGGGCAAAACTCGAATCGCTGACGTACCTACCTGTAGCGCATTTTAAAACGCCCTCACTGCAAGGAATCCAAGCTTCGCCCAGATTCCATTCAATAGTTTGGCAAATTAAACCTAAGATCACATCTATAGCCGACTCAAAACTCTCAGATTTACTAATAGCTTGAGTAGCCTTCAGCAGCAACCTCGTTTCCATTTCCACCTGGTGACGTTCGGCAATTTCCTCGTGCAACTGGACATTTTTAGTCGTCAATATTTGATTTTTTTCTTGCAATTGCATTTGCAAGGAACGCACAGTCAGTTGATTGCTAACTCGCGCCAATACTTCTTTTACCTGAAAAGGTTTTGTGATATAATCTGCTCCGCCCACCTCAAAAGCTTGTGCCTTATTTATTCCTTCTTCTAGCGCGCTGAGAAAAATAATCGGAATTTCTTTAAATTCCGGTTGTGATTTCAATTTCTTACAGAGTTCGTAGCCGTCAATATCCGGCATCATAATATCTAGCAAAATCAAATCTGGTACGCTAGATTGAATTGCATCTATAGCAGAAAAACCGTTGGTAACAGGTCGGACTTTATAACCATTTTTTTGCAGAATTCTAATCAACAAACGCAGATTATCTGGCGTATCATCAACTACTAAAATATCTGCTTGATAGTTTTCAGTTTGTTCCGCCTTCATCTGCATTATTTGATTCCTCCGCCTCGGTAATTAAATTAAGAATTTTCTGATAATCAAAATTATCGAGATGCCCCTGGAGGATGTCGGAAAATTCACGATGAGCATCCCTTATTTCCTCGATTGTCCTGGAAATTAAGTCAAAATCAGCATTACGGATTACCTGCTTCATCTTCTCTATCCATTCTGCGGGAAGTGCAGGTAAATAAGCAAGCGCAACAATAGAGGGAGAGTTAGATAGATTATCGCCCCTTGACATCAAATAAGTCGAGGGAGAGTAGAGATACTTGACCCCTAAGTGTTGGTTGAGGCTATTAAATATATCATTTTTGCGGAAAGGTTTGCTAATAAAATCGTCGCAGCCGACTAATAAAGCAAAGGATCGCCTGCCTTCAATTGTACTAGCAGTCAAAGCAATAATCTTCGGAATCGGGGATTCAAACTCACAAACACTCATTGGAGCCTTGCCTTGCTGCTTTTGCTCTCTCTGCTGTATTCGGGTTCTAATTTCTTTAGTAGCTTCGTAGCCGTCCATCACTGGCATTCGCACATCCATCAAAATTAAATGCGGCTGCCAGTTTTCCCAGATTTCTACTGCTTCGCTGCCGTTGCTGGCTTGTTGCAGCACAAAACCCAAAGGAGAAAGCATTTTGACTAAAAGTTGGCGGTTGTCTTCGCGATCGTCCACAATTAAAATCCGGTAGCAAGGTTGATTTGGTTCCAATCCCGTAACTTCCAGGTTAATTTGTGGTTCGGGAATATCCGCAGCATAAACCGCACCGACTGGAATCTCAAATTTAAAACTCGTGCCAATTTCCAGTTGACTTTCTACGACGATTTCTCCTCCCATCAAGCGGACAAATTGACGGCTGATAGTCAATCCTAAACCAGTACCTTTCTGAGCATTTTGACCCGAAGTCGTCTGCACGAATGCCTGGAAAACATTGCCCACTTCTTCGGGAGAAATGCCTACTCCTGTATCTTTTATTTCAAACTGAAGGAAAACCATCGGTTCTGAGTTTAAATCTTCAGTATCCTTTGTCAATTCAACTATTGCTAATTCCCTGGAAGTTATGGCGAAGTCCCGAATACTTGTTGCGGTATCAAACATAACTGTAGGTCTATCTAATAAATCTACTATTCCAGAATATTTTAACTTTCTAATTCTTAAAACTATTCCGCCTGTCGGTGTGAATTTAACGGCATTGCTGAGGAGATTTATCAGGACTTGCCGCAGTTTAACCTCATCGGTTCGCACGTACTGGGGAACGTCAGCCTCGCGCTCGAAAAGCAATTGCAATTCTTGACTCTGTGCTCGAAATTGAAACATATCTTCCAAGTCATCAAGCAAGCGGTAGAGGTCGAAGTTTTTCGGGACGACCGCCATCCGTCCCGCTTCGATTTTTGACAAGTCTAAGGCTTGATTGATCAGAGTCAGCAAGTGTTCGCCGCTGCGGTGAATAATTCTTAAATTTTCTCGATTTTCAGCAGAAAAATTGGGGCTTGGTTCCATGATTTGTGCAAACCCGAGTATGGAATTGAGAGGGGTTCGCAACTCGTGGCTCATATTAGCAAGAAACGTGCTTTTAGCTTTGTTTGCTGCTTCAGCAGCTAAGGCGGCTTGTTGCAGTTGTTCTGTGCGTTCGTCAATTTGGACTTCTAAGGTGTGCTGGTAGTCTGCTAGTATTTTTTCGGCTTGTTTGCGATCGCTAATATCTTGAAAAACTGCGATCGCATAAGTAATATTTCCGCTAGCGTCAAAAATCGGTGTGGTATTGATCTCGATCGCAATTATTTTGTCATCCTGACGGATTTCTACATCGTCAACCCTGACAAATTCCCCTTTCAGCGCGCGCAAAACTGGCAAATTATCCGGCGGGTAAAGCTCATCAGTATTGGCAACATAAAGTTGATAACTTGCAGCTAATTGTTCCGCTGTGCTTTCCGGGATCGTGTCTGCACCCAGCAAATCCCGCGCTGTCTGGTTAAAATAGGCGATCGAGCCGTCTGGATTGTAAACAGATACCCCCACTGGTAAAGCTTCTAAAAATTGATTCAGGCGGCTTTCACTCGCAGACAGCGCCGCATTTACTTGCTTCAACTCCTGATTTACTTCTTGCCGTTTCAGGATTTCATCTGTTAACTTTTGGTCTTGCAAATAACTGTGAACAGCTTCTACTACCGTTAATTTCAAATCTTCATTTTGCCAAGGTTTAGGGATATAACGGTACAACTTAGCATACTTAATAGCATTGCTCAAAGCTTCCAAATCTGCTTGGCCCGTCAGCATAATCGTCAGCGTATCCGGCGAGCGTTCGTGAATTTGCTTGAGCAATTCGTCCCCTTTAATATCCGGCATGATATAATCGGAAAGCACCAAAGCAATCTCGTATTCATCTGCCTGCAAATCTGCCAGCAACTCTAAAGCATCTTCCCCTCCTTCCGCCGTTTCAATAATACAACTATCCCCGATCGCCTTTTTCAGCTCAATCTTTAAACTCTTCAAAACATCAGGTTCGTCGTCAATACAAACAATTACAGGTTTTTTCATAACTTGGCCAGCCCAGATTTTATTGTCTCTATTAACTCTTTGCTACTCCAAGGTTTGTACAAACAGCAGTATAAATCGGCTTTTTTGACTGCCCGCTCAACTGCCGCTGCATCCGCTTGTCCCGTCAACATCACCGTAATAATTTTAGGATATTTTTGGTGAACTTTAATTAAAAGTTCGTCACCTTTAATTCCCGGCATCAGCCAATCAGAAACAACCACAATCACCTGAAATTTTTCTTGAAAATCCTCAAGTAAATCTAAAGCTTCATCACCACTTTCAGCCAATTCGTAAAAGTAATCATCTTTAAATTCATTCTTGAGCTGCATCTTGAGAGTATTCAAGATATCTGGTTCGTCGTCAACGCAAAGGATTACAGGCTTACTCATTTGTTTAATCGCTGTTGGGATTTTAGCCAGCGGGCTTGCGAAAATTACTTGCTGCTAGGTGATTGATTTCAGGCGAGCAGACAAGGTATCTATCCCCCATCTTATACCATTTTCCATTGGAGCATAGGAATTGTCAATTTGGAATCATTCATGACATAATAGTAGGGAGCGCCGGTTTAAATTTGCCTTCTTTTTTAAAAAAAAGTAAGTTTTATTTAATAGATTGGCAGCGACACTGTAAAGGTTGTCTGCCCCGGTACAGATTCTACATCAATTGTGCCTTCGTGTTTCTTAACAATTTTTCTCACAATATCCAATCCCAAACCGCTACCTTCCCCCGCAGATTTAGTCGTAAAAAATGGCTGAAAAATTTTGGGAATAACTTCTGGGGGAATACCTTTGCCATTATCAGTAAACTTGAGAATAATATTTGCCTCTTGCTGCTGAGTCTCTAGAGTCAAAATACCTTTATAATCCATTGCTTGCAGGGCATTGTGAATCAAATTCGTCCAAACTTGATTTAAGTCATCGGGATAGCAAGTTATTTCGGGTAGATTTCCATAATCTTTAACTACTTCTATACCGTGTTTCAGTTGATTTTGATAAAGAGTTAACACCGTGTCAATACCGTCGTGCAAGTTCGCATGGACTTTTTCTTGCTTGTTATCGAAATGAGCGTAACTTTTCAAGGCAAATACTACTTTCCCCGACTTAGCTGTCGCTCTTTGGATCAGGCTAATACTTTTTTTAAAGCTCGAAAATTGATAAGCAGTATTGAAAACTACTTCCCAATCAGGCAATTTGAAAAATGGCAACAACTGTTCTATGTTGTCGTAAATTTCCATATCAACTAAAGTATCAGCAATTTCATCAGGGGTTGGAACCGATTCTGCAGTCAAATCTCTAATCAACTGCTGCTTAAATTTGCGTTTCTCCCTACTGGTAAATAAATTTGTTTGATTGGTAGATCGGTAAAGTAAACTTAAGAAGTAACCTTTACTTTCTTCAGAAATCTCTTGAAAAAATTGAGGCATTTTGGGTAAATTATCGTCCCAAAAATTAGCTATGTTATCAATAGAGGAACCTATAATGCCCAGGGGCGTATTGATTTCGTGGGCAATGCCGGCAATCAGTTGTCCTAGTGCAGCCATTTTTTCCGATTGAATCAAATGCTCTTGGGTGGCTTGTAGTTCCTGGATCGCAGTTGCTAAATCTTGATTTTTTTCTTGCAAAATTTGTTGTAGCGAACAAATTTTTAAATGAGTTTCGATCCGGGCTAAAACTTCTTCAACTTGAAACGGTTTGGTAATAAAGTCCACTCCCCCAACTCCAAAAGCTTTGACTTTATCCATCACGTCATTAATCGCACTGATGAAAATCACCGGAATATCTTTTGTGATTTCAGAATCTTTAAGCTGCTGACAAACTTCATAACCGTCCATTTCTGGCATCATCACATCGAGCAACACTAGATCTGGGGGCATTTTTTGAGCTGCAGAAAGTGCTAGTTTGCCGTTGGGAACCGGGCGAACTTTATAGCCTTTTTCGCTCAATATTCCTGCCAGCAATCGCAGGTTTTGTGGCGTGTCATCTACTACTAAAATATTAGCTCGATTAATGTTAGTCAAAGTTGAATTCATTGGGTATTTACTGTTTTTGGCTGCGAGAAATTGTGTTTAAAATTCTGTCGTATTCAAAATTATTAATGCAGTCTTGAAGCGCGTCCGCAAGAGAGGGGTTGACAGTGCGAACTTGTGCGATCGAACTGGCGATCGCCTCCATGTCCACACTCAAAATATTTTGCTTGAATTGAGCCATCCAATCGTCGGAAACAGAGGCGATCGCCTCCGGTGTCAGTATATCTTGACTTGAGTCCCCTAAACCTGTCGCGCTGACGGCAGTTGAATCTTCATAAATATAGCGTACTCCTAAATGTTTACCCATTGCCACAAAGATATCCTCTTCTCGGAAGGGTTTACGCATAAAATCATCGCAACCGGCCGAAAGAATCACCGCCCGTTCTTCCTCCAAAACACTAGCAGTCAAAGCCACAATCGCCGTTGCTTGCCCGCTAGTTGTAGTTTTAATCTGTTTCGTTGCCTCGTACCCGTCCATCACAGGCATTCTCATGTCCATCCAAATCAGATGCGGTTCCCACTCCATAAAAATATCCACCGCTTCTTTACCATTACTTGCTTCTCTCAACTCAAATCCGAGCGGACTCAGAAGTTTTACCAAAAGTTGACGGTTCAGGGGTTTGTCGTCCACAATTAGCAAGCGGTAACGCGGCTGATCGGGTGCGAGGGCAACAACTCGAACTTGAGTTTTTTTGCTTTCAATATCGGCAGTTTCCACCAGATGAACTTGGATGTCAAACTGAAATATTGTGCCATTTTCTAGCTCGCTGCTAACAGTAATTTCACCTCCCATTAATTGTACAAACTGTCTGCTGATCGCTAAACCTAAGCCAGTTCCTTCCTGAGAATCTTTACCTGTTTGTGTCTGTACGAACGCTTCAAACAAATGAGGAATTTCCTCAGCAGCAATACCTGCACCAGTATCTTGAACTTCAAAATGCAGCCAGTAGCGACCGGGCAATTGGTTAAGGCTGTTTTTGTGTAGCTTTCCTCTTCCTGCTTTGACTTGCACCGACACTCCCCCTTCGGAAGTAAATTTAATTGCATTGTTGAGCAAATTAATTAAAACTTGGCGCAATTTGACTTCATCGGTGGAAATATAATGGGGAACTTCCGCCTCTCGATCGAAGATTAAATGCAAGCTTTTTTCCTCAGCTTTGAGCGCAAACATATCTTCTAAATCGTCTATTAATCGGTATAAATCGAAGTTTTTTTCATAAATAGTAGTACGTCCTGCTTCGATTTTTGACAAGTCTAAAACTTGGTTTATTAAAGATAGTAAATGTTCGCCACTCCGCAGGATAATTCCGACATTTTCTTGATTTTCTTGAGACATAGTTTTACTGCGGAGCATGACTTGAGCAAAGCCGATGATTGCGTTTAGGGGCGATCGCAATTCGTGACTCATATTGGCGAGAAATGTACTCTTAGCTTTGTTTGCTGCTTCAGCCGCTTCTTTCGCCTGCTGCATTTTGATTTCCGCTTGTTTGCTATCAGTAATATCCTTAATAAAACCTTCGTAGTAAAGTAGACTTCCGGCGACATTGCAGACAGCGCGAGAATTTTCAGAAATCCAGATAATGCTGCCATCTTTGCGGTAAATTTCCGATTCAAAGTTAGCCAGTATTCCGTACTCGTTCATCAGCGTAATAAATTCGTCGTGGCGATTGGGATTTACATAAAGCTGGTTATTGAAATTCGGCTGGGATGCGATTAGTTCTTGCGACGATTCGTAACCGTAGAGGTTAGCTAAAGCGGGGTTAGCGCTGATGTATTGTCCGTCAGCAGCAGTCTGAAAAATGCCGTTTAAAGCGTTTTCATAAATGTTGCGGTACTTTTCTTCGGCTTCCCGGAGAGCGTTTTCTGCTTTTTGGCGATCGGTAATATCGCTCGAAATCGACAGAAAACAAGGTTCTCCGTCAATTTCGATGGTTTCAATAGACAGCAGCGCCGTTCTTTCTGTACCGCTTTTATTGCGAAACCTGAGTTCGTAATTGTGAATAGCCGTTTTATTTTTTAACATTTGAATCATCCGATCGCGCTCTGCCAAAGTCGCCCAAAAATTCAGTTCAACCGCTGTTTTTCCAATAATTTGATCGTGACTATAGCCCATCATCCGGCAAAAGCTGTCATTAACTTCAATGTGACTACCATCACTGATTCTCGTGATCGTAATCGCATTGGGACTGGAACGAAAAGCCTTAGAAAACTTTTCTTTTGCTTTCACAAAATCGGCGGTACGTTCTGCAACTTGTACTGCTAAATTTTGGTTGTATTCGGTTAACAGTTTGTCCGCCTGTTTGCGTTCAGTAATATCTTGAAAAGCGCACATTCCGTAGATAATGTTGCCTCGATCGTCGTAAATAGGAGTGCCCCAAACTTGCAGGGGAACAATTTTGTCAGTCAAGTAGATTTCAACGTCATCAACAGTGACACTTTTGCCCTGCAAAGCGTTTAAAACTGGGTCGCGCTCTGCTGGATAAATTTCCTGAGTACCAGCTAAATTAACTCGGTAGGATTGTCGCAAATTTTCAGAGTTTGCTGCTATAATTCCTTGACCTAAAAGTTGCTCCCCTGTAGGATTAATATAGTGAGGTTGACCATTTGGCTCGACAATAAAAATGCCAATCGGTACTGCATTTAGAAATTGTTTTACTCGGTTTTCGCTTTCTAAAATCGAAGTAAATGAGTGCTGTAATTGCTCTGCCATGCTGTTAAAAGCAGCCGCAAGTTCTCCGAGTTCATCTTCGCGATTCAGAGCGAGCTTTGTATCCCATTCATTCTTTGCCAAAGCTTTCGCCGCTGCATTCAATTTTAAAATCGGCTGCACCACCCATTTAGCAGTAAAAATTCCTAGAATTGTCGCTACGATCAAAGCTGCAACCGACAGCAAAACAGTCGTGCGGGTATTGGCGTTAATTTGCTCCATAAAGTCGGACTCTGGTACAACTACGACAATCAGCCAATCCAACCCCCGATCGTCTTTAAAAGGAGTTACCTCCATAAAATTGCGCTTTCCGTCAATATCAAAAGTAAGCTGTTGAGAATTTTTGATTTTAGCTAAGCTTTGGTAGGTTTTTTCTAAATGCTGTGCGGTTAGGCGAATTACGGGATTTTTGCTGACTGAAGCTTGGACGCGCTTTGCTTCTTTACCTTCCACTGCGAATTTTTCGCCCGCCGTTGAAGAGGCAATTAACATTCCCGATCTTTCCATCACAAAAGTTTGCCCAGATTTACCAATTTTGAGGCTGACGAGAAATTGTTTAATTTTGGAAAACAGCAAATCGCTGCCAGCTATTCCTAACAGCTTCCCCGCAGCATCGTAAATAGGCATAGCAGCAGTAATGGCTAGCTCTCTTGTCAAAAAGTCTGTATAAATTGGACTCCAGATAGGTTTTTTTGCGAGCGCCGCTGCTACGTACCAAGGACGAATTCGCGGGTCGTAAATATTATTAGATATTTCTACTAATTTAACGCGGTTTCCTTGAGAATCACCAGTATATCGAGCTAATTTATTGCCAGTAGATTTGTCAGCAGCAGAGATGAGAATCCGATCTTTAGTGCGAATTGCTCCAGAGTGTTCTCCATTTTCTGTGGCTACGTAAATGATGCTTATTGTATCAAAATATTGAATTTGTTCGAGGAAATGAAGTTCTAATTTTTGTTTGTCTTCGAGGTTCAACTGCCCCAATTTTATGCCTTGAACGTTGAGGTGATTGACAATGTGGGGAATTGACATATAGTTTTCCATGCGGTCTTTGATGCGATCGCTAATTTCTCCCCGCAACTGAGCTGCTACATCGTTAACCGCCCGCTGACCGTTTTGGAATGATAGCCAACCGACAACTCCTACGGTGCCGACAATTTGCACTAAAAAAGGCACTACGAGCACTGTTTGTAATGGAACTTTACCTAACATTTTGGTGGCAAAGCGATTCAGCGGTTTAGGAAACATATTCATCCTAAGAATAATTGAAATTGGCAAGTGAAATTAGTAGATGTTAAAATTTTGGAGCGATAGACGAGCTAGTTTTATTGAATCCGGTTACTTACTTAAAAAAAAGTGGGGAGCATTTGGGACTTTTTACAAAGCCCCAGATGCTCCCGAGAGATTATTATGAGTGCAGGGCTGGGATTTTACCTTTTTGACAAACGTACAGGCATTCATTAATATTAATATACCGTATTTTTGCGGAGAACAGGTGATTGGGCGCGATCGCCCTATCGGTAGCTGCCGGCCCCCCTAAAACTGCTTTTACTTGCGATTCAACTCCACCCTTTCGCCGTAACGCAACAGCATATCCAAACTCTCCAAACGATTTTGCCAAGTTTGTACCTGATAGCTATTGTCCCGAGAATGCAGCCGCATCAAAGATGAAAACTGAGATTGAAAATTTGCCAACAATCTTTTAGCCGTCGCTAAACTTTCACCCGAAGGATTTGCCGCCAATTTGCTCAAAGCTTGCGCCAATTCATCCGATCGACTTTGGAGAACTTTCAGTTCAGATTCCGACACCTGCAACTGATTGTTAGCCAACAAAAAACTCCATTCCTGCTTGAGAGCAGTATAGCGCGAAGCCGCGGCTGCAAACGGCTGCCGGTAAGGAATCGGTTCTGCAGCATTCGTAGAACGCACCCCTCGCCCTTGAGTGCGGTTAAAAAAGCCTTGCATGGCGCTGCTGATACTTTCCACCGCAAAAATAGCATAGCCCCCTGTCGGCAAATCGCGCAAAGCTTGAATTTGGTCGATCGCCACAACTTGCGGGAGAGTCAACAACTTAACCGACGGAGAAATCAAAGCCGAACCGAGCATTTGTTCCTTCGCCAACGGTTCCGTAACGCGCTGAAGTCGGTTAGTATCCAAAGCATAAGTCATCGGCACAATCAAATCTACAATACCCTGACGGGCCCAAACTTCCCAATTTTGCTGAATTTTGTAAATCCGCTGACTTTCTGGGTGAGGAAACACCGCCACCGACAGAATTGTGCGGGGAGAATTCGACCCCAAAAGCCGATAAACTTCAGCGACAAAACTATTAATTTGATTAGTTTTAAATTCAACCCACTGCCGCCACAAACTGCCGTCCTTGGGGGAAATATTCACTGGATCTGTACCAGTCAACTGTTTGAATTGCTGCCTCGCCACAGCACCGTAGCCGTAGGTAAAACCCGCGTTATCATTTTGAAAAGGATAGCGAATGTAGTCTAACTGTACTCCATCTACTTTGTAGCGGGTGGCAATTTCGTTGATAATTTGGAGTAGATAACTGCGCGCTTCCGGGTTTGCTGGATCGATATAAAATTTACCGTCATTAGGATTTTGGATGCGTCCTTTATTGTCAATATTTGCCCAACTTGGATGAGCGGAAAGCACCGGGCCAGGATAAGAATCAGGTTGACCAATTAAAGCATTGTGGCGTTTATTTCCGGTGGCAAAAATCCAAACCCAAGCGTGCAGTTCCAGGCCTCGCTCGTGGGCTAATTTAACAGCAGATTCCAGCGGGTCCCAGCCAACTGTGAGGGGGTTTTGTTGGGGTGCAACTTGACTGGGATAAATTGGATATCCGGCATTCACAGTTTCAAAGAAAACGGTATTGATACCAGCGGCGGCGAGCCGATCGAACACTGCGGCCAAACCTTGTTCAGATCGAGCGGCCACGATCGTACCGCGATCGAGCCAAACCGCCCGAATTTCCGCCCCGACGCGCGGCCCTTCCTGGGGGTAATTTTGCCAGAGTAACTGGCGCGCTTGCACCCACTGCTGTCTGGCCTCGGCGTATTTTTGTTGTTGCAGGAGTTGGTCAAAATTTTGCAAAACCTCCCGCGCGTTGGCGATCGCCCGCATCATAGTCCCTGGTATCACAGACGGACGAATGGCGGCTGGGCCGCCGGCACTGTTGCTTCCAGCCACGAGTTGAGCGGGGTTAGGAGCACTGAGATTGACGGCGGTATTCCCGGAATTAGATGCTGTCAGGGCGCTTTCAAACCTACCGAGGAGGTTGGTGAGTTCTTGGCGCATCAAGTAGGCTTCAATGCTGACGATCGGCTGATTGGAATTTGCCTGCACGTCCAAACCCGCCGGCGCTGACTGATCTGAAGGGTCTGTAAAATTTGCGGGGACTGGTTCGGGAAGCGAGGGAGCAGGAGAAAGTGTGCTCAGCGGGGTACTGCGCGGCGCAGGGGCGGTGTTTCTTGGGACTCTGGAGGGGGGGGGAGAAGGAAGTGGGAGAGCAGCGGCTGTTGGCGCTGTTGCGGCGGAACCGGTTGTGCCTCCCCAGCGGGCGATCGAGGCCTGCAGCCAAGCTTTGTCTAAATTTGACGAACCGTCGGTACCCCAGCGCCAGCCGAGATAGGTAGCGCGATCGGTGGCGATCGCCGCCGAGGAACCGGAACTATTTTTCCAAGTCGCGACTGTTTGACTGTTGGCGTCGGCGGGAATCAGGACACCGCCTAGAACTGAGCCGTTTTGTTGTTGGGCCGGCATCCAATTGCTAGAAGTATTACAGGCGAGATCCCGACAGCGCGCGCGCGGTTGTGGTACCGCCGGCTGGGTTAACGGAAAAGCCCAATAGGCCCCAAGGAGCGATCGTAAAGATTGGCGCACCAAAGCCGGGGAACTGCGCCCTACAGGGCCAGAAGCAATCAAACGGCCGCCCTGGGATGCCCAAGCTTCTAAAACTTTAATTTGCGCCGGGGTCAAAGTTTCTATGTTGGGCAAAAACAGGACGTTAACGCCTGCTAAATCCGCCGTACTTTTGATTTCTTCGAGATTAATTGGTTTGTAAGCAATGCCGCTTTCCCAGAGGCGCGTGGTAATTTTTACCCAGTCAGGAGAATTTTCGGAACTGCGAACAACGCCCAGAACTACTTCGGCGAAACTGGGTGAGGGAAATAGAATGAATGTATTTAGTAATGTACTCGCTAGGGTTCCAATCAAGACTCTTTGCAAGAAGGTGAAAAGGCGATTTTTTTGAGTCTGAGAGATGGTTTTAGGCGTTTGACTGGTTCTTTTGAGCTGTTGCATTGACACGAGAATTACCCACCACACCGCTTAATAAAATTTTAATAACAATTTAGATCGATCCGCACCATACAATTTTTTCTTCTGTCGTGCAACGTGCGATCGGGAAAATATACGATCGCCCGCTGAGGATGGGAGCGCATTCGATCGCAAATTTTATCCTAAACTCAGATTGCGCGCGATCGAACAACCGCCATAAAAAAGGTTCGATTGTTCGGACTTTAGTCCGCAAAAATCAGGACTTTAGTCCGAACGATCGAACCTTCACTACTGAATTGCAGTTTCATTTACCGGGAATCGATCGATCAACTGCATCGCCCGACAAGCATTCCTCCGCAAAGAATCCGAAACGTGAGGAACATGAGGAATCTGAGACAAGAAATCCAAAGTCCGGCGCAAAATTCGCACCACATCTCCTTCATCCAAACTCGTATGACTAATCAGTTCCAGCCATTCCACACCCAGAGCCCACTGTTCCACCAAAGTCACTAAATCCCGTTCCAGCCAAATCGGGATCGCAGCTTCGTGGCGGTACTGCACTTGAAACAACCGGCGGCGCAGGCCTTTTTGCAGGTTGTCCAAAGGTGCTAAAACTTCCGGCGACAGCGAGTAATGAGTCCAACTGTCAGGCCTGGAAACTTCTGTAACCAAGGCCGCGCAAGCAGCAGCGAGGTGGTGGGGGTCGAGTTCGTCAAACTCTGAAGACATCAGGGACAAACCCAGCCACAGTTCGTTATCGCCGCGAATGGCGGCGCAGGCTTGGCCCAAAACTGTGGGTACTAACCTGTCGGAGGAGTCGTCTCGGTTTCCATCTGCCGAAATTACTCTTTCCAAACAGCCGAAGTTTAGCAAGATGTCAATTAAGTTGAGAAATTGCTCCCAATAGCGAGCTCGCTGCTTTTCTAAGTCTTGTTCGCTTTTGCGGATTTCTTTTTTCAATTCTTCCCGGCGGCGCTGGCGTTTGAGCAAAGTACCGGGATTGCCCCATTCTAGAACTGGGTGAATTTCTAGTCGATCTTCTAGGGCTGCGATTTTCTGCAGTTGCTCGATCGCCTCCGGGCTCGGTTCTGGTGGGGGCAATTCTGGGATCGATCGGGCAATTGCCACGGTTTCTTCGGTTCCCAAGCGACACTGGCCGAGTCTCAGAGTCAGTTCGGCCGGGGGGATCAAGGTATCTGCGACACTCAAGCGAGGTAGTTCGGCGTGGAGGGTGGCGACATCGCTAATGGCGACGATGTACCAGCGGTTGTCTTTACCCAAGCACACCAAGTTTGGTGCTTGGCCCGAACCTGCGATTTTGGCAACTAAGATGGCGGGTACGGGGGTTGCGTGCGATCGTTTGGCTGTCGGAACGTGCTTGCCTTTGAGACTCAGAACCGTGCCGAGCACTGCAAAAGACACGGCTACGGACATCTCCTTAATGCGCGCTTCTTCTGCTTGCTGCAATAAAATTTTGAGCAAACGTTTGTCTTCTTTGAGTCTTCCCTGCAATTTTTCGTAATCGGCGAGTTGTTTTTCTAGGTAAGAGACATTACCTCCGGCCGCCAGGGATTTGTCGATCGCCACTAATTCTGTTTCCAGTCGGTCTAATTCTGCTTGCTGCGGCTGCAAGTACAAGGTAGACAGGTATTGACCGAAACTGCGCTCTACTAACTCTTGAGCTTCATCGATCGTGTGAGTTTGCAGCAAATTCAGCACCATGCCGTAGCTGGGCGTAAATTGACTGGCGAGGGGGTCGGCTTTGGCTGTTGCCAAATAAGAGGCTTCTTTTGCACCTTCAAAGCGCGTCTGAACTGCGACAACGTGCCCCAGTTCGTCCATCCCACGGCGACCGGCCCGACCGGCCATTTGCAGGAATTCTGAAGCGTTTAGCAGTCGGTGTCCCTTGTCGGTGCGCTTGGACAAGGTGGAAATGACTGTGGTGCGGGCGGGCATATTAATCCCGGCTGCGAGGGTTTCGGTGGCAAATACGACTTTAATCAAACCTCTGCCAAAGAGTTCTTCTACTAAGCCTTTCCAAGCGGGTAAAATGCCTGCGTGGTGGGCTGCGATGCCTTTTAAAAGTGCTTCTTTTTGACCTAAGCGTTCTGCTTCTGGGTTTCGCTGTAAAAAATCGTCAATGATGCGTTTGAGTTCGGCTGTTTCGGCTTCGTTAACCAGGGATAAATTTCCGACTTCTGCGACTGCTTGGTCGCACCCGCGACGGCTGAAGATAAAGTAGATTGCTGGTAGCATATCTCGATCGTCCAACCGGCACAAAACATCGGTCAAACTGGGAGTGGGAATGCTGCCTCTTTCTGCTTTTTGCTGCTTCTTTTTGGGGACTAACCGCGGATTAGCTCTTTTGCCGGTTTCGTCTAGCAGGGGAAATATGCCTTTTTGATTGGCAAAGTGGAATTGCAGGGGTACTGGTCGAAAGTCTGAGTAGACTAGCTGTGTGGGCCCGTGAACTTTGTTAATCCAGTCTGTGAGTTGGTCGCTATTGGCGACGGTGGCTGAGAGGGCGAGCAGTTGAATTTCGCCGGAACAGTAAATGATCGATTCTTCCCAGACTGTACCGCGCTGGCGATCGTTCATGTAGTGACATTCGTCGAGCACTACGGTTTCGACTCCGGTGAGGGAAGCGCCGACTGCTCCGATCGGCGTACCGTAGAGCATATTCCGAAATATTTCCGTAGTCATCACCAAAATCGGCGCATCTCGATTGACAGAGATGTCGCCCGTGAGCAAACCTACGCTGTCGTCTCCAAATTGCCTGCGGAAGTCGCGCAGCTTTTGGTTGGAGAGAGCTTTTAGGGGAGTGGTGTAGAACACGCGCCGCCCCCGGAAAAGTGCTTGATGGATGGCGTATTCGCCGATTAACGTTTTCCCGGAGCCTGTGGGAGCGCACACCACAACGGATTTACCTGCATCGAGGGCGGCGATCGCCTCTCTCTGAAAGTTATCTAGCTCGAATGGAAATATGGTCTTCAGATCCAGCTCTGGGCGGTTCTGGGAATTATCTGGCACAAGGATTATTCTGAGGTTGCAGGGTAATTATGCTTAAATCTTGCTGAAAGCAAGGCAGCAGAGGACTGTATTGATTTTAAACCTTTGTCAGCCGATCGGCACTTAAAGGAAGAAGAGAGGGGGCATGGGATAATTTTTCTTTTGCTTTCAATTGTTGCCTAACTCAACTTTCAGCACTCAAGTCCTGAGTACAAACTTACAGCGCTTTTGAGGTATTCAGGTGCGCGACAACTCGGTTGCTGCAGGCTTGGGCCTCCTGTAGGCCCTGATTCCCGGTTGGGAGTGCGTACTGAATCGGCCTGCAATCTGCTTTTTGCGATCGGCAAAATTTTAATTTTATGACATATTATTTTATGACCTCATGTAGATTTTGGCTTAATTTGAGAAACCGGGTTTTTGGCAAAAATACCGACTCAAAACCTGTAATCCCGGTAAAACCCGATTTCTTGGCACGGCGGCGGTTCATAAATCGGGTTTTTTACGACAATATTTCGCGTCACAGATTCTCTAAAACCCCGGTTTATTCGATCGCAAATGCCCCAAATTAATGCCGCAAATTAATACCACAAATTTACGCTTTGCACGCAAATTCTCCGGCGGTTGGAAACCGCTCCTACACAGACGAAACCTGCCTCCGCAGGTTGGAAAATTCACATTTCCCAGCAAATGCCCCGGCGGTTGGAAACCGCTCCTACACAGACGAAACCTGCCTCCGCAGGTTGGAAAATTCATATTTCCCAGTCCACGTAGGTGGACTTTGTTTGTGTAGTAGCGGTTTCTAACCGCCGAAAATTAACGCCGAAAATTCATGCCGAAAATTCATGCCCCAAATTAATACCCCAAATTAATACCCCAAATTAACTAATTAAGGTTGAATGAAAATGCCGATCGCATTATGGACTCTCGCAGCAGTAGACGGCGGGCGATCGATCAAACTCCCTCCCAAATACAAACTCGTCGAACTTCCCCCATCCAAATTTAAAGCCTCCACAGCACCCATTTGCTGCAATATCTGCGCCAGTTCCGCAAAATTTGGACCCGCCCCGCCCGCGCGATTGTGCACCGCTACAATCAGCAAATTCCCCGCAGCAGTTCGCCCGATCGCACTCCGAATCGCCGTCTGTCGAACATAGGCATCGCTAAACCCTTCCGCCTTAGCATCCAAAACAACTCGACTGTTTTGTACCAACACCGGCCCGCCGCCTAGAATGTAAGGAAAACGGTTAAAATCTGCCGGAATTGTGTTAGTTTCCAAACGCAATAAACTGCCAGCAGTTAATTGAGAAGCAGGGGAAAAATTGGAACGCCAAGCCAAAACATAACCGTTTGCTGGAATCGGGAAATTTGTTGTTCCCGGCGCGCCTCCGGGAGATTGGCTGACAACTCTATCGCCCGTAACTGTCACAACTATTTCATTATCAGAAAACGGAGTATAAGTTTTTCCCCAATCGGGATTGTAGCGGCCGATTCCTGATGTCACATAGGCACTATTTAACTGTGAAACAGACAAACGTTGATTTGCAGGAGTTATTAAAGTTTCTTGCAAAGTCAAACGATCGATCGCAAATTCGCCCCGATCGTTCCAAGCGATCGCCCCCCGATTCAAAATTGGCCCGGAAAGCCATTTATTTTCCCGCCGAATCGCGCCTAAAGCTAATCGATTGATGCGATTGAAAAATCCGGCATTAATTGCAGCCACAGTTCCCGAAAGTTCTGCTGTTTGCAATAGAGGTGCAGTACCTTGATCTGTCGGCGGATTGCTCAAAAGCGGTCTAATTGTGACACCGGATTGGCGGGGATTAATTTCTAACCCAACTACGGGAAAACGAGCGGTTCCTAAATTTTGATATTGCTGCCGCCACCGCACGCCCGGAGCCCAAAGAATGTTTTTTTCTACTAGGGAATCCGGGCGAATGTCGATAACTAATCGATTGGGATTTCCTAAACTGAAAACTTGTGGCCGCCAACCTAATGGAATTTGTACCTTGACTTTGGTTTGATTCCCCGCAGGTTCGATTTTTAACGATCGCACTTGTTTGCTGGTTGCAAAAGCGCGATCGATCGAAGTGAGATCGATCTTGGCATCGATCGCGATCGACCATTCTTGAGTGGCGATCGGCGCAGAGGGCGCTAGCGGCTGCGAGAACGCGGGTTTAGTCGGGTCGTCTGGTGTTTCGAGGTTTCGGGCTGGGGGCGCTGTCTGCTGCGGGATAGCGGGCTTTGTGGGGTCGTCGGAAGTGTCTCGCGGTGGGTTTGTTGGGGACGGGCTCGGTGTATCGACGAAGTTGACTTGCCACGGGGCGGGGCGATCGAGATCGATCACTGTGCGATCGCCCCATTCTCTCGCTGCTTGCCGAATGCCAGTAATATTGGCAGTTGGAGAAGTAATTTTTAGAACATTGCCCTCAGCAGATATCTGCCAGCCTGCAAGTTTAGCAAAATCTGTAACATCTAAGTAACGATACGAGCCTGTTGCCCTGGCTGTCAAACTTTTAGCATCGGTGAAAGATACCGAAAACCACTGCACCGGTTGTTTGTTACTGTCGGCGGTGTTGAGCAAATCCACTCCCGCACTCTGCATCAAGCCCACATCAGCAATCCAAGTTCGGAAATTTGCCGAAGTGCTGTTTGTTGGCTGCACAGTCCAAGCTAAGGGCAGAATCCGGCCGTTGAGAGACACTTGGCGGCCTTGTTTAATTCTGGCAACTGGCGGTACAGATTGAGCCAAATTGACCTCCGTTAATTCACGATTCAGGAACAAGGAAGAGGGCAATAAATTGTGTAATGGATTGGAGGAAAAACTAGAAGTTCTCCCACTCGAAGCCTCTTGCGCTATTCCGGGTTGATTCCAAAGCAAAGACTGGGCGATCGCCAGTACAGGTAAAATCGAGACTGACAATATTGAACGCCAATAAGACAAATTACATTTCATATCAAATCCTCTCTTCATCGGAATAGTAAATTCACTGTTGACTGTTAACCGTTAACCATTAACATCATAAAGAGTGCAACCGGAATTGATATCACAACTTACAACTCACAATTTCAATCCTAAACGAATATAGGAATCCTAAATCATTTGTGAATTTCTTACTCCCTCTCCTTAGAAAGGGGAGGGTTGGGGTCGGGTAAAAAGTTTACGACTCATTTAGGATTGCTATAGGTATATAGCAACCCGGAATATCCCTATGTTTCTTCTTACTAAACGGCGCTAATTGCGTTAAAGTCTAGCACGAACTGCTCATACCGGAATAGAAATCACAAACTCCGAACCCTGCCCCAAGGAGGAATTCACGAGTAACGTACCTCCATGTTTTTCCACAACAATTTGGTTGGCGATCGACAATCCCAATCCAGTTCCTTGACCCACAGCCTTAGTTGTAAATAAATGGTTAAAGATGTTTTCCTTGACTTCCTTCGACATCCCCACTCCATTATCCTTAATCCGAATCAAAACCTGATTTTTATCTTCGCTCAGAACAGTTTGAACCGTGATTTGATTAGGTAGGACTTTAATTTCACTAAAACTGCGCTCCTTATTTGACTCTTCCAGAGCGTCAATGGCATTAGCCAGCACATTCATAAATACCTGGTTCAACTGTCCGGGAAAGCATTTCACTAGGGGCAAGTTACCATACTCTTTCACAACTTCAATAGCAGGGCGTAACTCGCTCGCTTTTAAACGGTGCTTGAGAATCAGCAGAGTGCTTTCAAGTCCGTCGTGAATATTGAAAGAAACTGGTCGATCGCTATCAGCCCTAGAAAACGTTCTCAAACTCGTACTGATATTACGAATGCGATCGACTCCCTCATTCATTGAGCTAATCAATTTCGGCAAATCTTCTCGCAAATACTCCAAGTCCATCTCCTCAATTTCTGCTTCAATTTCCACTCCCGGAGCCGGAAATTTTTCTTGATACAAGTCGATCAAGTGGAATAAATCCCCCACGTATTCTTGAGCGGGTTGCAAATTGCCGGCGATAAAGCCTACGGGATTGTTAATTTCGTGGGCTACCCCTGCTACTAAATTTCCGAGAGCAGACATCTTTTCACCCTGCACCAATTGCAGTTGCATCTGTTGAAGATTGTGGATAGAGGACTCTAGTTTTTGGGCATAATCCTGAGATTGTTGATACAATTGGGCGTTTTGTAAGGAAATTGCTGCTTGCGAGCAGAGGATGTTGAGGATGGCGACGCGATCGCGCGTGAATACTCCTGTTGCTAGATTATTTTCCAGATACAAAATCCCCATCATTTTGCCTTGATAAAGGATGGGAGTGCAGAGGATACTCTTAGATTGCTGTTGGAGAATGTAGGGGTCAGATGCAAATCTTGGTTGAGTGCTACCATTATCCAAAACTAGGGTTTCTTTTGTACGTTTGACGTAGTTGATTAGGGTTAGAGGAATTACTTCGCTCTCCTCAACCGGAATAGATTGCAGAAGGCAGTCTTGACGGTTTGTGCAGTGGACGTTTATCTTCCAGTTTCCCTCTTCATTCAAAATTAATGCTCCGGTTTGTGCTCCGGCATTCTTCACCACCACTTGCATCAGGGTAGTGAGCAATTGATCGAGTTGAATTTCGCTAGATAAAGCTTGAGAAGCTTTGATAACTGTCGGCAAATCTACTAATTCCGAACTGCAGCTAGTGCTACCGATAAGTGTTCTATTCGTGTTAGATAGGGATGATTCACTATGGCTGGAGGTATGAATTGTTTCGCTTGGATACTGGCGAGTTCGCTCCTGTTGCAGGATCGGAGCAAGCAATTGGGGATAGCGCTGTTCTAGATAATCAATCTTTGCTTTTGCTCCCCAACGAGCGTAGGCATAGTAAGCATCGATTAGATAGGGTTGTGCAAGTTTTTCTTTCCCCCATTCTAAGTAAAATTTGGCGGCAAGTTCGTGAGCTAGTGCTTCTTCGTTGATGTACTCGTTTTCTTGGGCGAGGGCGATCGCTTTGTCGTACATCTCGATCGCCTCTATTTTTTGGTTTAAAACCCGATGCCGTTCTGCCTCCACTAGATAGAATTTGTGCAGATAATTCATGGGGGCATGATGCGCCCATTTCTGCATTTTTTCTTGATTAGCTTGTACTCTGTCAAGAATACCCTGTTGCTCTGACTGTGGAGTATCAAAATACACCGCCAACCTCACTAGAGAATCGTAGAAATAGAAGATAGGAACAGCAGGTAATCCTATCACTGCGTCTAAATAATTTTCTACTAAAGCAATATTTTCCATCGCTTTTGAGTAATTTTCAAACCAGTAATTAAGTAAAACTTTGTTCCAATATATGTAAGCAACACCCAATCTGTCGTTTGCTTGCTGGTGCAATGGTAACGTAATTTGCTCGTCGCAGGCTTCACCCTTTAAAATGCAGGAACTTTCACTTTTGCCGAGCATATTTAATGTAGCCTGCCAATAGGTTTCTATATAATGAAGCGGTGTTTCTTGCTTGATTTTATCAACAGCATCTCTGTAAGTTGCCATCTCTCTTTCAAGGACAGTCAGTTCTTTGCCACTCAAGTAACTGAAACACGAGTACATTAGTAGACCATAGCCAGCAAACTCTAAATCACCTGTCTCCAGTCCGCTAGAGTAAACTGACAGTAAAGGTTCTAAGGTTTCTCTCAGATGATCTTTCCAAGGTCGGATAAATATATTTACTATGAGGAGTGTCTTGGCTTTAATTTCTTGAGCATTTAACTTTGACACGAGAGTTAAAGCCAATTGACCGAACTGATAACCTGAATCAATATCTCCTACAACTCCGCAAAGCAGAAGACCATAATTGGCATAAGCAAAGGGAGACACGGAAGCATTACCATATTGAACGGATAAATCTACTTGTTTGCACACCGTCAAAGGCACCAGTTCTGGGGCTGCTATATATGCAGGAGTAAAGATAATTGATAAAAGTCTTATGGCTGCTAGTTTATAGGGATCGCTCATTTGAGGTAGGTCAATTAAATCCTCAATTCGCTTCCCCTTGAAAATTGATGCAGTTGCCCCTAGTGCCTGCTCAATATCTGACGGGTTCACTTGAGAAGGAAATTCGACTCCCAACACCTTTAAGACTTGTAGCGTTGTATTAACTGCTTCTAGTAACTTGTTTTGAGCTATATAAGCTTGAATTTGAACTTCGTACACTTTTACTTTGTCCAGCAGCGTTTTGGCGCAGTTTTCCACGACTGATGCTAATTTGTCCATCTGGTCAAAATCACCGCTGAGATAGGCCGCTTCTGCTGCTTTTGTAGACAATGCTAAGGTTAGTTCGTATTGATTGTACCAACAATTTTCTGTCAGTAATTTCCTGCCAATATTGAAATATTCAACCGCTGCAGTATAAGCGGTAGCAGCTTTGGCTTTTTTTCCAGCAACCAGATTCAACCGTGCTAGTTGCTCCCGTTGTGCCTCTTGGGTAATTAGCTCAACTCCCACATTCAAGTGGTTGACAATATCAAAAATTCTTTCTTCTCGATCGGCTTCGGGCGTATTCTGTAATAACAGTTGACCGATTTTTAAGTGAGTCGAGCGCTTTTGGTCATCGGGAATTAGGGAATAGGCTGCTTGTTGAACGCGATCGTGTAAAAACTTGTATTTGGGTAATTGGTCGTGGGTAATTGATAATTGATCAAATTCATTCCCATTCCCAATTACCGATTCGCTATTTCCCTCTCCTTGATAAAACTTGTAAACCTCGCTAACAGGTAAAATCAATCCTTCTTGCAGCGCCTTCCATAAAGCTGTTGCGGTTTCTACTGGCGAATTTTCATCAACAATTGCTAACGTCGCCAAATCGAACTGACTGCCAATACAAGCAGCTAACTTTAAAACGAACTGTGTCCTGGTTGGCAACTTTCGCAACTGAAGTGCCATGAATTCTACTACATCATCTGTTAGTGCCAAGGTTCGCACTCGGACGATATCGCACTGCCAATACCGAGATTCACAATTAAATTCAATTAGCCTATCTTCATGCAAAGACTTGAGGAATTGTGTGCTAAAAAATGGATTGCCTAGGGTTTTTTGATAAACGAGTTCTGTCAAAGGTAGAGCCAACGCTCTAGAACAAGCTAGAGTATCGGCAACTAAACTATTTACGTCGGCTCGATCGAGGGGAGCTAAGGTAATAGTATTCACCTGGGCCGCGGTTTTTTGAATCTCTGCTAACGTCAGCATCAATGGATGCGCTGGAAACACTTCGTTATCCCGATAAGCCCCAATTAATAAGAGATAGCGGTTATCAATATCGCTCATCAGCAGTTGAATTAATTTTAACGATGCTGAGTCTGCCCATTGCAAATCGTCCAAGAAAATCACTAAAGGATGTTCTTTTACTGTGAAGACTTGAATGAATTTTTCCAACAACAAATTGAAGCGATTTTGACCGGCACTGCCCGAAAGTTCGGGGACTGGCGGTTGCGGCCCCATAATACGTTCGAGTTCGGGAATGACTTCAACTATCGCCCCAGCGCTATCGCCCAAAGCTGCCACAATTTCTAACTTGAATTTTTCTAGTTTGGCATCTGTTTCCGATAGCAATTGTCCCATTAAATCGCGAAAAGCTTGGACAAATGCTGAAAAGGGGAGGTTGCGTTGGAATTGGTCGAATTTGCCTTTAATAAAGTAGCCGCGCTGCCGCACGATGGGTTTGTGGACTTCGTTGACGACGGCGGTTTTACCAATGCCGGAGAAACCGGCCACTAGCATCATTTCTGTGCTGCCGCCACTGACGCGCTCGAAGGCGGATAGCAGGGAGAATACTTCGCTTTCTCTACCGTATAATTTTTCGGGGATGATGAAGCGATCGCACAAATCTCGCTCCCCGATTGTAAAGTTAGTCAGCGCCCCTGTCTCTTGCCACTCGTGCCAACAAGTTTCCAAATCAAACTTCAGGCCTAGGGCGCTTTGATAGCGCTCTTCAGCATTCTTTGCCATCAGTTTGCTAACAATTTCAGACAGCACCAATGGAACTCTCTGGTTGATAATTGAGGCTGCGAGTGGTTGTTTGGCGAGGTGGCAGTGTACCAAATCCATTGGATCGTCTGTTTGGAATGGTAATTTTCCTGTTAGTAATTCGTAGAATGTTACTCCTAACGAGTAGAAATCTGTGCGGTAATCAATGCCTCGGTTCATTCGCCCAGTTTGTTCAGGAGATATGTAAGGTAAAGTGCCTTCGAGGACGTTGGGAGTTTGAATTTCTTGGGTTTCGCGAGGTAGCAGTGAGGCGATGCTGAAGTCAATCAGCTTGACTTCTTTGCTGGTGGGGTTAATTAGAATGTTGGCGGGTTTGAGGTCTTTATGAATAACGTGGTGGCGATACAGTCCATCAAGCGAGTTGGCAATTTGAATTGCAATGGGAAGAAACTCGTTAATGGGCAAGCCTTCCAGAGGTTCCTTGCTGGCGAATACTAAACTAGCGAGGTAGCTATTTAAGGAAATTCCGCCAAAGTCTTCCATCACCAGAGCATAGTGGTTATGGTAAGTCTCCAGGCTGTATGCCTTGACACTGCCGGGGATCTCTAAGTTTTTAGCAATGACGTACTGGTTACGGAAGTGAACCAGTTCGTTGAAGCAGGGAAAGTTATTTCGCAGTAGTTTGATCGCGACCGGCTGCCCATTTGAAGAGCGAAGACCGCGATACACTAGAGTTCGAGTGCCTGCGTATATTTGCTCGTTTATGTGATATCCTAGAAAAAGATTTGTTATGCTACCCATACCTACGTATTCCTACTGTTTTTGTCAAGCCTGAAGCTTTTTATAGTTGCTATCTACTATTGTCGCTCTATCTCCCGTGCTCTAGCTTGAATTACATCTTTCTTAACATATTTGGGAGAGCAATTTATGAAAGAGCTATTTGAACAACAAGACTTAATATTTTATGTAAGAGCTGTTGATACGGCAGTTGAGACTAAGTAGAAAATGACTTAGCTAAAGCTGATGGAACAACAGCAGTTCAGGGAAGAGGAACTTCAGAAGCCCATTAATAGGCGTGGCATAATTATGGGATAATTTTTGACACTCTCGGCCCTAAATAAACTGAGATTCTTGATTCAAAAAGGTGGCGCTGGCTCTACCAGATACTCCCAAGTTGTCAGAAATCCTTGAAATAGCCTTCATTGATGAGTTACAAACGAACGTTTGTAGCTAAAAAAATACAAATTAGGGTTAGGGACAACTGTCAACCTTTTTCGGCAAGCCATCTTAGCCGGGGTTCTGGACGATCGCTTATAAGACTTGCACCCCAACTCTGACTATAATGGGTGAAATTTTATCAATTTTTTGATAAACTTGATGTTCGCGGCTTGAGAGTTGACTTCACAATAAGACAGGTTTCACCAGTTGTGAACCGCGCTGCTACATTGCACCTACCGACTGAGCGGGCAGGTGGTTTTTGTGTCTGCGGGCGCTGACGAAAGCAACTCAACAGCGCAGCAAGCAAAATAACGCTAAAGTTACTATCTACCTGAGTCCGCAAGGCTACCCTTCCGAACTCAGGAAAAACCCACACAAAAAACTCGCGAAGCGCAGCTATCCCGTAGGGAATCCCCTGCAATGTATCTAGTTGCAGGGCGGCGATCGCCCAAAGAATCACTGTTTTTTCACAGCAGGGTATTCTAGGAGACATCTCCGAGAGGATGCGAGCGACATAATTTAAAATTGGCAAACAGGGTTTCAGTCCTCAGTGCAGGCAGCATCGACGTAAATTTTTATCTAAATCAGCTTGCTATGTGCTGTTTCAAGATTTACTAAGATCCCACCACTCGGCAGCCTTCTCTCTCCGAGCTATAAAAACGCATCAACCACACAATCACGGAAATAACATTCAATCAACATGGGTAACACGATCGATCCAAACAGAAACGTGCATCAGACTGAGCGAGGAACTCCCTATGCCGGCCAAAGCTGGTTAGTGGAAGAAAGAGATGCCTGCGGTGTGGGGTTTATTGCCAACCAAAGCGGCGAAGCTACGCACTCGATTATTGAAAAAGCACTCCCAGCTTTAACTTGTCTGGAACATCGCGGCGGTTGCAGCGCCGACCAAGATTCCGGCGACGGTGCGGGTTTGATGACCGCGATTCCTTGGGAATTGCTGGATGCTTGGTTTGCCGAACAAGGAATTGTGCCTCCGGCGCGGGAAAACTGCGGCGTGGGAATGCTGTTTCTGTCTCAAGATAAATTTCAAGCAACTATAGCGCGGCAGGTGGTTGAGCAAGTTCTGACCGATCGCGGGCTGAAACTTTTGGGATGGCGCAAAGTTCCCATTGTACCGTCGGTTTTGGGCGAGCAAGCGCTAGAAAATCAACCTCAAATCGAACAAGTAATAGTCAGTTCACCGCACTTAGCCGGAGATGAACTCGACAAACATCTATTTTTGGCGCGCCGCACGATCGGACACGCGCTGTCAAATCGCCCCAACTTCACCCGCGAAGACTTTTATACTTGCTCTTTCTCTTGTCGCACGATCGTCTATAAAGGCATGGTGCGATCGGCCGTACTAGCAGAATTTTACCCAGACCTGAAAAATCCCGCTTATAAAAGCTCCTTTGCCGTCTATCACCGGCGCTTCAGCACCAACACCCTGCCCCGCTGGCGCTTAGCCCAGCCGATGCGCTTGCTGGGACACAACGGGGAAATTAACACGCTGTTGGGCAATATTACCTGGATGAAGGCGCGGCAAGCCAATTTAGCTCACCCGAATTGGAGTCAAGCTGATATCGACACGTTTAACCCAATTGTCAATCCCGAAAGCAGCGATTCGGCAAACTTGGACAACGTGATGGAGTTGTTGGTGCACTCCGGCCGCACCCCCCTGGAATCCCTGACAATTCTGGTGCCCGAAGCTTACAAAAATCAGCCGGATTTGGCTGACTATCCAGAAATTGTCGATTTTTACGAATATTACAGCGGCATTCAAGAACCTTGGGACGGCCCCGCACTGCTGGTATTCAGCGACGGCAAACAAGTAGGTGCTACGCTCGATCGCAACGGTTTGCGGCCGGCCCGCTACTGCATTACTAAAGACGGATTGGTAATTGTGGCTTCCGAAGCCGGAGTTGTCGATATTCCCGAAGCAGATATTGTCGAAAAAGGCCGTTTGGGGCCAGGACAAATGATTGCAGTTGACCTGCAAACCCAGGAAATTCTCAAAAATTGGCAACTCAAGCAGCGAATTGCTAAGCGGCATCCCTACGGTGAATGGCTGAAACAAAACCGCGAAACCTTGGAACCGCAGCCTTTTGCGGAAACAGCAACCCTCGACTCGCAAACGCTGTTAGCAACCCAAACTGCTTTCGGCTACACGGCCGAAGATTTGGACATGGTGATCGTCGAGATGGCGAGTTCTGGGAAAGAACCGACTTTCTGCATGGGCGATGACGTTCCCTTGGCTGTGTTGTCAGAAAAGCCTCAGTTGCTGTACAACTATTTCAAACAGCGGTTCGCTCAAGTTACAAATCCGCCGATCGACCCCCTGCGCGAGGGGATGGTGATGTCGCTGACGATGAATGTGGGCCTGCGGGGCAATTTACTGCAAGCAGTGCCGGAAAATGCCAAGCGGATGAAAATTGATTCCCCCGTACTCAACGACGCTGAACTGTCTGTCTTGAAAGACCAAAAGTCTTTCCTAGCTACGGAATTGTCAACGCTTTACAAAATTTCTGCCGGGCCTGGAGGTTTGAAGAGCGCAGTCGAGCAACTTTGTCAAGAGGCGGCTGCTTCGGTGCGCGAGGGTTCGAGAATTCTGATTTTGAGCGATCGACCATCGAAGGAAGAAGGAAGAAGGAAGAAGGAAGAAGGAAGAGGGGAGAAGGAAGAGGGAGATTTATCTAGTGTGGGATTGAGTGCAGAATGCACTTATATTCCGCCCTTCCTGGCAGTTGGTGCGGTTCACCACCACTTAATTAGCGTCGGGCTGCGGATGCAAACTTCGCTGGTTGTCGATACCGCGCAATGTTGGAGCACTCACCACTTCGCTTGTTTGCTGGGTTACGGTGCGGTGGCTGTTTGCCCTTACCTGGCCTTGGAAAGCGTGCGCGCTTGGTGGTATGACACCAAGACTCAAAATTTGATGCAGCACGGCAAAGTTGCCAATATTACCGTGGCACAGGCTCAAGCTAGATACCGCACAGCGGTGGAAAATGGGCTGCTGAAGATTATGTCGAAAATGGGGATTTCGCTGCTGTCTAGCTATCAAGGGGCGCAAATCTTTGAGGCGATCGGCATTGGCGGTGATTTGCTCAATTTGGGCTTCAAAGGCACTGTTTCTCGCATCGGCGGTTTGAGTGTGGCGGAATTGGCTAACGAGGTAATGTCTTTCCACAGTCAGGCTTTCCCAGAATTGCACCTCAAAAAGCTGGAAAATTACGGCTTTGTGCAGTACCGCCGCGGTGGTGAATATCACATGAACAGCCCGGAAATGGCGAAGGCTTTGCACAAGGCTGTGACTACTTTTAAGGCTCAGACTAACGGTAACGGCAATGGGGCCGAACCAAAAATGACACCCATGGGTGTCAAAAATTCTGAAACGGCTTACGATCACTACGAGGTTTACAAGCAACTGCTCGAAAATCGCCCGGTAACGGCTTTGCGGGATTTGCTGGATTTTGTGAGCGATCGCCCTTCCATTCCCATTGAAGACGTAGAATCTGTAGCAGATGTGGTCAAGCGCTTCGCCACCGGCGGAATGTCTCTCGGCGCTTTGTCCCCGGAAGCCCACGAAACGCTAGCGATTGCGATGAACCGTATCGGCGGCAAATCCAACTCCGGCGAGGGTGGCGAAGACCCGGTGCGCTACAAAGTGCTAAACGATGTGAGCGAGGCAGGTTTCTCACAAACGCTACCTCACTTAAAAGGTTTGCAGAACGGCGATACAGCTTCTTCATCCATCAAACAGGTAGCTTCGGGACGCTTCGGGGTGACTCCTGAGTATCTGATGAACGCCCAACAAATCGAAATTAAAATCGCACAAGGTGCGAAACCGGGTGAAGGCGGTCAATTGCCAGGGGCGAAAGTGAGCGAGTACATTGCTTATTTGCGCCGATCGAAACCGGGTGTCACGCTGATTTCGCCTCCTCCTCACCACGACATTTATTCGATCGAGGATTTGGCGCAGTTGATTTTTGACTTGCACCAAATCAATCCGAAAGCAGGAGTTTCGGTGAAATTGGTGTCGGAAGTCGGCATCGGGACTGTAGCCGCTGGTGTCGCCAAGGCAAATGCTGATGTGATTCAAATTTCCGGCCACGATGGCGGCACTGGTGCTTCTCCATTGAGTTCGATTAAGCACGCAGGTTCTCCGTGGGAACTCGGATTGACAGAAGTTCACCGGGTGCTGATGGAAAATAAATTGCGCGATCGAGTTTTGCTGCGCGTTGACGGTGGCTTTAAAAGCGGCTGGGACGTGATTGTAGGCGCTTTGATGGGTGGCGAAGAGTACGGTTTCGGCACGGTGGCAATGATTGCAGAAGGCTGCATTATGGCTCGCGTTTGCCACATGAATAGTTGTCCGGTGGGTGTGACTACTCAACAAGAACACTTGCGGAAACGGTTCCCCGGAACGCCGGAACACGTGGTTAATTTCTTCTATTTCGTAGCACAAGAAGTGCGGAGTTTGCTGGCAAAATTGGGTTATAAGTCGATCGCAGATATCATCGGCCGTGCGGATTTGCTGAAAATGCGCGATGGGGTGAAACTAACTAAAACTCAAGCGATTAATTTGGATTGTTTGACGAAGTTACCGGATACTAAGAGCGATCGATCTTTCTTGATCCACGGCGACGTAAACACCAACGGGCCTGTGTTAGACGACGATTTGCTGGCGGATGCTGAGATTCAAAGGGCGATCGCCAATCACGGCACTGTTAGCAAGAGTGTAAAATTGGTGAATACCGATCGCACTGTAGGCGCAAGAATCACTGGTGCGATCGCACAGCAACACGGTAACACCGGCTTTAGCGGTCAAATCACCCTCAATTTCACTGGTAGCGCGGGCCAAAGCTTCGGCGCGTTCAATTTGCCGGGGATGACGCTGGTACTGTCAGGCCAAGCCAACGACTACGTTGGTAAAGGGATGCACGGCGGCGAAATCGCGATCGCACCGCCGGCTGGTGCGACTTATGATGCTTCTGAAAATGCGATCGTCGGTAACACTTGTTTGTATGGTGCGACGGGGGGAACTCTGTTGGCTGCGGGTAAAGCTGGCGAACGGTTTGCGGTGCGAAACTCGATGGCGAAAGCTGTGATCGAGGGTGCGGGCGATCACTGCTGCGAGTACATGACTGGCGGCGCGATCGTGGTGTTGGGAAAAGTCGGCCGCAACGTCGGCGCTGGAATGACTGGCGGCTTGGCTTATTTCCTCGATGAAGATGGCAGTTTCCCGGCTCATGTCAACGGGGAGATTGTGAAGATGCAGCGGGTTTGTACGGCGGCTGGGGAGGCGCAATTGAAGGAGTTGATTGAGGCTCAGTGCGATCGAACTGGCAGCAAGAAAGCTGAGAAGATTTTGGCAAATTGGGCTGAATATTTGCCGAAATTCTGGCAAGTTGTGCCGCCAAGTGAAGCGAATTCGCCGGAGGCTTCGGAACAAAAGATTGCTGTGGAAGTGTAATTTTACAGTTGCTTAAATAGATGAGGGGCGACGCGAGTTGCCCCTTTTTTGGGATTATTCCTTACTATAGCAATCTTCAATCATTTTCTATGTATAGGTGTACTGATGGATTTTGGGAAAATCAAATTTATGTTCCTTTGTGAAAAACTCAAACAAAAATTTAATTATCTTAAAAAACTTACATAAATACCAATACTTTCGTAAAAAATTTTTAGATTGTAACCAAATAGCTTCCACGGGATTCTGTTCGAGAGCATTGGGAGTAAATAAAATACAAGTGATGGATTAATCATCAGGTTATTTCTCACGATTAACTTCTGACAAATAATCTCTAAATTCTCCATATCTATGATAAATAGCTACATCCAAAATCAAGATAATTTTCCGCTCTTTGTATTTATTTTGTAAGTATTTTTTTATGAATTAAAATGTTGATTTTAAATCCCCAGATTTATAAACTTTAACATGGAATTGTTTGGTTTGATAATGAGCGTGCGCCAAAATAAGTTTGTCTATTTTTTTGATTGGTAATTGGGACTTCAATTCTTAGATCGGAGCGAGCCCAAGCTTCGCCATTAATATCGCCATGAAGTAGATGACATTCATCTAAAAAAAATACTATTATTTCTCTAGATTCTATACCAACCTTGTTTTTGGCTAAAATATTGTTAATTTATTCCCTCTTTCTTTGACCAGTTCTGGTTCAGATTTGGGATTGATTTTCTGAGTTTTTTTCCAGATGATCTTCGCCAGAGATAAGAGTTCATAATAGCTATGTTTAGATTTATAGCTGACACCAAATTCTCGCTCTAAATAAGTAACTCGCTCATCAAAATCCCAATATTCTTTATTCTTTAGCCCTTCGATTACTTCAGTTTTGTGTAGAGATGTTAAATATCCTTTTGACCCTTTATACCCTAGTTTGATTCCTGCGATGCCTGTGGTTTTAAATTGTTTTTTCCAATAACCAATAAAAAATTTACTTACACGCCATATTTTGCTAATTTCATGGTAGAGCTTACCTTTGATAGCTATCCTTACAGCTATTGCTCGCTTGAGTTCTCTTACAGTTCGATCGCTTTTAATGAAAGATTCTAACGCCGCTCTTTCTTTTTCTTATCTTTCTGTGGCAGTTGTAAGTTATTAATCTTTTTATTGTCACAATCAATTATTGCATATAATTATAGCGGTTTTCACAAAAGTGAGGTATGCCCTATGCCCACGGAGGCCTATGTTCTATCCCAAATAGTACCTCCTATGAGAGCTTGAAAAGCTATATATCATAATAAGTTTAGATAATGATTTAGGATTGCTATAGTCTTAAACATTATCAGCGCCTAAACGAACCAAAGTCTTTTGATGTAAGGGTTTTAGGCTTATTCAGCAAGCCCTATTTACTCACTCCCCCTTGACAGATCAAGACAGTATCTACAAAATGCTAATGACCAATGACTACCCTTCGACTTCGCGATCGGCTAAAATGACTAATGACTACCCTTTGACTTCGCGAGCAGCTAAAATGACCACCATTCGACTTGCTTCGGCTCCCTTCGGCTTCGCGATCGGGCAAGACGCTGGCTCACAAGTCGCGAGCGGGTAAGATGACCAATGACTAATGACTTCTTCTATAACATTCGCAATTGACAACCATGCAAACTAGCGAAAACACCGTCAAAATTGCCCTCGCGCCGGGGAATTTGCGCCGCGTTCACCATATCGCTTTAAACGTGCGGGACATGAAAGCTTCCCGCTACTTTTACGGTACAATTCTCGGTTTGCACGAACTCACAGGTGCAGAAATTCCCGCAAGTTTAACAGAAATGGTAGCAGCGGGTAAAGTGGCTAATTTCATCACCCCAGATGGGACTGTAATTGACTTATTTTGGCAGCCAGATTTGGAACCGCCAAACCCGAACCCGGAGAAAGCTTTTACTCGCGCCAACCACTTGGCTTTTGATATCGATCGCGATTTGTTCGATCGCGCGATCGAAGTGCTAAAATCTCATCAAATTGCGATCGACAGCGGCCCCGTAACGCGCGCTACAGGACGCGGCATTTACTTTTACGATCCCGACGGATTTATCATCGAAATCCGCTGCGATGCAGCTTAAACGGTCGCTATCAGGTTTGCGGTGCGCTATCCACGCCCCACATTTACTAGATTTAAAGTTGTGTCACTTCCCTCTTTGCTAACAGGTTGCTTCGGCCAAGTAAATCTAAAAATTGCTCCTTCACCTTCCGCAGATTCCAGCGAAATAGTGCCCCCTTGGCCTTCCACAATCTTCTTCACCAGCGACAAACCAATACCAGTATTTTCAACTTTATCGCGAGCTTCCAAGGTCTGAAAAATCACAAAAACTTTATCGTGATATTGAGCAGCAATCCCCGGCCCGTTATCGGCTACTGAAAATTCATAAAAATCATCTAACTCTGTAACGGATATATTTACATCACCGGATTCAGCTCGATTGTGCTTGATAGCGTTACTAATTAAATTAGCAAAAACCTGGTGCAACGCCAATTTTTCGGCGACAAAAGTTGGCATTCCCGATTCAACTTTCACATCAAATCCCGCCGGCGGTGCCAAAGAATCAATAATTTCTGCTAATAAATTCTCAACTTTTACAGTTTCTGAAGCTACTTGAATGCGCCCGACGCGGGAATATTGCAGCAGTCCCTCAATCAATCCTTCCATCCTGTGAACTCTGCCGCGCAGCAGGTTCATTTGGTGCAGAGTATCCTCTGTCATGGACTCGCTGAGGTCTTCTTCTATCCAACTGCTGAGATTGGCGATCGCCCTCAGCGGCGCTTTCAAGTCGTGAGAAACCACATAAGCAAACTGGTCTAATTCTTGATTCCGCTTTCTCAAAACACTCGTCATTTGAGCCAGCGACTGCGCCGTCCAACTCAACTCTCTAGCGCGCAACTTAAGGGATTCCTCAGCTTGTTTGCGTTCCCTAATATCCTCTATCACACACATCAAAAATTGACTGCCATTTTGTTCTCGCAGCAGCGAAACCGTCAAGTTTGTCCACACCAACTCTCTGTCTGGGCGGACAAAGCGCTTTTCTACACAATAATTATCAATTTCTTCTGCTAACAATTGGCGCAAAAATTCTAATTCCTTTGCCAAATCTTCCGGCAAAGTAATCTCCTGATTTTTTTTCTGCATCAATTCTTTCCGGCTGTAGCCCAAAATTTCGCAAAGTTTTTGGTTGACTAACATAAATTTGCCTTCTACAGTGGTTTGGGCCATGCCGACTGCCGCTTGTTCAAAAGTATGGCGAAACCGGAGGGCACTTTCAGCTAAGGCAATTTCTGAACGTTTGCGATCGCTAATATCGTTGCTGATCTCCAAAATTGCCACCGGTTGATCTTGCTCGTCGTGCTGCAAAGTCCACCTGCTGGCTACCGTTATTTTTCTGCCGTCTTGCTTGGTTCGCACCATTTCTCCTTGCCAAGAACCATGCTCAAAAAGCATTTTTTGAATTTGCTCAAAAGGCTGCTTCCATTCAGTTTGCAAAATATCGTGAATATTTTTGCCGGTTGCTTCCGACTTCCGCCATCCGTAGAGCAACTTCGCCCCCAAATTCCAATAATAAATCTCCCCTTTCAAGTCTAGTACCGCGATCGTATCGTTCGCCAAATCCAGCATTTGCGCTTGCTTGCGGAGAGTTTCTTCAGTTTGTTTTCTTCCTCTGATATCGCGGCAAATCGCAATAAACAAGTGTTGATTTTTCAGACGCATTTCGCTGATGGCCAACTCCATCGGAAACTTGATTCCGTCGCTGCGAAGTCCCATTGTTTCTTGCTGGTAAGTTGTCAGCTTAGCATTAGGATTTAATGTGAAATATTCGATCGAATAATCTCCGGCGCTGCAGTGCGGTTGCGGTTGAGCTATCAGCCGGCGCAGGTTCGAGCCAATTGCGCGATCGGCACTTTTGCCAAAAATCTTTTCGGCTGCCGTATTAAAAGACTCAATATTTCCCCGTTCATCCAAAGTAATGATCGCGTCAGCCGCATTATCTACCACAGCTTGAATGCGAGTTTTGCTTTCTTCTAAGCCAGCTTCCCGCTTCTTCAATTCCTTCTCTAAACTATCAAATAAATACCAGCAAGCCACGGCACCCAAACAGCCGACAAGCAAACCACCTATTTGCAGGAAATTAGTTAAATCTCTCAACTCCCGTATTTGCCGCTCTTGAACGTTCTGGTAAGCTTTGTTTGCTTCACCAAACGCATCAATTTTATCGCGCAGCTTATCCATCTTCAATTTGCCTATACCGAACACCTGATTTATTTCTGGCGACGGCACTCTTGTTGCCGAACTATCGAGCTGCTTTAAAGTGTTTTGCAAGAAATTGATGTGTTGTTCGGTAATTGTTTTAATTTCTGCAAATTCCTGAGCTTGCGGTTGATTTTTCCCCACCCTCAACTTGAGTTTAGCTAACAGCGGAGGCAATTTTTTTTTTGCTTCTAAATAGGGTTCTAGAAATTCGGGGCGCTTCGTTAACCCGTAACCGCGAATTCCGGTTTCTGCATCCACCATTGCTGTTAACAAGCGGTTGGTTTCGTTAAGTATTTCCTTGTTAGTATTTGCTTGATTTCTGAGCTGTATGGCACTCTCGCGGAGTCCTGAAATTGCGATTAGTGAGGCAAACATACCAATCAAGGGGATGGCAACGATGACTGTTCCCCGCTGGCGAATTGGTCGGTTTGTCCAGATCAGTTGGACTAAGCGATCGAGCAAATACTTCACGGATCTTCAAGGAGAAAGTTTGCTGGCAGTATATCGCTTTTTGGCAATTTATGCTATTGATTAAGTTGTTTTTTTTGTTGGGCGCGAGCCCGGGCGTAACCGTGGAAACTAGATCCGGCCCGGGGCGATGGCTATCTGCTGAGAGTGACAACAGATTTTTTAGCCAGCTTTTTGAAGGGAGGCAATGAGAAGGAAAGGCGTTTGTTCGGCAACGATATTGTAGGCGAAACAGGAATTGTTGTTTCTGCTTTACCTGCGTTTTCGCTTTCGGCTTTTGCTTTCCAACTAGAGTCTGTTGCGGAAGGGTTCTCAACTGTTGCGATTACAGTAGTCCACCTGCCTGTAGCGGGATCGCGATGACAAGTGAAAGGATTTGTGTTTAGCGGTTGACTGCAAGGTTTAATCGACATATAGATGCACTCCTTTGATTCTGATAACTTGCGCGCTGTTGAAGGCGGCATTGCTATGAAGCCTGTAGAGGCTGCTGTTGGAAGGCCCTTCGGATTCGGCAAAAGACACCTATGGTGTTTCTGCCTCCTTAAGCCTGTGAGAATTCCTGATTTCCTGTTAACTTTTGCCTTCTACTGGTTAGCGACCCTAGCATTATTTTTAACAAATTGTCTTTCTACAAGCAATCCCCCCTCAATCTGATTGAGGTGCGACTTTTGAATAATGCAGCGAGGCGCTAGATCCGGGCGACGGCAAAAGTTTAGGATAATAAGATATTCTAAGCTGGGAACAAATATTATTGTGTGATGAGCAACAGAGGTCGATCGCGATCGGTGTCACAATTAACAGATTATGATAATTAGGGATAGGTCTTTAGGAATAGCTCATATAGCCTGTCTCAAAAAGCTCAGGATTTTAGATTTTCGATTTTCGATTGGGGGATTGAGGGATTGATACCTCATTTTTGTGAGAACTGCTAGATTAAGTGCGATCGATTACCACAACAAAAAGGGTTCGTAGTGTGGACTTTATTGATTGCATTTAATCCACCGAACATGATATTATTAGGAGTTTGTCATTGAGAATCGCTTGACCCATGACCAATGACCAATGACCAATGACCAATGACCAATGACCAATGACCAATGACCAATGACCAATGACCAATGACCAATGACTAATGACCGATGACTAATGACTAATCTCAACTTGTGCCTTTAATTTAACAGTAAAAGTAGAGCCGACATCCAACTGACTATCAAGACTAATATCGCCGCCCATCATCTGACAAAACAAGCGGCTAATCGTCAATCCCAAACCGGTGCCGCCGTACTTGCGAGTAGTCGAAGCATCGCCTTGCACAAAAGGTTGAAACAAACTCTGCTGCTGCCAGACCGACATTCCAATGCCCGTATCAGATACCTGCAAATAAACCCAATCGCTACCCCCTGCTGCTTCCTTAGTCGCACTCAGCAGCACAGTTCCACCTTCGGTAAACTTCAAGGCATTCGATAGCAAATTGAAGAGAATTTGCCGGACTTTAGTTAAATCTGCGTACATAATTCCCAAATTCGGAGAGTAAGAAACCTGCAATTGATTGTGATTTTTTTCCACTAAAGGGTGCAAAGTTGCAACGACTTCTTCTATTAAATTACCGATGTCGAATTCTTCTAAATAAAGCTCCATCCGACCTGCTTCTATCTTAGACAGATCGAGAATGTCGTTGATTAAAGTCAGCAAGTGTTTGCCTGCGTTACGAATTTTTTGGGTATCGGGAATGATGTTTTTTAGTCCTGATTCGAGTGCTTCTTCTTGTAGCATTTCGCTGTAACCGATAATGGCGTTGAGCGGTGTTCGCAACTCGTGGCTCATATTGGCTAAAAAAGTGCTTTTAGCTCTGGAAGCTGCTTCAGCTTTGTGTAAGGCTTCTTGCAAGGCTATTTCGGCTCTTTTGCGCTCGGCAATTTCGATGCGGAGCAGTTTGTTGGCGGCGGTGAGTTGAGCGGTGCGCTGATCGACGGTCATTTCTAGCTGGGCTTTGGCTTTGGAAAGTGCTTCCTGAGCGCGCTGGCGTTCAAATCCTTCGATCGCCAGCGCGACCAAATTTGCTAAAGAATCGGCGAAGGTGCGTTCCTCCAGAGCCCACTGGCGGGGCGCGCCGTGTTCCAAGGAGAGGATGCCTACGATCTGACCGCCGAGCCTGATTGCTACATTTAATATAGATGAGTTTGGTTTGTTGGGATTCGGTAGCGCGGGGGAGTGTTGGGCTACCGGAGATGAGTGGCACAAATTTGTGGCGATCGAGTTTGAAGTGTTGGGCGCAGTTTTTAATGCTTTGTCCTCAGCTAAGTTTTCGCCCGGTGTGTCGCCTTCGACATCATCTAAGATTGATGAAAGTTGTAAATCGCTTGTCGCCGATAGGGGCTGGCGGCTCAAATGATTCTCGCTGGTGCGATCGTACAGGTCGAGACAAACTAATCTGAGGTTGGAGATTTTAAATTTAGAATGATTGACCAAATCTGGGTTTTCTTCTCGGGCGGCGGTTTCTGGATCGAGTGATTCTGTTTGGCTGCGGGCGATCGCTCGGTTGATAAAATTTAGCTGGGGTTCGATCGAATAGCGACTGCCAAATCTGAGATGGTTGTAAAGCCAGACGCTGACTTTTTCCACCTCCAAAGTGCGGGCTGCAGCCTCGGTAATTTCGCGAATTCCCACATTCAGCGCACCGCTGTTGAAAGTCCTCTGCCGGCCTAGCTGCAACAAAGCCAGACTCTGGCGGCGGAGACGCTTTTCGCTCTCTTTAAGGGTTTGTTCTGCTTCCTTGCGCTGGGTGAGGTCGTACAAGGCGCACAATGCTGTCTGTTGACCGTTAAACAGCAGGGACTCAACGGAGATTGTGGCCCAGAAGGGAGTACCATCTGACTTTTTGCAGTGGAGTTCGTAGTTTTGGAGGTATCCGTTTTTGGCGAGGGCTTCTAGTACCTTTGGGCGATCGTCCGGGTTTAAATAAAAGTCTGGGGTGCTGCAGCCGATCAATTTTTCTAGGGGTATGTTCAGCAGAGAAGCCAATTGAGAATTCGCATACATAATTAAGCCGTCACCGAGGCGAGAAACCAATACCGGAACGGGAGTTGTTGAGGCGATCGCCCGAAACTGCTCTTCGCTCGATCGCAGCGCCACATCAGCTTTAGAGAGCAATTGAGCGTCCATCGTGTCCGAATGTTCGGTGGTAGTCTCCAGCAAAATTTCTAGGTCAGCTTTTTCGCGCTTCAAGTTTTCAAGTTCCGCACTCAGCCGCTGAACGTCCAAAAGTAGCTGTTCTCTCGATGGTTCTTCCTGCATGGCAATTGACAATTAGTATTTTTTAGTTGGGTCGGAAGTTTTTTAAGGTTCGGGGCTAGCTTAACTATGACTTACGAGCCTTCACTTGAGTCTCCCGATCTCGGTTCTCGGACTTGGGGTGGGACTCACATAGAGCTTTTGCGATTTACTATTCCAATTGTAAGTGCAAGGAAGGGATCGGCCGCTGTAATTTTTTCAGGAATTTTTCCCGCCAGGGTATTTGTTTAGAGCCTTTTAGGGTTATTTGAATATTTTTTTGCTGGCGCACTTCGATCGCAAATTTTGAGAGGATGTTAATTCCCGAAATATTTAAGAATTCTGGCTTTCGTAAGTCTAAAGTAATCGTGTTTGGCGAGGAGTCAGCAACAAACTTGAGCAGCATGGGCGATCGGCGCGTATTCTTGGGCCTGTCTGAGCCGGAACGAGCCGCAGCAGGTGATTGTTTGGGCAGCGCGATCGTACTCAATGCTATAATCTTTAACCTGAATCTCCATACTTCAGTTGCCGGTTGTGAACGGTAAAGAAGTTGTGGCTGCGGTAGCCAGCCACCCGTGCGTCAGGCTGGAGCGATCGAATTTCTGCCTAAATGTGGCCCAATGCCTTAGTTGGTGTAACTTGCACTGCATCTACTGCCAACTCTACCATTGCGGCCGGGCATTTATGAGTTATTTTGCGATCGATCTGTTGCAAGTTGTGGAAGTTGACGAGACCAGCTTTTGCTGAAATTCCGAGTTATCAATTCAGTTTGTTTTTTCGGTTTGCTATTGACAAAATCCCCAAAATGTGAGAGAAATTTCACATCTAGCATCTCAGTGAGTTGGAGAATATTTAATGGCAATTTCTGAAATTACAGAAAAGCTTTTGGCTGCTAAAAAAGCTAAAGGAATTAGTTTGGCAGAATTGGAAAAACTTTTGGATCGCGACGAAGTTTGGATTGCTGCGGTTATTTACCGTCAAGCTACGGCATCGATCGATGAAGCAGAGAAAATTGCCTCAGCCTTGGGACTGTCGGGCGAGATTGCTGCGGTGCTGACCGAACCTCCGTTAAAAGGTTCTTTGGATGCTGCTGTTCCGGTAGACCCGTTGATTTATCGCTTCTATGAAATCATGCAGGTGTACGGAATGCCGCTCAAAGCAGTAATCCACGAAAAATTTGGTGACGGGATTATGAGCGCGATCGACTTTACTATGGATGTCGAGAAAGAAGCAGACCCAAAAGGCGATCGAGTAAAAATAATTATGTCAGGCAAATTTTTGCCCTACAAAAAATGGTAAGCCCGTGCCGCTTTGCCCGAAAGTGAAAATTTAAAATTTAAAATATGGTCGCAGGGCTGACGACTAATGACCGTGCCTCAAAAGTGCTAACTTAGAAATAGAGACCGCGAAGCTTGACCAGGCAAAAATTGAGACTAGCCCCTGACTTAACTCGTGTATATCCCCAAGTTTTAGACCAAGGTTCAACTTCAAAAATTTATTTGTGGAGTAAATCTCAAATCTCAAATCTCAAACTCGTACGCTCGCGAAGCCGAAGTATCTCAAATCGACAGACTGGCTTGGGTGTTCTTTCGGGAAATTTTTCTAGGGCAAAGATATCGCTCCCGCCGCAACTTCCCCAGTCAAAACAAGCAACCGCAACCGTAAAGTAAGAGGCAAATATGTCAAAGTATGACTCCAATCTCAGATGCTCCTTTTGCGGCAAGTCGCAGGAGTACGTCCGCAAGTTAATAGCTGGGCCCGGCGTGTACATTTGCGATGAATGCGTGGAACTGTGCAATGAAATTTTAGAGGAAGAATTTTTTGACTCTAGCAAAACAATTGGTCAACAGATTCCTCAATCAGAGGTGCGAGAGTCTCAGGGACAAGGAACGCGACGCCCGAGTCGATCGAACAAATCTAAAATTGTCTTAGCCCAAATTCCCAAACCCACAGACATTAAACAGCATTTAGACAACCACGTCATCGGCCAGCACTCAGCCAAAAAAGTCCTTTCTGTCGCAGTTTACAACCATTACAAGCGCTTGAGCGCCGACCAAGCCAAAGACAGCGGCAAATCTTCCCCCGACGGCGATGTCGAACTGCAAAAATCCAACATCCTGCTAGTCGGGCCCACAGGTTGCGGTAAAACTTTGTTAGCGCAGAGTTTGGCACAAATGCTCGAAGTTCCTTTTGCGGTAGCCGACGCAACAACGCTAACAGAAGCTGGATATGTCGGCGACGATGTAGAAAATATCTTGCTGCGGCTGTTGCAAATGTCGGATTTTGATGTCGAATCAGCACAGCGCGGGATTATTTATATTGACGAAATTGACAAGATTGCTCGCAAAAGCGAAAACACTTCGATTACCAGAGATGTATCGGGAGAAGGAGTGCAGCAAGCGCTGCTGAAAATGTTGGAAGGAACGGTGGTTAATGTTCCCCCGCAAGGCGGCCGCAAACATCCTTACCAAGATTTTATTCAAGTTGACACTAGCAAGATTCTATTTATTTGCGGCGGTGCTTTTGTCGGTTTGGAAAAAATAGTCGATCAGCGTTTGGGTAAAAAATCCTTGGGCTTTATTCAGCCAACTGAAAGTGACAGCAACTCGACAATGGCTGCGAAGGATAAGCGGGTTGTTGATATTTTGCAACAGGTACAGCCGGACGATTTAGTTAAGTTTGGTTTGATTCCTGAGTTTGTCGGGCGGATTCCGGTGGTGACGGTGATTTCGCCGCTGGATGAGGCGGCTTTGATGCAGATTTTGACTGAGCCCCGGAATGCGCTGGTGAAGCAGTATCAAAAGCTGTTGAAGATGGACAGTGTGGAGTTGGAATTTGAGCCGGATGCGCTGCGGGCGATCGCCCAGGAGGCCTATCGGCGCAAAACCGGCGCAAGAGCTCTCCGCAGCATTTTAGAGGAGTTAATGCTGGATGTGATGTACGAGTTGCCTTCTCGCAAGGATGTTGCTGACTGTATGATTACCAAGGAAATGGTCGAGAAGCGATCGACTGCTGAATTGCTGTGGCATCCCGCATGGCGGAAGCACGAAACAGCTTAATTTGTAGTATGTAAGGTTCGCGCTGCGTACCTTACATACTTAGCAATATTTTATGACACTAAAAAAATGTCAGCAAATTTAACTAAACCCAGTAAAAAATCGAGATTGCCAGTATCCAGTTTGCTGCCGAGGATTGCAATTTACAGTGCAGTTGTTGCTGGCATCATGGCGTCATTTTACGATTTTGAACTCAATAAACTTTCCCCATCCCTTAACATGGAAGCCTCAGAAGCAAAACAAGTTATGGCTAGCATTAATAAAGCGCAGCAAGCTTACTATGCAGAAAACAGTCAATTTAGCGATTCCATTGCAAAATTGGGTATGGGAGTTCAAGAAAAGATGGGGAACTATCGTTACTTTATAACTTCATCACTCGGCCCTGTTCAAAGTTTACACAATCAACGCGAACCTGCACAATTTGAAAGCGTACTCGCGTTCGGCAAATCTGAAGGCATTGGTGGAAAATCGTATATAGGTGCAGTATTTACTTTCAAAAAAGAGGGTAGCAATCTACTAACAACGATGTCAGCAATCTGTGAGTTCAGTAGCAATAACCCAATTAGCAGTATGCCAATTTTTGACAGCCAAGAAATTCACTGCCCGCCTGGGAGCACTATTTTAAGGTAAGACCTTGAAAATTTTTTGCACCTTTCTTTCATTGGGTGTATTGTGTAAGGTAAATTTAAACTTCCAATTGCCAGGTTTGTCATCTTTTTGAAAATTGTACCAACACCAAGTATTTAATCTATCTCCCGTCGTTTTCAAATAAAGATCATAACCATTACTCTGGGCTACTAATTTTCCTTGAGAGTTGAAGACCTCACAAAATGCTAGATATTTTCTCTCTGGTAAGTTAGCAGCACTTACAGTAAAATAGACTTTCTTGTGCTGTTTCAAGGACAAAACATCTTTAGTCTTTCTCGATTTTAGTTCGTCAGTTAACATCACTTGAATCTGAGGTTTCAACGTTTGTCCATTGGTTATTTTTTCAGATTCAACTACTGCTTGAGGTTCTGGTTTAGATTCAACTATTGCTTGAGGTTCTGGAAATTTTACAAAAAGCGAGATAAAAATAGCAGCAATTGCTGTTAATAATCCGACTGATATCAGTGCGAGTTTTGACTTGTTACGCTGCTGAACTACCTCTAGGGGAATCAAAGCATTTAGGGCTGCATCTGCCGAAGCGTAGCGGTGTTTAAAATTGGGTTCCACCATTTTTTGCAGCCAGTCAAGAAATTCTGGAGTTAGGTGCAGCAAGCGATTTTTAAAATTAATCCGCCCCGTCTCGTCCATCAAGCTGCCAACTTCGGTAGAATTGATGCCGATTAGCAAGCAAATTAGCGTGGCGCCGAGACTGTATAAATCGGATGCGACTGTTAGCTGGCGGTTGAACATTTGTTCGGGCGGCATAAAGCCCAAGGTGCCTTTGACAACGCTGCTGGCGGCAACTTCTCCCCCACCGATTCTAGCAAATCCGAAATCGACAAGGCTGACATTTAGGCGATCGTCCACCAAGATATTTTCGGGCTTCAAATCTCTGTGAATAACTGGCGGCACCCGATTTTGCAGGTATTTGAGTATTTCTAACACAGAAATAGCAATTTGCTTAGTTTTTTGCGGTGTTTGCTGCGGCGAAGTTGCCAGGGAATTGGCATCTTTGTATTCCTGTACCATGCAGAAACCCGATGCAGTTTGGAATGAGTCTAAATAACGGGGAATGTTGGGGTTATCGAGTGCTCGCAAAATCTCAATTTCTTTTTCGTAAGCTTGATATTGGGCCCAATTAGCACCAGTCTGGGCAAATTGAAATTGTTTAACAACAACGGAACGTTTGGTATTAATTTCGGTAGCGAGATAGGTAACTCTACCGCCCGCGCGGTTGTGTCCGAGTTCGCGAGTTACTTGATAGCCGTAGTTGGAAAAGTCAGGAAAATCATTCATAGGTAATTTGTAAGGTTCGTAGTAAAGACTTCAGTCCTGAAAAAGCTTGTAGTAAGGACTTCAATCCTTGAGCACTAAAGTCCTTACTACGAAAAAAAATTTACGGTTTAATTAAATTTGGTTTAGATTTGCGATACTTGGCAATAATCCTTTTTGGTTTAAAAATAATTAGGTCAATTAAGGGAATTGCAGTGACGGCTAAAGATGCCATTGTTGTTCCTCCTACAGCTATCATTTCCATTGGTTCCACCCATTCTAATTGAGTATAAAATTTAAAAAAAAGTGGAAATGCTGCTCCCAAGCTAGTACAAAATCCGGCAGTAAGAAAGGCTATTTTGGCAGCATCTAATTTAAGGATTTTTCTGGTTATCTGCTCGGAAACTAGAGTGTTAGCAATCGGATTGACTATCGCGTAAGCCAAAGCGGATATCAACATCATAAATGCGATCGGCAGAATAACCAGCAACAATGAGGGCCACGTCAAACCACACAATGAAAGAAATAAAAACAGCGAAACCACTAAAACTCTAGCATTCATTATATTGCCGACTAAAGCTCCAAGTAAAATTAATGATACAGGAACAACCACTATAACAATGAACTGATAAATTATATTACTGTTATAGGCTAAATTATTAGTAGGTATTAAAAGATTTATGAAGACAGACAGTATAGCTGCCATTGCACCTGCAAACAACGCTCCGAACCAATTTGAATGGTATTTGTTTAACTTTGCCACGCTTGTGATTTCAGCAACTGAAAACCCAAATAATACACTCACAAAAGTGGCACTAACAATATAATTTTCGGTTGCTTTATCGTCAAAGAAGTTGGGGCTTGCAATCTGGTGTAGCATAAAACCTGATAAAATAAAAAAACTGCACATGAAAGCCAGCCTGCCTACTGACACAGCATTAGTTTTTTGCGGTACTGGTAGGGCAGATGTGGTGACTTGCAACTCTATTGTATGAGTTTCTGGCTCGGAATTGGCGCGCAGAAGAATTTGGCGTTTGTAAGTTTGACTTGCCAGCAATGTGCTTGTATCAATTCTAATTTGACACTCGATATTATTGCTTTCAAATGACTGCGGTTCAAAGGAAATCCAAGAGTGGTCGTAGGGCGTGTGGGGCGGATCGTTCGGATGCGGCGCGACTTCCCATCTCCCTGAGAAAATTGTATCGGGAATTGGGTTGCTAATGGCTATCGCGCCTGTTAATATTTCTCCATATTCAGTAGCTGTAAATTCAAGCAGATCGCGCTCAATTCTCACTTTAGGTAAACGGCTGACATCCAGAGATTTCAAAACGGTCAAAGCATCACCAGCCGACTTGTATCTATCTTGAATTCTCGGCGCTACCATTGTTTCCAGCCAATTCATCCAACCCTGCTGCAACGGCGGTACTAAATGCCGAAAATGAATGCCATAATTAGCATCAATTAAATTACCGACATCCGCAGATTTTGTACCAGTTAACAAACAAATCAGCGTTATCCCCAAGCCGTAAAGATCCGAGGCTTTGGTTAATTCTCGGTTGAACATTTGTTCCGGTGGCATGAATCCCATCGTGCCTTTGACGACGCTGCTGGCGGCGATGTTTCCGCCTCCCAAGCGGGCAAAACCGAAGTCTACTAAGTAAACATTTAACTCGTCATCGATTAACAAGTTTTCCGGTTTTATGTCGCGGTGAATTACGGGCGGTTTTTGGGATTGCAGGTAAGCTAGAATTTCTAAAGTGCCGATCGCAATTTGTTTAATATCCGGCGGCGAGAAATTTCGGGCGATCGCACTTTCGGCATTTTTGTATTCCTGCACCATGCAAAATCCGCTGTCAGTCCCGAAAGCATCGAGATAGCGGGGAATTCCAGGGTGTGCGAGCTTTTTGAGCACTTTGATTTCCTGTTCGTAAGCTTCGTATTCTGTCCAACTAGCACCTAATTGCGCGAATTGAAATTGCTTAATTACAACTAATTTTTGAGAGTTCGTATTTTTTGCTAAATAGGTAACTCTGCCACCGAGACTGTTGTGGCCAAGTTCTCTTTCAATTTGATAGCCGTGAGTTGAAAAATCGGTGAAGGCATTCATATAGTTTCACTCCTCAGATTCAGATTCAGATTCAAAATCCACGCGGTCGTAAATATCACCCAACCGCATCTCAAACTCCACACAACTCAATTGTAATACCGTATCAGCACCATCATACTCAGACAAAATCCACTTATTATCATCCGTCTTGCAAAAATGTTCAACGTGCATCTCGTATTGATCGATCAAAACATACTCTCGAAAACTAGGAATAGAACGGAAAAGCTTAAACTTGCCGCCCCTGTCATAATCCTCCGTCGATGGCGATAAAACCTCAGCCACCATCACCGCATTAGTAATCGTATCTTTCCTACCCTCAGCAAACTCCAATTTCCCCGCCACCAACATTACATCAGGATAAGTATAAACCCGCTTCGACGGTATCCACAAACGCAAATCGTTGATAAATACTCGATACGGTTGTCCTTTCGTAGCAAAATTTAGTGTACCGCTCAAATTAAGAGCTATTTGATTGTGATTTGGTGTTCCGCCTGTCATAGGGATTATCCTGCCATCCTGATATTCACTTCTAAATTCTGCGATTTCTTCCAGTTTTAAATACTCTTCAGGAGAGTAATAAGTATGTACTTTTTTCTCAACTTTTTCCTCAACTACTTGTTCGCGGATTTCTGTTAATGCAGTCATAGTACATCCTCGGACTATCGTACTTACAATTATACAGGAATTCAATCCTTAAAAAATTGGAATGTCAGGACTAAAATCCTTGCTAAGAACGGGGTTGATTTATGTGTGTAGATATTAAAACTTGCTTTTACCAAGATAACTTTTTTGGAAAAGGGCGCCAAGTGCGGTATGATGTGAAATTGCGATCGGTTCTAGCGGGGAGCAGCCGCTAGAGGAAACGGGGAAAGTTCGGTGCAAGTCCGGCGCTGTCCCGCAACTGTAATGAAACCCTTGTGGTTTATAAAGTCAGAATGCCCGCCGATATCTAACTCACTTTTGAACGCATCTGCGAGGTACGGATGATGGATGGAATTAATGCTGCTGTACGCACAAAGCACAGTCTGTTTGTTTGTACTGCTTGCGCTAGTATTTGGAAAGACGGCAAGCGCGAAGGCAAAAGCGGCGGCCAACAATTTATGGAAGATTTATCGAAACTTGCTAAAGATTGGGAGTTTTGCGATCGATTTGAGATTCAAGAAGTTGAGTGCATGAGTGCTTGCAGTCACTCTTGTGCGGTGTCTTTTGCTGCTGTGGGAAAGTACACTTATCTATTTGGTGATTTGCCTGCAAATGAGCCGGAAAGCATCGAGGCTGTACTGGAATGCGCGGGTCAATACTATGCTAAACCTGATGGTTTGTTGCCTTGGTCAGAGCGTCCTCAAGCTCTGAAAAAAGGCGTTTTGGCTAAAATTCCGCCGCTGGGGAATTAGAGCCTTTTCTCGTTACCAGGCTCTGCTTATTGGTGACAACTTAACGTCAAGCCGACCGGATCTCTTGTTTTTATCAAAATCTAGATCCCCCCTAACCCCCCTTAATAAGGGGGGGACAAGAAATATGCTCAAAGTCCCCCTTCTTAAGGGGGATTTAGGGGGATCTAGACTTCGCATAAAAACGACATTTATTGTGGGTTTTAGTCTTAAATTCTCACCTATGGGCAGAGCCTGGGAACCAAAGATCCCATCACAAAACAAAAAACAAAATTATCAATGCACAAAATTCCTGTTACGGTTATCACTGGTTTTCTCGGTAGCGGCAAAACTACCTTAATTCGCCATTTGTTGCAAAACAATCAAGGCCGCCGCATTGCTGTTCTGGTTAACGAATTTGGCGAGATTGGAATTGACGGAGAGTTGCTGCGCGATTGCCAAGTTTGCGATGAAGAAGAAACTGTCAGCAGCAATATTGTTGAACTGACAAATGGTTGTCTTTGCTGCACTGTTCAAGAGGAATTCTTGCCGACTATGCAGGAGTTATTGAAGCGCAAAGACCAAATTGATTGTATCTTGATTGAGACTTCTGGCTTGGCACTTCCTAAGCCTTTGATTCAAGCTTTTCGCTGGCCGGAAATTCGCACTGGCGCTACTGTAGACGGTGTGGTTGCTGTTGTTGATTGCGAAGCTATTGCTAGCGGTAATTTTGTCGGTGATATCGATGCTTTGATGGCGCAGCGGCAGGCTGATGATAGTTTGGATCACGAAACTCCGATCGAGGAATTGTTTGAAGACCAGTTGGCCTGTGCTGATATGGTACTGTTAACGAAGGTCGATCGCGTGGATGCGGAAACTCAACAGAAAGTTCAAACCTGGTTGCAGCAAGAGTTGCGCCCGAGTGTGAAAATTGTTCCGTCTAAGGGTGGCGAAATTAACCCTGATGTGCTGTTGGGATTTAATGCGGCGGTTGAGGATGATTTGGAGTCCCGCCCGAGTCACCACGACACGGAGGAGGAACACGAGCACGATGATGATATTAACTCGACTTTCTTTATTGCCGATCGCGAATTTGAACCGGAAGCTTTGGTGAAAAAGCTGAAAGCCTTGATGCAGCAGGAAGAAATCTATCGGATTAAAGGGTTTGTGGCGGTTCCCAAGAAGCCGATGCGGATGGTGTTGCAAGGTGTGGGCGATCGTATAGAATATTTTTACGATCGCCCTTGGCAACCTTCCGAACTCCGTCAAACCAAATTAGTGCTAATCGGAAGAGAGTTGGAGCGCGATCGAATTGCAGCTATAATTAGCAGTTAATTATCCGAAATTCTTAGTCATATCGCGTGCGATCGACCCACTACAAACGGTTCGTAGTGCTGACTTCAGTGCGCTTTCATGTGGCGGACTTAAGTCTGCACTACGAAAAACTTTGATGGCGGTTAATAATAATCGCCCGCGATATCAGCATCAACAACGATTCGATCCAAACACAAACAATTGAAAATTTAGTCTTGACAAAATGCTAGATTACGATAACATTTTAGTCAAGGACTGAATTCCTCACTACTAACCCATTTTATCGCAGGTTTGCTGCACTATCCTTAAGGGCGATCGACAATTATGAACAAACAGCAATTTCTCGAACAACTCAACAGCATTCTCGACCAAAATCACCTGCTGAAACACCCATTCTACCAAATGTGGAACGAAGGCAAACTAGACATCGCAATGCTGCAAGAATACGCACAAGAATACTACCTGCAAGTCCACAATTTCCCCACCTACGTCAGCGCTACCCACGCCGCCTGCGACGACATCAAAATTCGTCAAATGCTCCTCGAAAACCTGATAGAAGAAGAGAGAGGCGCAGCAAATCACCCCGAACTGTGGCTGCGCTTTGCCGAAGGTTTGGGTTTAGACAGAAACGCAGTTCTCTCGCGCGAACACTTAGAAAAAACCACCGAATCCGTCCGCATTCTCAAAGACTTAGCCCGCAGCGAATCTCCCGCCAAAGGTTTAGCAGCCCTTTACGCTTACGAAGCGCAAATCCCCGAAGTTTCCACAACCAAAATCGCTGGTTTAAAGGAATTTTACGGCATCGATTCACAAGCAGCTTTGTCTTTCTTTCAAGTTCACGAAAAAGCCGACGAGTTCCACTCCGAAGCCACTCGCGAAGCTTTGTTACAGGTTTGTGAAACTGAAGAAGCACAACAGGAAGCACTGTTAGCTGCTGAGAAAGCAACTTCTGCTCTTAATTTACTGCTTGATGGGGTTTACGAAACCTTTTGTCAAGCTAAGTAAGCTTCAGTTGACTGTTGCTTTCTGGTAAAAAACGCATATTTGCAGGGCGGGTTTAGGTAGTGATTTTGACACTCGCAAACAATCCTAAAAAACCCGCCCCCTCTCGCTTTGTTTATCTCTTAAAACTATCTGCGTCGCTCTGGGTTAATCTGCCTTATATTAAATCCTCTCTTCATCGGAATAGTAAATTCAGGCGTGGCTTAATCAGGGTATGAAAAAAATAAATTGAAAATTTAGAAGTTTTGTGGATTCTGGTTTCTATGACTTGCATATTTAGCATTTCATACCGTAAATCAGCAACGCCCTACAGTACACAATTTCTAACCAAACTAACGCGAACTAACCAGGGTTCGCCCGTTATCGCATCCTACACGCGAAAAACAACTGCTGCTCGTTAGTTGCAGTAGCACTACATCGCTGCTAACCTCAACCCTGTTGGCAAGAAACTTCTTCTTGACAATCCAGGCGACACCAGCGCTTACAGCCGCGTTCACGCCCGCTACCACCCGGTTTTTCGCAATATAGTTGAAAAATACGGTTACGATTAAGCGTCAGAGGGCGTGAATTCAGGATTAGCTATCTTGACTCGATTTCGTGGGACTTCGACCAAATTAATCGCTGCGTTCAAGTCCCGATTCAGCAACAAACTGCAACACTCACATAGACGGTAGATTCTTCGCTTCACTCAGAATCACAAGTATTTAAATCGATCGCCCAATGTGAATTTTTCTCTCTGCAAGCGATCGCAAATTTGCACTTTTTCAACCGCCAAATATTGCTGAAACTCCGGTTTCTCCAAACCGCTGCGCCACATCACCAGAGCATCTTCTCCGGTATCTTCGTAGTATCGTTTCCGCCTTCCTGCTTCTTTAAATCCAAATTTTTTGTACAGCGCCACTGCTGCTAAATTAGATTCTCGCACTTCTAAAGTAGCCCGCTCTAATTGCCTGTCGCAAGCCGATTTTAGCAGCGCCCAAAGCAGAGCTTGCCCGAAACCCCGACCTTGAAACTCAGGATGAATTGCCAGCATGATAATGTGAGCTTCTTCTAAAATTACCCACAAACAACCGATACCGATGAGAGTTGGGGGAATCTGTAGGGGCGGTGGATGGTGCGTGCCCGCCCGGTTTTGACTTGATTCAGAGTCCTCAATTTCGCGCAGCCACAAACCCAATAAATCGCTGTTAGGACTGTCTAATTCGCGCCTGTAGCCTTCGATCGTCCAAAGTCCGCCAAAACAAAGGCGATCGAGCTCGACCGCACTGTTGAGGTGTTCGGTGGCGATCTGTTTAATTTCTAGAAAACGCACGGCAGTAAATTGTACACTAGAAAATAAAGTAGCGATTAGTTTTTTTTTGCTATTGTCGAGTAATTGCTAATCAGTCTCCTAACATTAGTCTACAGCAGCGACTGTTCGCTGCCGGCTGAGGACTGCTGACACATGAATAATCACCAAGGATAGTTATTGCGCCGATGGTATCTACTCAATCTCTGAGGGCGGAATCTGGACTTCAGTACCTGTCTGAGTCTCAAGAGGCTCTCTCAAGCCGATCGCCCAATCAAGAACTTTTACCGCTGACAGCCCGCGTTAACAGCCGAGACAGGCTGGAAATCGGAGGCTGCGAAGTGACAGCTTTGGTGGAGCAATTTGGCTCGCCACTGTACATTTTAGACGAAGAAACGCTGCGGGCGGCTTGCACGCAGTACCGGGATGCTTTTGGACGTTACTATCCGGGCGAAACTCAAGTGCTCTATGCTTCTAAGGCTTGGAGTTGTTTGGCGGTTTGCGCGATCGCAGCTTCGGAAGGTTTAGGAATAGATGTAGTATCTGCAGGGGAAATTTACACTGCACTGCAAGCTGGCGTTAGCCATGACAAAATCTATTTCCACGGTAACAACAAGTCCCGCGAGGAATTACAGCTAGCTGTCGAAAGCGGCTGCATTACCGTAGCCGACAATTGGCAGGATTTAGAAACTCTTTCTGAGTTGGGAAAATTGGGTGTCACCAGTAAAACAGGCGGGCCGACACGAGTTATGGTGCGGTTTACTCCGGGAATTGAGTGTCACACCCACGAGTACATTCAGACTGGTCAAATCGACAGTAAATTTGGCTTCGATCCCAATTCGCTCGATCGAGTATTTAAGTTCATCAGCGAACAGCCGTCCTTATATTGTGTGGGAGTGCACGCTCACATCGGCTCTCAGATTTTTGAACTGCAACCCCACGACGACTTAGCCGAGGTCATAATTCAGGCCTTGACAAAAGCACAAAGTTATGATTTGCCTGCGACAGAAATTAATATTGGCGGTGGGTTGGGCATTCGCTATACTGAAACGGACGATCCTCCTAGCATTGACGATTGGGCTCGGACAATTTGCACCGCAGTGGTAGCAGCTTGCGAGCGGCACCAATTGCCATTACCGAAATTGCTTTGCGAACCTGGTCGATCGCTCGTCGGTACAGCCTGCGTCACCGCTTACACCGTAGGTTCTCAAAAAGTTATTCCGGGAATGCGGACGTATTTAGCTGTGGATGGGGGAATGTCGGACAATCCGCGTCCTATTACCTATCAATCAGTGTATCGAATCCTCGCAGCCGGCAAAATGCGCGATCCCTTAACGGAAACAGTGACAATTGCTGGAAAACACTGCGAGTCAGGCGATGTTCTGATTAAAGATGCTAAATTGCCAGAGTGTCACGCCGGAGATATTCTCGCCGTTACGGCGACAGGAGCATACAATTACAGTATGTCTTCTAACTACAACCGAGTACCCCGACCGGCAGCGGTTTTAGTGAAAAATGGGGAAGTTAACACGATTTTACAGCGGGAAACTTACCAGGATTTGCTGAGGCTCGATCGCCTTCCGGCACGACTCGGAACTCAAAAGTAAGAAGTAAAAAATAAAAAGTAAAGAGTAAAAAGTAAGATAATTCATTTTGATTTCTTGATGATTGTCTTTTAACTTTTTACTTTTGGCTTGTTTAGTCACGCGATTGGAATAACAACTGTTCATGGTTCACGGGTTCGAGTGCATCACGGTTCGCGGTTCACAGGCGGTAGCGTTCGATGAACCATGAACAATCAACAATCTGGCTATAACTTTGGCCTCGTTGAGTCCTTATTGGTTCAGGCGATCGATATTGGACTGGTATTTACGCTTGCGTATTTGGTGCTCGTCATTGTCGGGGAGCGCCGGACGCTGTGGATGGTACGGGGATTTATTATTTTGATGCTGGCGACGGCACTGAGCAACTGGGCTGGATTGAGACTGTTGCACGTTGCCCTCAACAGCTTGGTGACAGGTTCTGCTGTGGCAATGGCGGTAATATTGCAGTCGGAGTTTCGCCGATTTCTGGAACAATTAGGGCGGGGGGAAATTGTACAATTGTTTGGACGCGATCGCCGACCAACTCCCGCACCGGACAGCGTAATAGATGAAATTGTGGACGCAGTAAAAGAACTTTCGCAAAACCGCACGGGCGCTTTATTAATTGTAGAAACAGATTCTCCGATCGACGATCGGGATTTTTCAGTGCCGGGAGTCAAGCTAAATGCTGAAGTCTCTAAAGAATTGTTGCAGACAATCTTTCAGCCGCAAACTTTGCTGCACGATGGTGCGGTGTTGATTCGAGCTTCGCGGATTGTGTCGGCGGGGGTAATTTTGCCTTTGTCCGATCGCAGCGCGTCGCGACAGTTGGGAACCCGCCACCGGGCGGCGATGGGGATTACCGAACGGGTGCAAGCTTGCGTGTGCGTGGTGGTGTCTGAGGAAACGGGTTCGATTTCTCTAGCGCAGATGGGAATGTTAAATCGACCTTTGACTAGCAGCAAACTTAAGGAATTGCTGGAAGCAAAGCTGTTTCCGTCGGAGGGAGAAAGAGTTGTGGCTCCAATTCCGATCGGCAATTTCGGACGGCAGATAGGATTGAAGGGAGTGACACTGTTAAAGCGGATACTGCGCCGTTAGTCGGGTAATCGGGAGAAACCATGAGTCAAGGAATTTGCTTGGAAAAGCTGCCGGAGGATCTACAACAAGAACTACTGCCTAAGCACATAGCAGTGATTATGGATGGCAACGGGCGCTGGGCTAAGAATAAGGGGTTGCCGCGGATTGCGGGACACCGCCGGGGAGCTAGCGCCCTGAAGGAATTGTTGCGCTGCTGCAAAGATTGGGGGATTCCCGCTTTAACGGCCTATGCTTTTTCGACGGAGAACTGGGGGCGGCCGGCTGGAGAGGTGGATTTTTTGATGAGTTTGTTTGAAGGCAAGCTGCGACAAGAATTGCGGGAGATGGTGGACGAGGACGTACAAATTCAATTTATGGGGAATTTGGAGGCTTTGCCGAGGTCTTTGCAGGCGGAAATCGAGCGTTCTGTAGCCGCAACGGAGCACAATCGGGGGATTTTGTTTCGGGTGGCGACGAATTATGGCGGCCGCCAGGAGATTGTACAGGCTTGTCGGGCGATCGCCACTCAAGTACAAGAAGGCAAGTTGCAGCCGGAGGAGATTGATGAGGTTTTATTTAAACGCTATTTGTATACTGCTGATGTTTGCGATCCGGATTTGCTGATTCGGACTAGCGGGGAAATGCGGTTGAGCAATTTCTTGCTGTGGCAAATGGCTTATGCGGAAATTTACATTACTGAGACGCTGTGGCCGGATTTTGATCGATCGGAGTTTCACCGCGCTTTGTCTGATTATCAAAAACGCAGCCGCCGATTTGGCAAAGTCTAAGGATTTGGGATTTGAGATTTGAGATTTTTTGGTTGATTTGTCAGTTTCTAATTAGATGTGGATTCTCGCTTGATTCCCAATCTAAAATCTCATAGCAATTTCACCGATGTCTCGATCTACAGAACAATCCGATTTTAGATCGTCGATTTGATTACAAATCTAAAAATCTCAAATCGCCAATCTAAAATCAAATTAGGGGCCCGAGAAAACGGCATCTTCAATGTCGTGACGCGAGAGAGAGTATTTGAAGGCTCTTTGAATGTCTTTACCGTCGGCCCCTGCGTCAATGTAGCGGACGGTGATTTGGTCGATATCCAGGAAAAGTTCTGCTTTCCAGGTAGGTCGATCGATCTGCCAGCAGTGTAGTTCTTGCCGGTCTTGCTCGCAGCCGCGGCTTTTTAGCCACTGCTCGATTTCTGGCAGCGGATGGTTGTACAAAGGAGTATCAGCGGAAGGAAGAGTCATGGGATTTTAGATTTTAGATTTTAGATTGGGAGATTTTGGATTGGGGATTTGAGCGTTTAATTGCCGCGAATTAAGCCGATCGCGATCGCCAGTACCAAACATCCGATTAAAGTAGTTCCCATGATAAACAGGGCGAATATTTCTCCTGGGGAAAGAGGGCGATCCGTGGGGTCTAGATAAGCCGAGTTAGAAGTTTTTTCACGCGATCGAGAAACCGGAGTGTTAAAACCAGGGGGCTGCTGAATCACGTTCATCCGAGAATAGCCTATTTTGAGGTCGTAGGCGAGGCGGCGTTCTGGGTTGCTGAGGGTGGCGTAGGCGTTGTTTAGCTGCTGAAATTTAGCGGTGGCGACGGAGGGTGGCAGGTCGGTGGTATCGGGATGGTAGAGTTTGCTCAGTTCCCGGTACGATCGCCGAATTTCGATCGCGCTGGCTGAAGGATGGAGCCCTAACAAGCCGTAATGACTGGAACCCAAGGGGGTTTTGCCTGGTGTTTTCTGACTTTTGTTTTTAGCAGTTGCCTGGTTAGGATTCACCTCAGCGCCTCTAGGCTTGTTATGAATACTTTTCGATCATTTTAGCCTAAAGTTGGGGGCAACGCCTGTGTCGATCGCAAGTTCCGCACATCCTCCAGCGTCAGCCCTGTTGTTTGGCTGATGGTTTCGTCATCTAGACGTGAAAGTAGTTGTCGGGCGATCGCCAACTTCTCCAATCGCATCCCTTGTTCTATGCCCTGTTCTATGCCTTGTTCTATGCCCTGTTCTATGCCCTGTTCTCGCGCTTCTAGAGCCGCTTTCATAATCGCCCCCTGTTGGTCATAAATAAACTGTTCTCTTCTGTCCAAATCTGCCACTTCCTCTCGGCTTAACTTGGATTGATTCGCAATATTAAAAGCTGACTGTATTTCGGGTATGCTATCCATTGCTTCTGGGATTGATGTGAGACTTCTGGCATTTTTCATGAAATAAATCCATTTATCTGCTAAGGTTTCCAGTTCCTCCTCTCCTTTAGTAAACTTGGGCAACTCTACAAACACTAAATCCAGGTCGTTTTCGGGATAAGTAAAGTTTTTATTCACTTCCTTGAACACAAATCTCGAAATAAATTCTTCACTGTTAGCAAACATTTCAAAATCCGTAATTGTCAAAGCAATCACTGGCTTCAGCAATCGATATCCTTGTGCTGCTTCCAATTGAAAAGCATAGGTTTTTGCTGCATTGTACAAAACTCGCTTGCCAAAAGACTGGACGTTTAGCACTTGCATTTCAATGATGACTAAAGTGCCGTCTTTGAGTTGGGCTTTCACATCCAGATAACTATCTTTTAATCCTTCAAGTTTGGGCGGCAGATTTGGGTTGATAATTTCTAAGTCTTCGATGGTAGAATTACCTTCATAAATTAAGGCGTTGAGAAAGCTAATCAGAATATCTTTGCTTTCTGATGAACCGAAGATTTTTTTGAAGGCGTAATCGGTTTTTGGGTTGATAAATATCATGGCTTTAATATTTAGGTTTTTGGTTATTAGTTTTGTGACGGAGTAGGGGATTTGAGAGCAGTCAAACTGCTGATTTTGTTTCAGGCAAAGACTTGACATCTTTGGGTAAATGTGCATTAGCGATCGCCAGCACAGACTCATCGTCTCTTTGTTCGCCGTCAATGGGGAGCTGGCAAGAAATTAGTTCTGTGACAATCCGATCGCCCAGAGCATCTTCCCAATCCTGCAACTGTTCTCTGGCTGCGATCGGGGAATTGACAGCAACATCTACGCCCATTTGGTGCAGGTTAAGGCTGTGAGTGGTCGATCGGCGGTTGACAAACTCCACCAACCAAACGCTCAATCCGACAGCAGCCATCAAAGGCAAGACAATGCGGTAATCGCGGGTTAATTCAAACATCAACAGGATGGCTGTCAGCGGTGCTTTGGCGCTGCCGGCAAGGATCGCGGCCATGCCCACCATTGCATAGGCAGCAGGGCCTGCAACTCGATCGCTCATTGCCGGCAACATTTCCAAAAAGATGCCGTAAGCCGAACCCAGACAAGCTCCCAAAAACATCGCCGGAGCGAATATCCCCCCTACCAAACCGCTGCCGAGGCTGATTGCTGTCACCGCCAGTTTGACGAATAGCAGCAACAACAGCAAAGGCAAGGAAAATTTCACATCTTGCAGCATGGCTTCAACTGTTTCGTAGCCTACGCCCAAAACTTGAGGAAATTGCAGGGCGACTAAACCAACAATCGCACCGCCGACGATCGGATGAAACGGGCGGGGCATTCGTCCGAGCCAACCAAATCCTCGGATTTTTCCTTGAAAACAGCGATCGGTCAATTGAATTGCTTCTGTATAAGCTAGGGACACACAGCTCGCCAAAAGCCCCAATCCCATGTATAGCGGCAGTTCTAGGGGGCTGCGGACATCGTAGACAGGCAAAGCAAAGGCCGGCTGAGCTCCCAAACAAATTTGAGCGATCAGCGCCGAAACGACAGCAGAGAGCAAGACAACGCTGACTGACGAAGTGGCGAAGGTGCTGCCGAGCACGACTTCTAGCGCAAAAAAGACTCCGGCGATGGGAGAGTTAAACCCGGCGGATAAACCTGCTGCTGCTCCGGCGCCCAGGAGCAAGCGCTGCCGTTCTGGGGAGAGCTGCAAGACTTGAGCTAGCAGCATTCCGAAGTTGGCGCCGATTTCGACGCTGGGGGCTTCCGGGCCGAGAGATGCGCCGGTGCCGAGGGATACTGAGGCGGCCACCATTTTGGTGATGGGTTTGAGGGGGGAGAGTTCTTGCAGCCCGCGGGTGGCTGCAATTAACGATGACATATTCGGGCCAAAATCCCGAAACCGCCAGCGCATCAGCCCGATGATGACTCCGCCTAGAGTGGGAATGCAGGCTAGCGTCCAAGGGCCTTTCGAGGCGATCGCCCCCATGAAGTCTTCCAGCATCACGCTGTGGATGAAGTGGATCAGATAGTGAAAGGTGACGACGCCCGCGCCCGTAACTCCCCCAATGACTAGGGAGAGGATGAGCAGGAGGGTTTCGGGGCTAGGGTGCAGGCGGGTGAACAACGGGCTGAGGCGGGAGGCGTCGGGAGTTTCTGCGGTTGGCTCAGGTGGCGGCAGATCCACAGGAGGGGTGGCTGTCATTGAACGGTTAATTCTTCTGTGAGAATTTAGATAAATATTACATTTTATTTCTTATTTTCATTTTGAGTGATTTTAGGGGAATTGACAACTTAATTAAGGCGTATTTTACGGTAGATTTTGGCGGCCAGTGGTTGGGGTGGAACGACCGATTCTGAGAGTCGGCAAATTGGGCGCGATCGAATTCTCAGTTACATTCAAACCTAGATAGATTCTGGCGATAATAATGCTCATTAACTATATTTACAGTGTTGGCGCTAGCGGGCGATCGCATCCATGAACTTGTAAAATCGTATAATTCAGTGAAATACAACATTCCGATTGAAGAATTGGCGATGCGAGATTCTACCTTAAAACCACAAATCTCAAAGCTCAAATCGATCGCGCCCAACATCAGATATGTTGTTTATCCGGCGGGATTCTTGGTCTGGCTTTGGCGATTAACATTAACGGATCGCCGATGGTGGCGACTTTCCAGGGAGGGGATTCTAGCTGGCGGGCTGCCATTAAAAAGGGTGCACCTCGTGTTAGGCGATCGACCATTATTTTAGGTGGAAGAAATGCAGCCAAAAAAGGTTCGTTGACGCTACCAATATAGGCGTAAGCGCCATTTTGCAACCACCTACCAGCAACGGTATTTACATCATCGGGAGCTGATGCTGACCAACTGTGAATCATGTGGATTGCTGCAGGAAATTGCAGCTTTGGTATGTCGTCAACTGCCGCGTCGCCGTTACCGACTTGAAATGATTTTGGATAGCCTTTGGAATTCATCAATATTAAGTCAAATGCCCAGGGTATTGCTGCTAAACTCCGCCACTTTTCCAAGCTAGCTTCTGGTTGTTGCACTAATTCTACGTTAATGCCTATGCTTTTTAGTTTGTTAGATGCTTCTTCCATTCCATATTTTCCCCAGTTTCCTTCTGTGGGGTAACTGTTATAAAGCATGGCTGTTTGGCTGTCAAGAAATATGGCACACATGGCTTGATATATCGATCGCACTTCGGAGCCGTAAATCCAGCCGGCAGCGGCCCACCGTTCGCCGTTGGGATGCCTTCCTAAACCGTCGGTAACAGCCCATTGTTCGTCTTTGTTTTTGGGGGATTGATATTTTACTGCTAGTTGGCGTACAATGGTAATTGTGTCGATCGGATCTCCGAGTTGAGAGTAAAAATATCCAGTGGATTCGACGGCTTTTGTAACCGCTGCTTGCAGATTTTTCCACTGTGTATCATTGAGGTTATCGTTGGGTTTTCCGAAGTTACCTTCGAGAAATACTAAAGGTTCGCCGCGGGCTGCTGCTAAGGCAACTGCTGCTGTACGTGCGGGGTCGTTTTCTGATGTGATTACTACTCCTGGAGGTTCCCAGCCCAGCTCAGTCCATTTTGCTTTTAAGGTTTTAGTATCCGTGGCATTCCAGGCTGCTGCTGCGCTGTTGAGCATTAATTGTTGGAGTTTTTGACCTTTTGGGAGTTGCTGTTTGATGCTCGGCAAACGGATGATTTCTTCGGGTTGGAAGCGCTGCACAAACATCGGCGCATATTTTTTATCTTCGATGAGAATGGGCCAGTTTCCTTTGAGATTCCATTTTTGGATTGCTGCTAAGAATGTGGCTTCGTCTGGTACTAAAACTATGCGATTAACTGTTGGGATGTTTTCGCGGAGGATGTTGACTCGGAGGCCTGTTTGTACTGGCCAGGGTTCTTGTTTGGCTGAGTCGGGAAGTTTAAAGGATTTTGTTGCAATAAAAAAGCTACATCCATTAATTATTGTTAAAAACGAGCACAAAAATAGGATTAATGCTAGAATTTTAATGTGTAACTTTTTGCGATTTTTCATATTTTTTTTACCGCAGATTGAAGCAGATTTACGCGGATTAACTCAGAGGTCGATGGGTTCTATTAATAAATGCCCGGAATGAGTTTTTTGACTCGCTGGCGATATTCTGAATAGTCGGGATATTTTTCACTCAACCAGGTTTCTTCACGATTGGCTTTGATATCAAAAAATATCAGTAAAATTGCAGTTGCTATTAAGTGCGATAGGCTCATTTGAAAAATTGCCCAACCGAAAGCTGCTAAAACTAAGCCGCTGTATAAGGGATGCCGCACTATGCTGTAAATTCCTGTTTGGATTAATTCTCCGTTTTCTATGGGATAGGGTAAAGGTGTGAGGTTTTTTCCTAAGTCTATCAATCCTTTGACGATTAAAATTAATGCACCCAAGCCGAGCATAGCTGCCAGAAACCAGGTAACATAAATTAATTGAGTTGATTCAATTTTGAATCCCGGCATTTGATAAACTGGTAAAATGGCAAATCCTGCTAGCAATGCTCCTTGCAGTAATACTAAATATTCGCCGCGGCTGTTGTGACGCAAGCTTTCGCGGGTGAAACCCCAGTCAGTTAAAATTTTCATAGTTGAAGGAATTGGGAATTGGGAATTGGGAATTGAGAATTGGGAATTGGGCATTGGTAACTAATGACAACAGTCAACAGTCAGTAGGGGCGGTGCCCCCGTGCCCGCCCTCAAGCGTCAACAGTCAACAGTCAGTAGGGGCGGTGCCCCGTGCCCGCCCTCAAGCGTCAACAGTCAACAATTAACAAATTTATTCTAGCCAAGGACGTGTCATTAGCTCTAGTTGGTTGACTTCATCTTGGCTTAAAGTCCAACCTAATGCGCCTGCATTTTCTTGGGCTTGTCTTGCGGTTTTAGCGCCGGGAATGGGGATGACTCCGTTTTGGGCTATTAGCCAGTTTAGGGCTACTTGGGCGGGCGTGCGAGATCGCTTTTTGCCCATTTTCCGCAGGGTGGACATGACTAATTCGATTTTTGCGATGCCTGTTTTGCTGAAGCGGGAGTCCAGTTTGCGGGCTCCTGCCGGTTGTTCTTCGGCGGTGTATTTACCTGTCAGCAATCCTTGGGCTAAGGGGCTGTAGGCTAAAATTGTTACTCCCAATTCCGAGGCGGTACTGACAATTTTTTGTTTTTCTACTTGCCGCGACAGCAATGAATAACGGACTTGATTGGTTGCTAGGGGTACGCCTCTGGCTGCGAGTATTTTGTGGGATTCTCGCATTTGTTCTGCTGAATAGTTGCTGACTCCTACTGCTTGAATTCTGCCTTTTTTTACTTCGTCTGCTAAGGCGTTCATTAGGCTTTCTTGACTCAGTAAAAAAGTGAAGGGCCAGTGGACTTGGTAGAGGGTTATTTGTTCTACTTGCAAGCGTTTTAAGCTGGCACTCAAAGCGTCGGAAACAGATTTTCCGGTAATCCGCCAAGGTACGGGGCCGAATTTGGTGGCTATTTGGACGGGTTGGCTGGTTTTTTTGATAAACTGTCCCAGCAATTCTTCTGACAAGCCGTTACCGTAGACTTCGGCTGTGTCGAAAAAGTTGACTCCTGCGTCTAGGGCTGTTTTGAATGCTGCTTCTACTTCGGTGGCGCCGTAGTTGCTACCGTAGTTCCAAAATAGTTTATCGCCCCAAGCCCAAGTTCCGACGCACAGGGGAATGACGGCTGGGCCGTTTTGTCCTAGGGTAATGGTTGTCACGGTTGGTAAATCCACAGTTATTGATTCTCTTTATTTTTATATTAATTTATACGAATAATCGCATTTGAGCTTCGGGCTTTGGGAGGAAAGGCGGCTGTATCTCAGTTACTATAAATGAGTCATGCTGTATTTATTTTAATAGTTATGTCGATCGACCGTTTGCCAGATTCTAGATTAACAGATTCCGCGACTGCTGCTATCAAGAGAGTTACCCTCGTGACTATGTTCCGGCTGGGTTTGTTTCAGATGGGGCTGGGTATGATGTCGATTTTGACGCTGGGGGTGCTCAATCGCGTGATGATTAAGGAGTTGGCGATTCCGGCTACTGTGGTGGCGGGTACTCTGGCGATGCACCAGTTTGTCGCCCCGGCTAGGGTGTGGTTCGGGCAAATGTCTGATGCTAAGCCTTTGTTCGGGCATCACCGCACGGGTTATGTGTGGCTGGGAGGGCTGTTGTTTGTAATTTCGGCTTTTTTGGCGGTGCAGGTGATGTGGTGCTTGGGCGACAGTTTGGAGGCTGTGGGATGGACGACTCCTACTTACGGTTGGGTGGGTTTGTTGGGTTTGGTTTTTGCAATTTACGGTATCGCGATTTGTTCGAGTTCGACTCCTTTTACTGCTTTGTTGGTGGATGTTTCGGATGAGGAAGACCGATCGAAGTTGATTGGTGTTGTGTGGTCGATGCTGATGGTTGGTATCATTATCGGGGCGATTGTCAGCAGCGGTTTGCTGAAGCAAATTGATGGGGATGTGCCTCGGGAAGTGTTGCAGGCTTCGATTAACGGTTTGTTTGTGAAAGTGCCGGCAGTTGTTTTGCTGTTGGTGGCGGTTGCAACTTTTGGGGTTGAGAAAAAGTATTCGCGGTACGGGGTGCGATCGATCTCAGTTAATCGAGAAGATAAAATTACTCTGGGAAGTGCGCTGCGGATTTTGACTGCTAGCCGTCAAACCGGTTTATTTTTTACTTTCCTGCTGATTATGACAATTTGCTTGTTTATGCAGGATGCGGTTTTGGAACCTTACGGCGGGGAAATTTTTAAGATGCCGATTTCGGAAACTACGCGGTTGAATGCTATTTACGGTACTGGCGTGCTGTTTGGTTTGAGTGCCACTGGTTTTTTAATTGTGCCGCGCATTGGCAAGCAAAATACGATTAGGTTGGGTTGTTTGTCGGTGGCTGCTTGTTTTTGTTTGATTATTTTATCGGGATTTACTGGTAATCCAATTGTGTTTAAGTCGGCTTTAATGTGCTTCGGATTAGCTTCAGGAATTACGACGACTGGTGCGCTAAGTTTGATGTTGGATTTGACTGCTGCGGAAACGGCGGGGACTTTTATTGGCGCTTGGGGTTTGTCGCAGGCGATGGCGCGGGGTGTGGCGACTGTTAGCGGCGGTGCTATTTTGGATTTTGGCAGGAGTTTGTTTGGGGTGCCGATGTTGGCTTACGGGTTAGTATTTGCTGTACCGGCGGTGGGTATGATTCTGGCTGTTTGGCTGTTGGGTAGGGTGGATGTGCGGGAGTTTCAGGATAATGCTAAAAGTGCGATCGCCACTATTCTTGAAAATGAACTAGACTGATATTTTGTCAGTTGGCAGTTGGCAGTTGCCCGTTGCCCGTTGTTAGTTTCAATAACTAATAACTAATAACCAATAACCAACAACAAATAACCAATAACCAATAACCAATGACTAACAACAAATAACCAATAATCAATAACCAATGACTAATTTTTGGGACTCTATTTTAACTTTTTCTCAAACTACTGTCAAGACAATTGGACAGCAGTTTTTGAAAGATTTCGGTTGCGTACAAGCCGATGAGAAGGATGATGGCACTTTGGTTACGCAGTCTGACAATTGGGCGGATGCGGAAATTAGAAGTGCGATCGCAATTGCGTTTCCCAGCCACGGGATTTTGAGCGAAGAAGGAGAACACGTTTTGCCCGATACTGAATGGTGTTGGGTTGTAGATCCCTTGGATGCTACGACTAATTTTGCTCGCGGAATTCCAATTTGGGGGATTTCTTTAGGCTTATTGTATCGCGGAACTCCAGTTTTTGGCTGCGTGCATTTGCCGCCGCTGAATCAAACTTTTCACGGTTTTTATGCAGAGGATTTGGCGGGCAATGATGTATTGACAAATATGCCTCAAGGTGCGTTTTTAAACGATCGCCCAATTCGCCCTAGTCCTGATAAAATGAGCGGAAATCATATTTTTAATTTGTGTTCCCGGAGTGTGGGAATCGGGCCTAATCTTCCGAGTAAAATTCGGATGTTGGGGATGGCTAGTTACAATTTTTTGATGGTGGCTTCGGGTGCCGCTATGGGAGGCGTGGAAGCGACTCCGAAAATTTGGGATATTGCCGGGAGTTGGGTAATTGTGAAGGCTGCGGGTGCGGTTTGGTTGCCGCTGGAGTCCCAGGCGATTTTTCCGTTGGAAGTGGGGAAAAATTACGGGAGGGTTTCTTATCCGACTTTGGTAATGAACCGGCAGGAGTTAGTGTCGGTATTTTTGCCGTTTGTGGAAGCTTGGAAGAAAAAGAAAATGGGCTGATATTAATGTAGCCTCGAACCTGTTTTATCGTCGTGCAGGGATGACCCAATCGGACAATTTTAAATAAAACTGCATGGCAGGTGTGACGGAGGAGTCTCCCACGCCTGCCGTGCGGTTTGTAACAAGTATAACCGACCGATGACCGATGGTTAAATTATGCTTGCTCTTGTGCATTTCTGCCAATGTGCGATCGGGTGGTTTTCTTTAGGTCGATCGGGTGATGCGGTAGTGGTAAAATTTGTGGTAATCTTTTTGCGAGTTCAGGGATTCGTCAGACGGATGATTTTCTAAGTGCGATGCTAAAGCACGGCTGCTGGTTTTTGCTAGCGCTGCTTCTTCAGTTGTCAGTAATACAGGTGCTGAGTTTGGATTTCCGGTGAATGTCATGTTAATTTTGGGGTGAGAATCACCAGCAATCAACTATAGCCTTTATCAGAAAGATGAGGTACTATCCGGCATTGGGCATTGGGCATAGGGCATACCTCACTTTTTTGATAACCGCTATATAATTGTAGCAATTTGAGGACGCGATTTGCGATCGGGATAGCCCATATGCACGTACTTTATACAGCAAGTAAAATAACAAATATTAGGATTGGGACACAACATTGTTGTGTCCCTACCGCCAAATCAATTTATCGCCTTATGCGATTAATTTAGACAGGATATTCGACAATTTAGCACCGAGATTTTCCACAGATTCCTGCTGTTGGGCATCTTTCATCGTACCGTCATCATTAAACGCTTCAAAAGCTTTGGGAATTGCTTTCTGATCCGGGAGGACAAACACGCTAATATTCCCCAGGATAGAGCGCAAATGAACCAATCCCCGCAAACCGCCAAGTCCGCCAGGGGAAGCACTCATAATTACCGCTACTTTGCCAGTAAATGCCACTAATCCCGGTTCGCCGGGAGCTGGGCGCGATACCCAGTCGATCGCATTTTTCAACACAGGCGTAACCGAACTGTTATACTCAGGGGAAGCTATCAAAAACCCGTGATGCGCTATCATCAATTCCTTCAACTTCCGGGCATTTTCTGGCATTCCCTCTTTTGCTTCCAAATCTTCATCAAATATCGGCATCGGCAAATCGCGCAAATCTACATAGGTAACTTCTGCACCCGCCGCCCTAGCACCAGCCGCAGCAACTTTTACCAGCAGTTTGTTGTAGGATGCTTCGCGGGTACTTCCGGCAAATGCCAGTATTTTTGGTCTGTTTGTCATTGATTTTTAGGGATAATTGCTTCCGAGTAAAATTTTACTATTCTTGGTGCTGCCAAACAAAGTCAGCAATGGATTTTTCTGCCGACAAAGTAGAATTTTCACTGGAATTGAATACAACGGATCGCGTTTTTACCTTCCCGACTCCCAAACGCCTCTCGACGCGGCTGGGAATGCCGTAACCGTAAATAATATGCCCTTTTCCCGCCAACACTACAACTTGATAGTCGGGGTTAGCTTTGACAAATTTAGCTATACTTTCGGCCATAGTTTCATCCCACAAAACTTGGGCTTGCAAAAATCTTTCAAAAGCCGTACTATTTCCCTGTGCTGCCTTTTGGTGTTGCTGGTAAACTTCTAGCAGCATTTGCCGGTATTCGGCGTTGTCGGTGCGAATTTCCGAAATCGGCGGAATGTGCTTTTTTTCCTCGGCTGTCAGGCTTTCTAAACCTTGACTGGCAACTTTTCTCGTTACTTCGGACGGTGTATTTAAGGCGAGGACTGGTAGTTGATTTAATGCGGCAAACCGCAAAATGGGGGCGTAAGATTCCCAGGGAAAACGCCATCTGCGATCGTACTCTGTTTGCTCGACTAATTGCTCTTCAGTCAGTTTACCTGCTAAGTAGTTGTCGATCGCACTTTGGAACGGACGCTGAAACATTTCAAGGGCGATCGCAATTTTACGATTTTGCCGCTGCATTTCTCGAATAATTTTCAGTTGAGCTTGGTGGTCTGCCTCGCTATCGTGGGTTTCTCCGAGATACACAATTTTCGCCTTCACCAACTGTTGCAGAATCTCTTGGTTAGTATAAGTTTGCTGGGGTTGAGGCTTCACAGTCGGTTCTGCTGTCGCTATTACATTGCTACACAGCAGGAAAATGCTCAGCGATAAAACACACAGTTTGATGAGTTTGGTTGTTTTCATAAAAATATTATGCCTGTTTCTCGCAGCAGCAACCACAGCCGAACTCTAGGATTTTACCTGGGCATCCACAAAGCTCAATGCTTCATTTAACTTCACAATTTTCCGCAATTATCTACGCCCCTAGAGGGTTGTCTTCCCTCTTCCATATTCCATATTCCATATTCCATATTCCCTCTTCCATATTCCCTCTTCCCTCTTCCATATTCCTTCTTCCTTCTTCCCTCTTTTGTAAAGTTTAGTTGCAGGTGCTTGCGCTTCTTGAAAAAGGTGGTAAATTAAAAATATGAAGCGAACAAAAAGCTTCTCTGACAGATACCACATCCAGATACCACAGCGAAGTTCACAATAGAATCTAAGGAGTAAAACGCTGTTTAATCTCACATCTGTCTCATTAAAAACCAATAGCAGCACCCACCAACAAAGCTGATACTTCCTCAACTAATTAGAAGGGAGAAATGCAAGTTAATCCGAGGATTATTGCAGCTCCGAATCAAAGTTGAAAAAGAGGAAATCACTCGGTATATATGGCTGGGTGCTGTTGTTGTTAAAGTTGTTAAAACAGAATTATCGACACTTACTGAAAAATTGTCTCGTCTTCCTTTCGCCACGCGGGATCGACGATACAAATAAATATTAGCGGCTCTGTGCCGCAGTTGTAAATAAACTGCTTGGCGTTGGGCGGAATGTAAACTGCATCTCCGGCTTCCACCAATTGAGTCTCATCATCGATGTGCATTTCCCCAACGCCGCTGAGGATGTAGTAAACTTCAGAAGTTGTCAGGGAGTGCAGCGCCGAAGTTTGTCCCGCTGGCAAAGTGGCGCGGGCTAAACTGTAACGCAAATCCACAGCTTGTTTGTCTGGATGCAGCAATTCTCGCAGTTGAGTACCGTCGCCAGCAATAAACTCGTCACAGTCATTGAGCTTTTGAATTAGCATTCTTTCCACACTCCTGAAAATCTCTTGAGCACAACTTAAGTTTAATTGAAAGAGCGAGGAATATTAAGAAATGTTTAAAAAGGCGGTCGATTTTTTAACCGTAAGTTCCCGAATGCGATCGATAATCAGGACAGTCGATCGCATCTTCAGATAAAGCTATTGTAGGCTGAACGGGACACTTGAGGTGGTAGTCGCCGGTAAAAAATACGCAGTTAGCGCAAGGGATTTGGTGCATCCGCCCAGCTCGGTGCACAGAGTCGGCGACAGCGCGCCCGACACTCGAACACAGCAAAAAAACTAAAGCCCAAGCGGAGACAAAACACAGCGGAACTAAAATAGGTCGTATTGCCTGAAGCAAAAAATAAAGCATAGCCAGAAAATTTAGCGGTACAAGGCGGGCTATAGATTACCGTAATGGAATTGGCGGGCGATCAACCAAAAAGTTTAGAATCATTTACAGTGCGATCGATAAACCGGGCAATTATGGGATGATAGAGAACCGTCGTTAAATAAAATTAGAGGAAATCAGTTATGTCACTGCGATTAGGCGATACAGTTCCCAACTTTACCCAAGCCTCGTCTAAAGGGGAAATCAATTTCTACGACTGGGCCGGCGATAGTTGGGTGGTGTTGTTTTCACACCCGAAAGACTATACCCCAGTGTGCACCACCGAACTCGGTGCAGTCGCCCGTCTCAAGTCGGAATTTGACAAACGTGGCGTGAAAACCATCGCCCTCAGCGTCGATGATGTGGATTCTCACATGGGTTGGATCAAAGATATTGAGGAAACTCAAAATGTCACCCTCAATTATCCGATTTTAGCAGATGGCGATCGTAAAGTTTCCGACATTTACGACATGATCCATCCCAACTCCCTCAACAACTTAACAATTCGCACCGTTTTTGTAATTGACCCAGAAAAGAAACTGCGTTTGAGCATTACCTATCCGGCGAGCACCGGCCGGAATTTTGGTGAAATTCTGCGAGTAATTGACTCCTTGCAACTTACGGACAAATACAGCGTTGCGACTCCAGTTGATTGGAAAGACGGCGACGACTGCGTAATTATACCTTCGATTACCGACCCTGCTGAGTTAGCAGAAAAATTCCCTAAAGGTTACACACCAGTCAAACCTTATTTGCGGATGACTCCTCAACCGAATAAATAAGTTTGATTTACAAACAAGTTTGTAGTTAAGGCTTTAGTCCTCAATCCTGAATTTTGAGGACTAAAGTACACACTACAAACACAGAAATCAACATTTTTATTTAATGATTTAGATTTCAGGAAAACCAAAATGCTGTCATCAAAAATCCTGTTGCGAATACCGCCCAAATTGCAAATGACAGACGAAGATTTTTTCGAGTTCTGTCAAATCAATAGTGAATTACGCATTGAACGCAACAAATCGGGAGAATTGCTAATTATGCCCCCTACTGGTTCGGAAACGGGAAACCGCAGCGGTAGCGTCTTTGGAGAGTTGTATATTTGGGCCGGCCAAGATGGAACCGGTATTTGTTTTGACTCCAGTACGGGATTTAAGCTTTCAATGGGTGACAAGTCTCCCGATGCTGCTTGGATTAAACTGGAAAGATGGAATGCTTTGTCACCAGAACAAAAGCAAAAATTTGCTCCTATTTGCCCGGATTTTGTAGTAGAACTCAGGTCTGCTTCAGACAATCTCAAGCCGCTGCAAGAAAAAATGCAAGAATACATGAAAGAACCAGGAGTGCAGTTGGGCTGGTTAATAGACCGCAAAAATCGCCGAGTTTACATTTACCGTCCCGATTTGCCAGAAGAATGTTTGGAGAATCCGGCTACAGTCAGCGGCGACCCCGTTTTGCCCGGATTTGTACTCAATATGAGCAAAATTTGGTAAGCTTAGCACAGGAGAAACCCACCTAAAAACTCAATTATGCTGTCATCAAAAATCCTGTTGCGAATACCGCCCAAATTGCAAATGACAGACGAAGATTTTTTCGAGTTCTGTCAAATCAATAGTGAATTACGCATTGAACGCAACAAATCGGGAGAATTGCTAATTATGCCCCCTACGGGTTCGGAAACGGGAAACCGAGAAGGCAACATATTTGGGCCTCTGTGGGTTTGGTCAGAACAAGATGGTACAGGTTTAGCGTTTACTTCCAGTACAGGATTTACTTTATCAACTAATGCAGAAAAGTCTCCCGATGCTGCTTGGATTAAACTGGAACGGTGGAATGCTTTGTCACCAGAACAAAAGCAAAAATTTGCCCCGATTTGCCCGGATTTTGTAGTAGAACTCAGGTCTGCTTCAGACAATCTCAAGCCATTGCAAGAAAAAATGCAAGAATATATGAGAGAACCAGGAGTGCAGTTGGGCTGGTTAATTGACCGCAAAAATCGCCGAGTTTATATTTACCGTCCTGGTTTGCCAGAGGAATGTTTGGAGAATCCGGCTACAGTTAGCGGCGACCCCGTTTTGCCCGGATTTTTACTCAATATGAGTAAGATTTGGTAAAACTGCTAGCAATAAATATCAACTTATTGTAAAAATTAATCATAGGATGCAAACACGCAAAAAATATGGATATTAAAAACGGCTTTGTAGGCACAATCGGTAACACACCACTAATTCGGTTAAACAGCTTCAGCGATGAAACAGGTTGCGAAATTCTGGGCAAAGCAGAGTTTCTCAATCCCGGCGGTTCTGTTAAAGACCGGGCTGCTTTATACATCATCAAAGATGCAGAAGAAAAAGGCTTGCTAAAACCTGGCGGCACCGTTGTTGAAGGCACTGCCGGCAATACTGGCATCGGTTTGGCGCACATTTGCAACGCCAAAGGTTACAAATGTTTGATTGTGATTCCCGATAACCAATCTCAAGAAAAAATCGATGCTTTAAAAACCTTGGGCGCTGAAGTTCGGACTGTTCCCGCTGTTCCTTATAAAGACCCGAATAATTATGTCAAATTGTCGGGAAGATTGGCTGCGGAAATGGACAATTCAGTCTGGGCAAATCAGTTTGATAATTTAGCCAATCGCCGAGCTCATTACGAGACAACTGGCCCGGAAATTTGGGAACAAACAAACGGAAAAATTGATGCTTGGGTAGCCGCAACGGGTACGGGCGGGACTTTTGCTGGGGTGGGAATGTTTTTGAAATCAAAAAATCCCGCGATTAAAGCTGTTTTGGCAGACCCGATGGGCAGCGGGCTTTACAGTTATTTTAAAACTGGGGAAATTAAGACTGAAGGTAGTTCGATTACTGAGGGTATTGGTACCAGTCGCATCACTGGGAATATGGAGAATGCGCCGGTAGATGATGCTATTCAAATTGATGATGCTGAAGCTGTCCGCGTGATTTACCAATTGTTGAGACAAGAAGGGCTGTTTATGGGCGGTTCTGTGGGGATTAATGTGGGGGCGGCGGTGGCTTTGGCGAAGCAAATGGGGCCGGGACATAGGATTGTTACGGTACTCTGCGACGGCGGGGCGAGGTATCAGTCGCGTTTGTTCGACAGAGAATGGTTGGCGGCAAAAAATCTGTCGCCAGACTAATCGTTTGATGCGCGCGCCGCTGCGGTTCTAGAGGCATGATGGCTCAAAAAAACTGGTTTTTTGCAGAGTCTGCGGGGCTGACGGGAGTTTTGTGGAAAAAAAATCGGTTTCTGACTGCTGGCGAGTTCAAAACTGATTAATCATCAAGTAGGCAGCGCGCAACCTAATTTTCCAAAAATTGTCACAATAGATGTTATATGGCCGCACCTATTCCCATGATAAAAAAAATAGCATATATGTAGTCGAATGTCAAGTAAAAAAACATGAAAATCACAGAATCTTCTAGGCGAGTTCTTGTTTGCCAAAACCGCACTTGTCGCAAGCAAGGTGCAGCAAAAGTACGAGCAGCATTTGAGAAATTGTCCCCCTCAGAAGTTGAAGTTGTTGCTAGCAGTTGTTTGGGGCAGTGCGGCAACGGGCCGATGGTGTTGGTGCTGCCCGAAGAGGTTTGGTACAGTGGGGTTTGTGCTGAGGAAGTTGCGGCAATTACCGATCGACATTTGCGGGGAGGAAAGCCGGTAGAGGCGATGCTTTACCGCAAGTTTCACGGGCTTTCTCAGCAGCCATAACCCGGTGTTTGAGCAATTGCTATCTATTAATTAAAAACAATAAAATTGGTTCGATCGTTCGGACTTGAGTCCTTGATAAATGCTGACTAAAGTCCGAACGATCGAACTTGGGGACTAGATATAGCGGTTATCAAGCGTGGTGAGGTATGCCCCATGCCCTATGCCGCATAGTACCTCATCTTTATGAAAAAGGCTATATCTGAGTGCTAGTTTTGCATTGTCAAGCTTTTTTGCCATGTACTTGAATGCGTTTGTCGTTTTTTTGTTTCTTCACCCAAGAGAGAAATTTCTGGAATTGGGGGTCATTTTTGAGCTTTTCTAGGGTGTTGAGCTCTTGGGCGAGGTGTTTGTTGTCGAACAGAGAGTGAATCTGGCGGTGACAAGCGGAGCAAATGTCGATCGTCGGGCTGGGATCTTCGTTTTTCCGCTTGGTGTTTTGTTTGGGGATGAGGTGGTGGGCGGTTAATGCTGCCATTTGTCGATCGCACAATTCGCACTGCATAATTTTCTCAATGCTGTTTGATAGGCAATTGCTTCTTTTAATTTAGCGTAGTTTAGGGCGATCGGCTTTCAGAAAGTGAGTAAAGGTCGATCGCACTTTGCAAACAATAAAAAACCCCCAACGGGGGGTCATATTAATTTCTAGTGGGGCAGGCCGAAAAGCCTGCCCGCTAAGTAGAAAAACCTACAGGTTCAAATCACGTACAACAGTACAAACAAAACAATCCAAATCACATCGACAAAATGCCAGTAAATCTCGGTAGCTTCGATGCCAAAATGGTGTTCGCTAGAATAATGACCTTCCACGCGCGATCGCCAAACTACCCCGGCCATCAGCAGCACTCCAAATGTAACGTGCAAGCCGTGAAAAGCAGTCAAAACGTAAAAGCAACTAGCGTACAAATTAGTTGTCAGGCCAAACTCTAAATGAGTGTATTCGTAAACCTGACCGCACAAAAACACTACGCCCATGAGGATAGTTGCAAGCAACCAATTCCTCATACCCGCTGCATCGTTCTTTTTGATTGCAGTATCGGCATTGTGAATCACAAAACTGCTAGCAATCAAAATTATCGTATTAATTCCCGGCAGCAATAACTCGCGATCGGGCGTACCTTCAGGCGGCCACACCGGGGCCATCGCTCGATAAATCAAATAGGCCGCAAACATACCCAAAAATATCATGCCTTCAGCGCCCAAGAACACAATTACCCCTAAGATTCGGTGGTCGGGATGCTCTTCGTGCCCTTCTATTTCGGCGCTGTGGTGGTAATTGAGAGCTGTTTTTTCTGGATCGATCGTTGGAATTTGTTGCATGATAAATTGCTAGTTGGTAATCAAGAAGTCAGTTGGCAGTTAGTTGTTGGCAGTTGGTTGTTGTCATCAGTAGGGGCGGTGCCCCTGTGCCCGCCCTTCTTACTTAGCAGTCATCAGTCATCGGTTAGTTGTTGGTTGTTAGTTGTTGGTTATAATAACTAATTAGCAATTCCCAATTCCCAATTCCCAATTCCCAATTCCCAATAACTAATGACTGATGACTAATTGTCATCTTGACTTTCATCCGCAGGAGAATCAGCTTTTATTTCTGATTCAGGAGCGACTAAAGTTGCAGTACCGCCAAAGAAAGTTGAAGCTTGAGCCTCTGCAATCGGAATACCTTCTTTCTTGGCGCTGCGGGTGGCATTTTCCCTCAACTTCAGCCTGAGACGCTCCCCAGTATGCTGAATTTTTTCCATGCCGTAATCGTAAGGCCCGGTTGCTAATACCGGCACTCCTTCAAAATTTTCGATCGGCGGTGGCGAAGTCGTCATCCATTCCAAACTCAAAGCTTGCCAAGGATTGTCACCTGCTTTCGGGCCATATCTCCAGCTCCAAATCACGTTAACAATAAACGGGATTGTAGAGACTGCCAGCATATAAGCGCCCACAGTACAAATGACATTAATCGTGGTAAATTTCGGGTCGTACATTGCCACCCGCCGGGGCATTCCTTGCATCCCCAAAGCGTGCATCGGCAAGAAAGTTACAGTGAAGCCCACATAAGTTAAAACAAAGTGAACTCTACCCCAAAATTCGTTAAGCATCCGCCCAGTCATTTTGGGGAACCAGTGGTAAAAAGCAGCGTAAATTCCAAACACTGAGCCGCCAAACAGCACGTAATGTAAGTGAGCGACGATAAAATAAGTATCGTGAACGTGAATGTCAAAAGGTACGGAAGCTACCATGATCCCGGTGATGCCGCCGAGGACGAATGTTGAGATAAAACCCATCCCAAATAGCATGGCGCTAACTAGGCGGAGTTTTCCTCCCCAAATAGTGGCCAACCAGCTAAATATTTTAATCCCAGTGGGCACGGCGATGATCATAGTTGTGATCATGAAAAACATCCGCAGCCAGCCAGGAGTGCCGCTGGTAAACATATGGTGCGCCCACACGATTAAGCCCAAAAAGCTGATCGCGAGACTGGAATAGGCGATCGCCAAATAACCAAAAATTGGCTTGCGCGAATGCACCGGCAAAACTTCTGAAATCACCCCGAAAAAGGGCATGATCATAATGTAAACTGCCGGGTGCGAATAAAACCAGAATAAATGCTGGTAGACAATGGGATCGCCGTTACCTGTCGGGTTAAAAAATGCCGTCCCCGCTAACAAGTCAAACGACAGCAAAATCAAAGCTGAAGCTAACACTGGAGTAGCAATTAAAGTCAGCGCTGCCGTCGCAATCATTGCCCAGCAAAACAAAGGCATTTCATTGAGACTCATGCTCGGAACCCGCATCGTGAAGATGGTAACGGCAAAATTCACAGCTCCCAAAATCGAAGAAGTTCCGAGAATCAAGACGCTGAGAATCCAAATTTCTTCTCCGGCTTGAGCAGTAACTAAGCTCAAAGGCGGATAGGAAGTCCAACCAGCCTGCGGAGCTCCCACCAAAAAACTGCTCAGCAGCAATACGCCGCCTACTGGAATTAACCAAAAGGCAACCGCATTCAGCCTAGGAAATGCCATGTCTTTTGCCCCAATCATTAAGGGGATCAAAAAGTTAGCAAATCCAGCTCCCGCTGGTACGATCCACAGGAAGATCATCACCGTGGCGTGAACGGTAAATAAACTGTTGTAGAGTTCGGGGGTGACAAAATCGCTATCGGGGGTGGCGAGTTCGGTTCGCACTATTGTCGCCATCACGCCGCCGATTAGATAGAAACAAAATGTTGTAACTAGGTATTGAATACCGATTACTTTGTGGTCGGTACTAAAACCGAAGTAATCTCGCCAATGTCTGTCGGCCGGCGCTGTGCCGCGAGCCTCAAGGTTGGCAGTTTCTTGGAACTGTGCTTGTGTCATAAGAACAATATAAAGGCTTCCTAGTTTGCCGTGAAAACTTCAATCTTAGTTTGTAGTAACTTTTTCAGTTTTTTCTACCCTTGGGAGCCGGACTAAAGTCCTTACTACGACAATTTTTGCAGTAAGGATTTTAGTCATTGCAATCTTGAGCCGGACTAAAGTCCTTACTACGAACCTTTTAGATGAAGGTACGGACTATTTTTAGTGATGGTTTGGGTGAAGTTTTTCTAGGGTTTCTGGATTAATTTTTATTTCCCTGACGTAGGGAGCTAAAAATTCTCCGTCTGACATTTCCCCAGGATTAATTGCTATTGCTTCCTCTAAGTTTTGAGTGCTAGCAATTTGCTGTTCCTTGACCCAATTATCGAAGTCTTCGGGGGTGTGAACGAATGCTAAAGCTTTCATCGCTCCGTGATAAGCGCCGCACAATTCTGCACAAACAATCCGGTATTCGCCGACTTTATTTGCTGTAAATCTCAGTTCGCTCGGCCTGCCGGGAATTGCATCTTGTTTGAGGCGAAATTCCGGCATCCAAAATGCGTGCAGCACGTCTTGAGCTGCAATATTTAGCTGCACGTCGCGGTTGGCTGGCATATGCAGTTCGCCGGAACTGACACCGCTTTCTGGATAGCTAAAAATCCAGGCGTACTGCAAACCCATGACGTTTACAATTAAGTCTGGTGCTTTATTTTCATTTTTTGGGGATGCGCCAACGCCAAGAGCAACGAGCTTTTGAGAGGGAATTTTAGGGGCGTTTTGGGGTGTATCTGACAGTGTGGCCGCGATCGCACTTCCGCGCATTTGAGATTGCGATTGCATGGTGCCGTGGTCATGATTGCCCATCGGATCGAGGCCTCCCATTGAGTTGTAAATCTCAAAACTGTAGACTCCGATTCCTAAAATTATCACCGCTGGCAAGGCTGTCCATAGAATTTCTAAAGGAAAGTTATCATGCCAAGGCGGGCCGTCTGTGTTGTCTCCTTTACGGCGGCGGTATTTAATTGCAGCAACGATCAGCAGTCCCTGAACCATGATAAATAGTCCGGTGGAAATGGTCATCATTGTGTTGAAGAGTCCGTCTACCTGGGAGGCCTCCTCAGAAGCGGCGATCGGCATTAAACCATGATTCTGCCCGTACCAGAGACTGATCAGAGTCACTCCGATACCGGCGAGCATGGTGATGATGGAACTTGGAATGTTCACGCTGATACCTTAGTAGTAGCGACACTTCTTCGCTTGAACAATTAGGGAAGCAACTCTGGGTTGTCAATTTTTAATTGTAAATTGACATTTTGAGTGCAATCCCTATCTTAATGCTTACTTAAGGCTTATACCATTTTTGATTGCTGATTTGATATTTTTGATGGGGAATGACTTATGCTCTAAGGGTTTGGAGCTAAGAGGAGCGGTAACATTTTTTTGTGAAACTGAGATGAGTTTTTTTTGGCGATCGCTCGTTCAAATTAATACGGTTTATGTCCCTTGACAAAACTTAGAAAATATGGTAAACAATTGGTATTTTTTGTTACTAAACTTGAGATTGTTTCTCAAACACCATTAAATGCTGCTGGGGTAACATATCTTTTGTCTCTTTCCATACTAAACCGACGGCGGCCATTTCTTTTTTTACCTGTTTTTGGGTCATTTTGTGCAAGCCTTTAATGGGAATCATTGGATTTTCGCCCCGATACTCGATCGATACCGCGCGCCCTCCCGGCTTGAGTGCTTTGACAATTCCTTCCATCATTTCTCTGGGATATGCAAACTCGTGATAAGCATCCACCATCACAACTAAATCCACGCTATTTTCCGGCAAATTCGGATTGTCAAGACTGCCCAAAACTGGCTCAACATTAGTAATATTTTTTTCTTTTTTGTTCAACTCAAGAAAATTAATCATTTCCGGCTGCACGTCAACGGCGAAAACCTTTCCTTCGGGAACTAGGGCAGCGATGCGAAAGCTAAAATACCCGGTTCCGGCTCCAATGTCTGCTACAATATCAGTTGGTTTTAAATCGAGATTGTTGACTAATCGAGCGGATTTTTCTTCCATGCCGCGAGATGGTCTTTCCAGCCAACCAGCGCCTTCATATCCCATGACTTGGGCAATTTCTCGACCCATGTAAAATTTGCCTATACCGTCGGGATTGTGGACGGTTCGCTGCTGATAAATGGTGTCGCTGCCGACAATTTTATTTGCTTGTGCTGCGGTGCAAGCAGTCTGGGAGAACAGGCAAATAATTGTCAGGATTATTACTGTTAATGGTTTAATCAACTGTGCGGCTTTTTTCACGACGATATTTCGGATTTTGTGTTTGAATATTGGCTCGTTGTTTCTCGTTCCCTGGCTCTGCCTGGGAACGCAGATCCAGAGGCTCTGCCTCGGCAAGAGCGAAAATATTTCACTATTTAATTGACAGCGGATTCTAATAATTTGATTGTACCAGAATTTGCATCGATTTCGACTTCTTTGCCGATCGGCAAAGTGAACTTATCCCGAATGTGTCCTGTCATGGAACCGTACCACGCGGGAATATTCAAGGGGCGAATCAGATCCGTCAACACTTGATCTAAGGTTAAGGACTCTTGCGGTTTTTCAGCTTCGCACTTGGTACACTGTCCGAAAATAAAACCGGATATTTTATCTAGAATGCCCGCTAATTTAAGCTGCGTTAACATTCGATCGATTCGATAAACTTCTTCGCCCACTTCCTCGACAAACAAAATACTATTTTCCCATTCCGGCAAATAAGTAGAGCCTACCATTGCTGCAATTACTGATAAATTGCCGCCGATTAGTTTTCCCCTAGCTGTGCCGCGCCGGATAACTTGAACTTGCACGCTTTGGGAGTTTTGCATGGTGACAGCACCTCCGTCAAACAAAACTTTTTTGACGTAATTTACTGTAAAGGGACTCCAACTTGAGACACCTAAAGGGCCGTGAAAAGTAACTATATTAGTTTTAGCATGAATCGCTAATAAAAGTGCTGTAATATCGCTGAATCCCATAATTATTTTGGGATTGTTGCGGATAATGTTGTAATCTAGGAGCGGCAAAATTCGGTTGCAGCCCCAGCCGCCCATCCCGGTAAAAATAGCTTGCACTGAGTTATCGGCAAAGGCGCTGTTGACATCGGCGGCGCGATCGGCATCCTTCCCTGCTAAATAGCCGTAGCGATCGTAAAAATGCTTTCCCAGTTTAACTTTTAAACCCAGGTTATCCAATACTTTAAAAAAATCCTGGATTTCTTTTTCGTAACTGAAAGCGGCAGGATTGATTAAAGCAACTGTATCACCGACTTGCAGGCGGGGAGGCTTAATAATTGTTTGGGGTAAAATGTTGTTTTGGGCGATAGGCAAAAGTATCGTGCCAATAGCAGTCAACCCAAAAGTTTTGAGCAGATAGCGGCGGGGGAGAGTCATAAATGTTATACCATTTTTCAATTAAGTGAAATTTTAGATACTTCGGCTTCGCTCAGTACGAGTTTTAAATTTTATATTTGAGGAATTGTTAATTAATTGGTGAATACTTGACTCGCTTGAGAACGGCTATAGATAACTTCTGCTATAGCGGTTCGATCGCGTTGTGAGGTATGCCTTATGCCCTATGCCCGGTTTGGCCTATGCCGCACAGTACCTCCTATGAGAGCTTGAAAGGCTATATAATTGTATATTGAAATTGCTGCCAGCCCAGTTAAAAATTGCCAGTTTAACATGAAAACAGACACTAACATCTCAGCTAAAAAATCCTGGGCTAAAGCTTTAGCCACTCCGGCTGCGGAGTTTCCGCTGACTCAGCTATCGGTTAAAAGCGGTAAAATTCCCGACGGATTGCGCGGCAGTCTCTATCGCAACGGGCCCGGACGTTTGGAACGCGGCGGCATGACTGCGGGACACTGGTTTGATGGCGACGGTGCAATTTTGGCAGTACATTTTACTGATGTAGGTGCTACTGCTGTTTATCGCTACGTGCAAACAGCGGGATATTTAGCTGAAGAAAAAGCTAATAGATTTATCTATACTAATTATGGCATGACAGCACCGGGGCCTGCGTGGTTGCGGTGGACTAAATCTGTTAAAAATGCTGCCAATACTTCAGTTTTAGCTTTGCCCGATCGCCTTTTGGCATTATGGGAAGGTGGCCCGCCTCACAGCCTAGATTTGCAAACTCTGGAAACTAAAGGAATCGACAATTTAGGCAATTTAGATAGTAAATTTTCTTATTCAGCTCACTGCAAGCGCGACCCGATTACTGGCAATATTTTTAACTTTGGAATTACCAGCAGTGCGAGTCCCAAGTTGAATTTGTATAAAAGCGATTGTACGGGCAAAATCGTGCAAAAAGCAACTATTCCTTTAAAGGGGATTTCTCTCGTACACGATTTTGTTTTGGCGGGAAAGTATCTAATATTTTTTGTGCCGCCGATGCGACTCAATGTTTTGCCAGTGTTAGCTGGAATTAGTAGTTATGGCGACTCGTTTGACTGGAAACCGGAGTTAAAAACGCAGATATTAGTTATTGATTCGGAAACTCTGTCTTTGGTTAGTTGTGGCGAAACTGATGCTTGGTTTCAGTGGCACTTTGCTAACGGTTTTGTCAAGGAAGATGGTTCGGTGGCGGTAGATTTTGTGCGTTTCGCTGACTTTCAAACTAATCAGCGACTGAAAGAAGTACCGACAGGTGAAACTCGCACTGACGCGGAAGGTTCTCTGTGGCGGGTATGTTTAAATCCTGAAACTGCCGAGGTGATAGCAGCCGAACAATTGCTGGATCAAGCTTGCGAGTTTCCGGTTGTACCTGCTTACGAAATTGGTCAAGACTCGCGGTATATTTATCTGGCAATATATCGGTCTGATGTTGATATTGTAGCGGAACGTTACGGGGCGATCGCCCGTTTGGACACACAAACCCGAAATCTCACAATTGCCGATTGCGGCGAAAATCGCTATCCCACAGAACCCATCTACGTTCCAGATATTTCCTCGGAGAAAGGTTGGATTTTGACAGTTGTTTATGATGGGAATTCTGATAGCAGCGAAGTCTGGATATTTGACAGCGACGGACTAAACAGCGCTCCTATTTGTCAGCTAGAATTGCCCGGTGTCATACCTTTGAGCTTTCACGGTACTTGGAAATCCGCCTGATGAGAAAATTGTAAAGAAGTGTTGCGGAAGATTTATTAAAAATTGTTGCCACTTTTCTGTCAAGTTGTTAAGGTGTGTGTAGAAGCGAAAAACTCATATCTAGGAGGTATGTGATTGATGCTCTATATTGCTCAAAAATCCCCGGCGAATATAATTCGCGGCTGCACAAACAAAGTCCGCCTGCGCTGACTAACCAAACAGGGGAATTAAGCCAACCAAATTCGGTAAGATTTCTTACCTTGTTTTACAATCTCAAGTTTATCTGCTTGAGTAAGGTATAGCAGCCAGATTTCTGGCAAATTTCTGGCAAATTTCTGGCAAATTTCTGGCAAATTTCTAGCAAATTTCTGCCAACCAAAAGTTTAGAGGACTTATGCAAAAACTCTGTTTGTACGGTTCGCCCACAAGCACCTTACAGCAATACCACATCGAAGGATTTTTTGCATAAGTCACAGTTTAGTTGAGTTTAAATCGCGCGCGTGTTGGCGATTCAAAAGTTTTGAATTAACTCCACAAAATTCATAACTCGCAACTTGTAACTCCGCGCGCGGCGATCACTTCAAATCCAGAGGGTTTAATGTATGCAACTTCAAGGAAAAACAGCTCTAGTGACAGGAGCTTCGCGCGGAATTGGGCGATCGATCGCTCTGGAATTAGCGCGACAAGGAATCAAGCGCTTGGTAATAGTAGCGCGCAACCGCCGGCAATTAATTGAACTGGCAGAGGAAATCGATGTTTTTGGTACAGAAATAGTGCCGTTAGCTTTGGATTTAACTCAGTCAGTAGCGGTGAATATTGCGATCGCCCAAGCTTGGCGCGATTGCGGCCCAATTCACCTGCTAGTCAACTGTGCGGGCGTAGCGCACCAAGCATCATTCTTGCGTGCCCCGCTACCGTTAATCGAGGAAGAAATCGCCTTAAATTTGCTCGGAACCTACACAATTACCCGCTTAATAGCGAAGCGAATGGCGGCGCAAAAAGAGGGAACAATTGTCAATGTTTCGAGCTTGATGGGCAAAATTGCGGCTCCGACAATGGCGACGTATTCTGCTACAAAATTTGCAATTTTGGGATTCACCCAAGCCTTGCGTAGCGAGTTAACTCAGTACAATGTTCGAGTCACAGCTTTATTGCCATCTCTCACAGATACCGACATGGTGCGAGATTTGGAACAATTCCGGTGGGTAGTGCCCACAACTCCCGAAAAAGTTGCCCTAGCGCTTGTGGCGGGATTGCACAAAGATGCGCCGGAAATCTTGGTGGGATACCAAAGTCATCTAGCAGTTTTGTGTCACCGAATTGCCCCTTGGCTGCTAGATTTTGTGTTGCGGATGGCAACTCCCAAACTTCGCAATGGGGCGCGGGACGATCGCAAATTGCGCGAGGCTTAGGCTAACGGGCGATCGACTAATATGATGTCTAGTCGATTACCGTAACAAAAACGGTTTGTAGTGCGGACGACCGTCCGCACTACAAACCTGTCAATTTACAACCAATTGCCAACTAAAATATATGTCGCCCAAATATTCGCCGGCTCATATCTTTCCAACAGAGACTTTTGTGCAAAATGCAGCGCTTTTGCCCTAGTCATTCCGGGTTTCGACAGTTCCTCATAAAACCGTAACATCAGTTCCGTATTTGGTGCATCCTGCGCTTCCCACAAAGTTGATAAAGTGCTGCGCGCCCCCGCACGCACCGCTATTCCCGCAAGTCCTAAAACTGCTCTATTATCTCCCGATGCAGTTTGACAAGCACTCAAAACAAGCAATTCAATATTAGTTTGCTGCTGCGGAGTTTCGGTTTCGATTAAATTAGCGATATCTTGACCTTTCAGGAGTTTTTGGTAAGCCACAATATAGGTTTCATCTGGGTCTGAACTGAATTCGCCGTGAGTTTTTAGGTGTATTGCTGAAAAGTTGCCTGTTTGGAGCTTATTTTGAATATTGGCTTTGGTGAAATTCGCCTCAAGCAGGGGTTGACTGGCGGGAACTTTTTGGCTAATTCCTTCTAATTCTTCCTTTAATTTTTGGATTGTTTCAAACTGTTTGCCGTCAATGTTTTGTGATTGACCGATGCCGCCGACGAAGACTTTGAGTTTTTGTTGTAGCGGTTGAGGTGCAAAAAGTGTGAGTTGCGGGGAAATGGCGATCGCATATTTATCTTGTACTAAATATTGCTCGGTTTTTTCATCGTAAAGCACCGCCATCGGGATGTTCCGCAAATCGCCATCGAGGACAAATACTAATGTTTCAATTTGAGGATTTTTGTCGAGTTCGGGTTTCAGCGGTGCGATCAACCATTGGTACACTTTTTTGGCATCCGCTATTACTTCAGGATTATTGCCCGGTGTTTGCAAATTCTTGCGGAGTTGTTGCAGGGTAGTTTCTACTTTTTTTCGGGCTACAGGAGTTTCACGATATGTCAGGGGCTTTCCTGCTACTTGAAAAATTAGTGCTATTTTGTCTTCTAAGATAATTGGATAAATTAGTGTAGCTTCAGGATCGGGTATTTGATTGATGGCAACGGTAGGAGATAAACTGCACCGCAAAAAGTTTTCAATTTCCGCTAGTTGAAGTGCGTCAATCTGTTGGATTGCTTGTTCTAAATTTGCTTGATTTGGTTGAGTGTTTCCCTCAGTTGTCACGAGTAAATCTACGAGTTGGCGGTAAACTGGTTCGGCATTATCTCGGAAGGAAAACTGCACGTCGGGATTGACGGCAATTAAATCTTTGCGTAAAGATTGGAGGGTTTGAACTGATGCTTGATAAGCTGCGATCGCACTTTTTTTGTCTCCCTTACTTTTCACCGTCAATCTGCCTAATTGCCACTGCCATCGATAGGCAATATCCGCCGCCTGAATTGACTGTGCAATGCCTAAAGCTTCCGTGGTTAATTGTTTGGCATCGGATAATTGTCCGGTGATTTCGTACAATTCGCCGAGACTGCCTTTGGCGTAGGATTCTGCTCGCAAATCGCCTAATTTTGTAGCATCTTTTGCTGCGGATGCCAATAGTTTCGCAACATAAATTAATTCTGGGTTTCCTAGGGTTTGACTTTTGGCTGCGACAGCACAGTGTTGGACTGCAGGCGACAAAGGTAGTAAGATTTTCTCGATGTGCGATCGCTCCATTGTTTGCACTTTCAAACAAGTCAGGCTTTCGGCAAAGTCGATGCGGGCATAGATGGATTCAGTGGTGACGGGCAAATTGTCAACTTTTGACTGGATTTCTTGCCACAAATTGCTGATATCTGAGTATGGTTGAGTTTCCACAAGCAGGCTCAGTTTACTTAATTTAGCTTGCAATTGTTCGGTTTGGGCAGCAAGGGCGATCGCCCTTTCGTAAAATTCCAAAGCTTGGGCATAATTAACCTTAGCATCCTTGCGGATATCTTCTTGCCGTTTGGCGATCGCTCGCTGGAGATTTCCCAAACTGAGATAAGCGGCGCTGATAGCTTCATTTAACTGCAAATTTTGGGCAATTTCTAAACTGCGGTTTAACATGATTGCGGAAGTTTTCAAAGCACCCGTGACGCGCAGTACATCGCCTAAAGTTCTCAATCCCGATGCGCTGAGTTCCGTGTCTGCCAAGTTTTCAACTGTCGCTTTTTCTGTCGGAGATAGTTGATTGTCGATCAAGCTTTGGCAGTTGAAATTACCAATTTCTAAAACAGGGAGCAAACTATTGCAAGCTTGGCGGTAAAGTCCGGCTGATTGGAGATTTTGGGCGGCGGTGAGTTGGCTGTTGGTTTGAGGAAATCTGGCAATTTGAGCTAAAATAGGGATTTGGAAACAAGATATAAATGTTGTTATTGCTGCTATTATTAACCAGGTTTTCCACTTTTTGAGATTCATTGGTGTTGGTGTAATTTAGGAATTAAGAAAAATCTAACTGTTACCTCACATTTTTGAGAAAGGGTATAATCGTCCTTCTGGTTAGAAAACTCCTTCTGGGATTATCCCCTCAGCAATCGAAGTAAAAGCATCGTCTGATAGCTGATCATTAATTCAATGTTTAGCTGAATTTAACAGCTTGGCCAAAACATTTCGCGTTATCTGCTGAGCCCCGGTATTTATAACCGAATCCCGCAACTGCGGCGCGTTGAAATCGTCCAATCCCCAAACCCACTGCATTGAACCGGTAGCGAATACTTTTGCCCCGGAATCTGCTGTATAAATCGTCATGTCAGCATAGCGGGTACCCCCGCCGTGAGGGTATGGAGAATGGGCGACGCGAACTATATTTTTCGGGGCATTGCCAAACATTCGATCGACTTCGTAGCCCAACAGTCCAGACAATTTGTCACCATTTTTTAAGGATGTTTTGTCTAGCAGCCAATCGGGGACAGTTTCATCAATTACAATATCAGAATTAACCTGAAATGTTTCGTACATAACTCCGATTAAAGCATCTTCGGGACGACCGACAGCGCTGTCTCGCCAGCGGCTAGTCACCAAGGAATAGAGTGCCGGCGATTGATTGGAAGTAGCTATTGGGCCGCGTCCCGGTTGCCCAATTCCTAACTTTAATTCTCCCGCAGTGGCTATTTCTAAAGGTAAATCAACTCCGCCAACTTCTGCTCTAAATCCGTTGAGCGGATCTAAATCTGCCATTTCTTTATAAGCAACAACAGTGCGGTTAATCTCTCCAGTAATTCTGCTCGGTTCTAAGCGAATTTGCCAATAGCAAGTATTAGAACCAAAAAAACCGACACTTACTCCATTATTTCTGGCGGCTTCTATATTTGACCGCATATTCTTTGACCAATATTCGTCGTGACCTACGGACAAAAATACTTTGTGAGATAATAGCAATTCGGAATTAAAATGCGTGTCGATGTTAGTAGCATAGCTAACGTCGTAGCCTTCTTTTTCCAGCCACCTGACCATATTATATTCCCAACCAGCGCTCGAAGTTCTCCTTTTTGGCTGAAAGTTGGTCAGAAATTCCCCCGCACCTACGCCATAAGCTGCTTTGCGGTTGGGACTCATGGCGTAGGGCCGATTAAACGAAACTTTGTAGGCTTGTTTGGCTTGACTGTTCCAGCGGTAAAGCGATTTGTAGCCCCAATTGTTGTAGGCTTGAAATGTGGTAACGCTGGATTGAAATAAAATGGCGGATTTGCGATCGTCATCCCGCACGACAAAGATAATATAACTTTGCTTGGACGTTCGGCTGGCGGTTAGTTTGGCTAAATAAATGCCGCTTGTCCAGTCATTCGGGCGATCGCCAATTTGTAAAATATACGGGTCTTTCCAATCGCATTCTATCAGTCCCGATGCTTCATCTTCTCTCGGCGGAGGCTGCCTGATTCCCTTCCGCAAAATTGGGTCAGTCATCCGGCGGCCGCCTAGTCCGTCATACCATCCGGTGCGGAATATTTCTATGGTATAATTAGGCTCTTTAGTATTGACAAATAATTTAATTTCGCCGCCCAGATTGACGCTAGTCAGAGAGGCATAACCTTCAATTTCTCGCTTGTTTGCAGGATTTTCTAACTGCCAGTCAGCAGTGCCTGGTTTTTGGTTTTCTCTGGCTGTGGGATTAACGGCTAGCGTACTTTTTTTTAGATTTAAATAGTCTTGAGAATGTGCTGCGCTGTTATAAAAAAAAGGAGCGATCAAGCCGAGTGAGAAAGCTTTCAGAAACTCTCGACGGCGCAATTTCCACAATAGTTTAACGGTCACTGGTTTAAATCTCTGAATTTCAGGTGATAGATTTTACAGTTTGGTTTGGGTGTAGCAGGCGTTACATTAATTGAGATTAACTAAGAAGACATCATACCTCGGATAGATTGTGTGTGAAAACATTTGGTCAGCAGATTTAAGATTTAAGATTTTAGATTTACTAGCATGATTGAATCTGGAAGCTTGAACTTCCGCCTACAAATTGGGGTTCACCATTAAGCGAGTAAATGACACGATATGGGTTTTTGGGCGTGTCAAAGGCGATCCGATCGGGGGATATATCTTAGTATTTCTTCACATAGCCTGATTTGGGTCTATGATTATGCCTTATGGCGTCCTTGTGTTTAAAGCCCGTTATCGCGTATCGCTGATGAGTCAATCAACCAATCCACCACAATCCCAACCAATTTCTCGAAGAACCGCCCTCAAAATCCTCGGAGTCGGTGCCACCGGCGGGCTGCTGGGCTACTCTCGATTTTCCAAGCCAGAACCCGCCGTTTTTGGTCAAGATTCTCTTGACTTACCGCGAATGCTGAATAACCGCAAAACCGTAGCAGTTGTCGGAGGCGGCTTAGCCGGGCTCGCCTGCGCTTACGAACTGTGTCAGCGAGGTTTCGCGGTGACGCTACTAGAAAAATCGCCCCAACTCGGAGGCAAAATAGCTAGTTGGCCGATACAAGTCGGGAACGAAACTTTTATGATGGAACACGGTTTCCACGGTTTTTTTCCGCAATACTACAACCTCAAAAGTGTAGTTGAAGAATTAGAAATTACCGATAATTTTGTATCTTTAGAATCCTACGCCGTCCTGTTTAGAGACGGTAAATACAAACCAGAAGTTTTCCGTCCCAACCATTCAGCTTTCCCCTGGAATATAGTTGACCTGGCGATATCTTCTCCCAACCGTCTCAAGTGGGGAATCAACCTGACAAAACCCGCTCACTGGGAAGTGTTTCGAGAAATTGGCGGCTTTCAAACGCAAAAAACTTTTGATCGCCTCGACAATATATCAGTTGCTGATTGGGTAAAAGGTGAATTTCCGCGCGGACTTTACGACTTGTATTTTTTGCCTTTTGCCAAATCCAGCCTCAACGCTCCCGACAAATTGAGCGTCGGAGAATTAATGCAATTTTTCCACTTTTACTTTTTCGGAAATCCCGAAGGTTTGGCCTTCAACGGCACGCGGCAAGATATGGGTACAAGTTTGGTACAGCCTATTGCCAGAGCAATTGAAAGCAAAGGCGGCAAAGTATTAACAGATGTCGCAGTTAGCAATATTCACTGGGAAAACGGCAGGATTGATTCTCTGAGTTATCAGTCGGGAGACGTGCAAAGTAAAGTGCCTTTTTGGGTAAAACGAAACGCCTTGTTAACTGACAGTAACTCTACAGAATATTTCGGCGCGGGAGACAGCGTATTTGCCAGCACCCCTGGAGGAAAAGAAGCAATTTCTCTAAGCTGCACTCACCAAGGCTGCACTGTTCAGAAACAAAACGACGGTCAATTTCACTGTCCCTGTCACGGAGCAGTTTTTGATGCTGAGGGACGAGTTGTGAGCGGGCCTGCTCAGCGGGATTTACCCAGATTTAAGGTCGTCGATAAAAAAGCAGATGAGGTACAGTTGGCAGCAGCAGTAAACAAATCACAACCGCAAAAATTGGGAGAAACATTGCAGGCTGATTACTATGTTTTTGCTGCCGATGTTCCTGGGATGCAGCATTTGTTTAGTTTAGCTAGCGGTGAGGTAAATCAGCAGGTGCAGAGCCGAATCGAGGGCTTGAAAATAGCCGATCCGTTTGCGGTGGGCCGTTTTTGGTTCGATCGCGAATTTCCGTGGGAACACAGCAATTTTAGTTCGCTTTCCGGCTACAAACTGACTGACAGCATCACACTTTACCACAAAATTCAAGATCAATTCATCGAGTGGCATCAGAAAACTGGCGGTAGCGTAGTGGAACTGCACGCTTACTGTTACAAGGAGAAAGAATTTCCCAACCAGGAAGTTTTGCTCGCTACTTTTGAGCAAGAATTGTATGAAATTGTGCCGGAATTAAAAACAGCAAATATGCTGCACCGGGAACTGGTAAATCAAAAGAATTTCTCCGGTTATCCGCCCGGTAGTTATGCGGAACGGCCAGACACTAGCTGCGCTGTACCCAATCTTTTGTTTGCCGGAGATTGGGTAAAAATGCCGTTTCCTTGCGGTTTAATGGAAAGGGCTGTGAGCAGCGGTTTATTGGCAGCTAATGCGATATTATATGAGGAAGGTTTGCAGAGGCGATCGCTCTTGACGGTTAATCCAGAAGGCGTGCTGAAAATCTAAGGTTTGCAGCGGGGCGGATTTTAGATAGTGTCTGCAGGGACAAAAACGGGTTTGTAGTGAGGACTTTATTCCGCATCCATAGAAGGACTAAAGTCCTCACTACGAACCTTAATAAAATGGGTTCGTACTGTGGAATTTAGTCGCAAAATATATCTTGCTATTCGTACCCCTGTGGTGGGTTGGGATCGGTGCAATTTACTATACCACCTCGCGCCAAGATGAGGATAAACCCGATCGCCCGATATGCAGTCCTGCACAACTAAGCTGCGGCTTTTTTGGCGCTACTTTTAGCTCTTTTAGGAGGATTAGGAGCGATCGCCTTTCTGACTTGGTTAGCAATCTTAGTAGAAATTCAGATGAATTACGGTTTGTAGGTGTGGTTTCGCCGATTTAAAAAAAGGCATAGCTTGCGAACAAAAAAATTATCGGTGTCAATATGGGTGCATCTGTGGTTAAAATATTGAATGAGTATAAAGCCATAATAGATGCCCAATAGTAACTGGAAAATTCGTAATAAATCTGTAATGTTTGATGCTTTTGCAACTGAATACGATTTCGCAGCCACCTTGCAAAGTAAAAACAATTTTTTTACTAAAAACCTATCTACCAGCAAAGGTGCAGCATTAGATATTGGCTGCGGTTCTGGAATTTTGGCTTTTGAATTAGCCAAGTATTACGATAATGTCGTAGCCGTCGATATTTCAGCAAAAATGCTGGATATTGCCAATCAAAAACGCTCAGCGCCCAATATCGAATATATCCAAATGGATGCGAATCAATTAGCGCTCGGTCGCAAATTTGATTTAATAGTTAGTGACACCACTTTTCACCATTTATCCAATCTCCCCGCCACTCTATCATTAATTAAGAAACTGTTGAATCAGCAGGGAAAAATTGTCTTTTTAGATGACATTTCTGGAGTCGAAAGACCTGCTAAGATAAGCTATATATTAGGTGCCGTGAGAGATTTTATGCCCGACTGTTCCAAATACGGATTTCGCAAGGCTTCAAGATTATTAAAATTTAGATTGTCGCCAAGCTGGTTGAAGCATTTAGCCAGCAACAGGTATTTATCAGAAGCGAGATTTAAAAAAATGTACGGTCGTTGCTTTCCCGGCTGTTATTTTGTAAGATTGGATTGTTTGATGGGCGTGATTTGGGAAAATTTGTAATGCAAAACAACGGGATAAAATCAGTATCTGCGCGGGAAAAAAATAGTCACATCCGCGAGTTGAGCATTAATTTGGAGCAATGGTATGCAGTCGCCCGCAGCACAGAGGTACAGAGTCAGCCACTACCCGTGATATTGTGGCATCGGGCGATCGTGCTTTTCCGCGACAGTGCAGGCAAAATCAACGCTTTAGAAGATAGATGTCCGCACCGACAAGTTAAACTTAGCCACGGCCAAGTTAAAGGCAATTTAATCGAATGTGCTTACCACGGATGGCGGTTAAATGCCAGCGGAGAATGCGCCGAAGTCGATTATTTAGCAGAAAATCAAAAACTACCTAACTGCAAAATTCGCTCCTATCCAGTCCAAGAACAAAACGGTTTTATCTGGCTGTTTCCCGGCGATGCAACCCAAGCCCAAAAAATAGATTTATTAGACTTACCAGAGTGGGAACATCTCAATTATATTGCCACAGTTTCAGTCATCGACTGTCATGCCCACTATTCATTTTTAATTGAAAACTTGATGGATATGTACCACGGACATTTGCACGAAGACTTGCAAGCTTGGGCAAATCCAGTATTAGATACTTTAACAGAAGACGAGCATCAAGTAACAGCTTGCTATCAGGCACAAAGTTATTACAAAATAGATAAAATATGGTCAATTTCCCAGTTGTTCTTTAAATCTCTGCGCCGACTGCACCCGGAACCCCTGGATGTGAGTTATGTTTACCCGCACTGGGTTTCAACTTTGGGGAGCGATTTTAAGATTTACTGCTTGGTTTGTCCGGTGAGCGAGACGGCAACTCGCGCTTATTTAATTCATTTTACCTCATTAAATGCGTTTTGGCGGCTGCACAAATTGCCTGTTTGGTTTCGCAGGTTTATTAAAGATAGTTTGTTCGGTGCTGCTCAAAAGTTATTAGATGGTTTGGTGCGGCAGGATGTGTTAATGATTGAAGAAGAACAGCAGGCTTTTTTGCAGAATTCGGAAAGAAAGAGTTACGAATTAAATCGGGCTTTGGGGAGCGTGCAAAAGTTGATGAGAACTCAGGCAGAAAAACCGTAAGGTTAGCTTACAAACTGATAATTTTGTTTGTAGTAAGGACTTTATACCAATTTTTTATGAGGCCCCGTAGAATCCGATCCCCCCTAGCCCCCCTTAATAAGGGGGGACAAGATTCCGATCAAAGTCAACCCCTACTCCCCTTCTTAAGGGGGATTTAGGGGGATCGAGATATGTGCAACTTCACATTAAATTGGTATTAGTCCTAATTGATATCAAATCCACTCTTCATCAGAATTATTCATCTCTCTTATCTCCCTCTGTGTTCTCTGCGTTCTCTGCGGTTAAATCATTCCGATACAACGGGAAACGATATGACTCGGAGGAAGGACTGAAGTCCTCACTACAAACCTAAAAAATCTAGTTACCGCCAGCACAAACTTTACTTTTTAGGTCGCTGCTGCTGGTAAACTTTGACAACTTTATCCGCATAAGTAGCAGTTGCGCCGCTTTTGCAAGCTGCCGATTCCCCAGTCATCCACCAGCAAGCGGCGCGGCGTACAGCGGCGGTTTCATTGTTGCTGCTAGCTTTGTATTCGTCGCGCAGCAAATCGCCCACTATACAGGTAACAATTGATTTGGCTTTTGTCGCGTCGGCCTCAAATTGTTGGGGTGTTAAATCTTGTTTGGTACAGAATTTTGCCCAGCGGGAAATATTGTTCGGTAAAACTTGCCACTGACTGTACATTCCGTCATTTGCGGCTTGTGGCGGGGCGGCTTGTCGCAGCGCTTCTACGAGGGCGGAAACTTGCGCGTCGGTGACTGCTTGCGCTGTGGCTGGAAGTGCTTGCAATCCGAGGCTAATTATCAGGCTGCCGAATAGTAGATTGGTTTTTGCGATCGATTTAAAGTTCATTCACAATGCCCTGTTTGATTTAAACTTTGTTTCCTCAAACAAGGTTTACTATTTTGTCGCTCGAATGCCTCTGTCTTAAGTATGATTTATTTGCCCACTTAATGCACTGTCATCGCGCTTACGATAGAAATTGTTAATGAATTAGGATAAAATTATGGAAGTACAACCGAGGGAAATTCGACGTTACATCCGACCCGATGGCAGGATTCCTTTTTTAGAGTGGTACTATTCCCTACGAGATGGCAAAGCCCAAGTTAAAGTTGATGCAAGACTTGAGCGAGTTAGTCTCGGCAATCTGGGGGATTATAAGTCAGTCGGAGATGGTGTCTGTGAACTTAGGATTAACTACGGCCCTGGCTACCGGATTTATTTTAGACAAATAGGAGCGACAATTGTGCTTCTGCTCTGTAGTGGGGATAAAAGTACCCAAGAACAAGATATTCTCAAAGCGAAGGAGTATTCGGCAGACTATGAAAGAAATGAAAATGCCTACCAGCGATAGCTACCGCGAGTACCTCATTGAATCTCTCAAAGATGCCCAACACGCTGCTGGTTTTATCGGGGCTATCTTAGAAGAAAAAGACCCTGAACCAGCACTTTTGAGAAATGCCATCAGAAAGGTAATTGAGGCTCGAATCAGGATGAATGCTCTTTCGGAGTCAGCAAAAGAGCATCACGAAAAACTCGATAAGATGCTGACTGAAAGCGGCGGTTCGGAAATTAACTGTTTGGTAGAATTGCTGGAAGCATTAGGATTTAAACTAGAAATTACTGTCGCAGATACTGAGTTGTCGGCTGACTCGAAATCAACGGATTTTGGGGAATCAGAATTATCGCCCGAACCAGTAGTAATTAATCCCAGTTAATGAGTAAATCGCCCCCTCACCCGTTCATCACAAAATCTAACAATCGGTGAGCCATTTCTAGCTTGCTGCAAGAGGCTATTTCTACTTGCTTGCCGGCGGCATTAATTAATATTGCTTGATTGGTATTGCTGCCGAAACCTGCACCTATTTGATCGATCGGGTTTGCGGCAATTACATCCAGTTTCTTCGATCGCAATTTCTCCAAAGCAGGCTTGACAATATCCCCAGTTTGTGCTGCAAAGCCGATTAATTTTTGGTGTGGCTGTTTCAATTTTCCTAACTCTGCCACAATATCCGCTACCGGTGCCAAAGGTAAACAATTGGGGAGCGATCGCTTGGGCAATTTCTCACTACTGTACTCAGCCGGCTTCACATCCGCTACCGCCGCCGCCATCACCGTTAAATCCGCCTCGTGAAAGCATTGCAGCATCGCCTGCCGCATTTCTTCTGCACTCGCTACTGCGATCGCCCGCACCCCAGACAGCGGCAACTCCCCAGTTATACTGTGTACCAGCGTCACCGTCGCGCCGCGGTGCAGTGCAGCTTGCGCCAAAGCTATGCCCATTTTGCCCGTGGAAGGATTGCCGATAAACCGCACCGGATCGAGATGTTCCCGCGTTCCTCCCGCACTGATTAACACCCGCTTACCAGCTAAATCTCGATCGCCCTTCGCATACAACAGCGATTCAATATGAGGCAAAATCTCATAAGGTTCTGCCATCCGGCCGACACCCGCGCGATCGCACGCCAGCATACCCGCCCCCGGATTCGCAGCATGATAGCGCCGATAAGTCAAAACTTCTCGCCAATTCCGCTGCACCGTCGGCTGTTCCCACATATCCGTATTCATCGCCGGTGCCAGCAAAATTGGGCAATTAGAAGCTAAGACAGTATTAGTCAGCAAATTATCAGCAAAACCCCCCGCCAACTTAGCCAAAGTATTAGCCGTCAGGGGAGCAATCACAAAAACTTCCGCCCATTCTCCCAGTTGAATATGCAGCGGGCGCCCGTGACTTGGTTGCCAAAAATCTTTGTCAGTAAAAGCAGGATGGCGGCACAGAGTAGCAAAAGTTAAAGGCGTTACAAACTCCCCCGCAGCCTCAGTAAGAATCGCTTTCACTTCAGCTCCAGCTTTTGCTAAAGTTGAAACTACTTCGCAAACTTTGTAAGCCGCAATCCCGCCACTAACGCCGATTAAAATTCGCCTGCCTTTCATGTCATTTTTTCATAAAAAAAAATCAAGAAAGAAGTTGAGATTAAAACAGACAACAATCTATAATTCATCTGTTCAACCCGCAACAAAAAATGCTGCTAACTTCTTCCTTAATTCCGTCGAAATTTTTAAGCTAGATTTTTAAGCCTATGCTTCGTCGTAGGCTTCCATATCCAGAAGGTGGAGATAAGGTTCAACCAGCTCCGGCCGCTGAAAGGCAAGCGATCGCAACAAATGCCAATCATTCAATCCCTCAAAAGGATCAGTATAATCGTCAACCTCCAAACGGACAGCCAATTCTGCCACGTCTTGAGAAGTAAGTACAGCAATATCGCGCGATGCTTTGGTTAAAGTTTTCATGTTTTTTACCCCTGCCCTAGACTTCCGCCATACTATATACTAAGCCTTTAATCACATTTCGACACAGTTTCTACAACAAAACTTCGCATTACATCTACAACTTCCGGTAGAATCTCGTGTCCCATCTTAAATTCTCGATACTGCACCTGAGCTCCCCAAGCAGTCAAACTGTCGCGCGATCGCACAGCAGCACTAACAGGCACAATAGTATCTTGAGTACCGTGCGCGATTAAAACAGGCGGCAAAGCACTCCCGGCAGCGGGCGAAATCGACGAGTGCAAATAACCGCTCAGACAAATTAAACCCGCTAGGGGCAAAGTCAATCCCACATCCAGAGTCATCGCTCCGCCTTGAGAAAAGCCACCTAAAATCGTGCGAGACAAAGGCACGCCCGTGCTGCTTTCCAAAGACAGCAACAATTCCCTCAGCAATTGCCTGCTTTCTACCAATCCCCCAGCATCTTTGCTTTGAAGGTCATACCACGCTTTGCCCCCCGTTACTTGGGGATGGGGAAATGGGGCGTCGGGAAACACAAACTGATAATCCGGCAAATTGAAAGCCGGTGCTAAAGAAGTCAAATCCCGAGCATTAGCACCCCATCCGTGTAAAGCGACAATCAAAGCGACAGGTTGGCGATTGGTAGTTGGCGGAATGCTAATAAATTTTAAAGACATCGTAGTGAGTAATTGGTAATCGGGTCTTGTGAAAATTATAAATTGTTGTGGCGGTTCAAACCCAACTTTGAACGGTAGGGTGCGCATTGCGCACCTTACCTAAGTCAATTCGCACCTGACTAACTGTTAAATTTAGGGTGCGCTGCGACCTTACCCAAGTAGCAATCCGCCGCTTACAAAACAGTCCCGATTTCCTTCAAATAAACCCGCGCAAACGGTTCCCCATCCCCCAGACTGTACTGTTCGATCAATCCCTGGCGGCGAATAGAAATATTACTTCCTTCCCTCACCACAACAGTATCGTCATCAGTGCTTTCTCTGACCAAAATCATCTCTGTTTCCCCCGGATTGTCCAGCACCACCATATTGCTGCCACGATAAAACATTCCCTCTGCTTCCAAAACATCTTCGGGATATTCAGCAATCAACAAATCTAGCTTGGGATTCCGCAGCAAAGTTTGCACGTTAAGATTGTAATTATTGTGCAAAACTTTTTCAGAACGGTTGACAAAAAGTCCAGCGCGACAAACAGCACCGATTGTCCAATCGGGATGCAGCAATAGAATATGGTCGATGGTTTCTTGCAGTTCCTGCACGGAAATTTTGTTGAAACTAATAATCGGAATTCTGGCGGATTTTCCCGATTCAAAAAAAGTATCGATAATATGCGAAGGCACATCAACACTTTCTCCGACAGCCGGGTTGAGGTGCATAAAAATTCCCGGCGCGGCATTGATTTCAATAATCCCAAAATTGCCGGTTTTCCAAGATTTCGCGAGAGATTCTGTTACCACATCAATGCCCAAACAAGTTAACCGAAAATGTTGGGCGATATCTTGAGCCAAAATTATGTTATCGGGGTGAACGCTGCGGGTAGCGTCGATGCTGACGCCACCTGCTGAAAGATTGGCCACTTTCCGCAGAGAAACAGTGCGATCGCCTTCTAACACGCTATCCAATGACAGCCCTTGTTCTTCCAGATACATTTCCATCGCTGCGTCGGACTGAATTTTGCTCATCGCCGAAGTTGGCGTATCCAAACGTTCGGGTTTGCGGTTTTCGCGGCGGATTAATTCGCGAATAGTTGAGTCGCCGTCTCCTGTTACCGAAGCGGGCCGGCGTTCAGTTGCAGAAACAAATTTGCCGTCAACGCACAGCAGCCTAAAATCCGATCCTTTGATGCTATTTTCCACAATTACTCGCACCGGTTCTGTTTCGGGAATTGCCTTAACTGCTCTTTTAAAAGCCGCCTGCAATTCTTCAGCATCTCGGACATCTGCGGTGACACCAATTCCTTTATGACCGACTACTGGCTTAACAGCAACTGGGTAGCCAATTTCTTTGGCAACTGCCAGAACTCGGTTTTCTGTGGAGACGATATCTCCTTTGGGAACGGGAAATCCCAAGGTAGCGAGAAAAGCTTTACAATCGTCTTTGCGTGTAGTAAAATCTGAGTCTAAATGGCTGTCGCAATCAAACGTTGTTGCAGAGCCGCGCACCAGTTTTTTGCCGTAACCGTATTGCATCAGTCCTTCATCCCACAAATAAAATGCGGGAATGCCTTTTTGGGAGGCCGATCGCATTAATGAATAAACTGTCGGGCCTCCGTAAACAGACTGCCGGAACATATTTTGCAGCGCGCCTATTTGTGCTGACAGTGGGAAGTCTTGATTTTGATCGATGGCTTCAAACCAATCCCAAACAGCGTAAACTACGGCTCGGGCGCTGCGGGCGTGAAGTGCTTCTATGCTGATTCTGTCAAACTGAGAAAATGCCTTGATGTTCCAGTGTTGGAAGTGCAAACCCATGTCTAGTTTGGCTACTTCTGAGGCGGTACGCCCGAACAGTTGAGCGTGGTTCGAGAAAGTTTCGTGCAGCAGTTGCGGGTAGCGATCGCCAATAATTTTACGGTAATGCGCGATCGGCTTTGGTTGCCGATCGTCCGTCACTGCAAAATCGAAAACTAAAGCGGCTGTTTCTAAATAAGGGTTGGGCCCGATATAGTATTTGAAATGGAAAATATCAAATACATCTGTTTTTCGAGCATTGACGCGGGCTATCTCGGTGCTTTTTTCTTGCAGCATTTTCTAACCTCCTTGTAACTAATTTGTCAGATTAACTCTCTTGTCGGTGCATTGCATACTACCTGCCGACATAGATATAGCCTTTCTCAAAAAGCTGAGAAGTTGAGATTTGAGATTTGAGATACTTCGGCAACGCCGGCGTACAAGTTTTAGATTTCAGATTGACGACTCGATACCTCATCTTTGTGAGCACTGCTATATTTCAGAGAGCGAGCATCTGTGTTTGGCTTTCGCAGTGATGTCCTCAGTCGCGAAGTATACAACACTCGCGCAGCATACAAGACCATTAGTGAAAAGTTAAAACTAACGCTGCATTTGTCAATCGATAAAATTACTCAAAAAACTGCTTTTGAGAAAAGTAGAAAATTCGCGATTTGGGGTGAGGGGGCATAAATACGGCGCTCCCCACGTCCGCCCAAATCTCAGTTTTATAGCCAAAATATAAGTAAAATATGAGTAAAATTGCTGATTGACAAATGCTTCCCTAGTTGAAGTCGTCAGCAATAATACAAAACTCGCGAGCGTGACAGCACTCACACAAAAAAATTATTTTCACAGATAACGATCTGCTCCCCAGGTATAGTGCGAGAGGAAGACAATTGCCCGATCGCCAATTGCCCGCGAGCAATTACCAATAACTAATGACTACTTAAAAAAACTATAACTTTGGAGAGGTACAACGCCAACTAAAATTGGCTATGACTGTGAAAAAGGATTTAAGAGGTACCCAATTATGAAAATCGCACAAACTGCTCTAAGGGATAAAGTTCACCAATTAGCTGAGGAAGCATTTCACCTGAAGCTGATTTCTGGGTACGGCGACGGTCAAAACAGCAACGAATATCAGATTGTCTGGAACGGCAAACCGAGACACTTGCCTTTAGAACGGGCGCGTACAATATTGAGCAATTTGATCGAGCGATCGCACTAACTGGCGATCGGACTCATTTAGCACTTGCGCTCATCAACCCGGTTTGTCGGAAAAACTAACATCAGGATAGGCGAAAAATCTTATCCCAAAGGCGGTTGATGACCCCGCCCGCGTAAGTCCGAGAATGTAAACTCATTTTTTGACCCCTCCCCTGCTAGGAGGGGTTAGTTTTTTTCGATCGAAAACTGGGAGGGCGATCGCCGCATTTGTAATTCTGTAAAAAAAATATTTACTGCATTCCGACACAAATGCTTCCTCACAATCTCCGGTGAAAGCAATCCCAAACTTTTGCTAAACCCTACTAATCCGTAAGTTATAAAATTTCTGTATGCATATCTACCTTTTAGTAGTTTTTCGGAAAAAAACTTTATGTTTTATTTAAATATAATCAATTAAAAGTGCAAAGCGTATGGCGGGCAGCAAAAATCAGGGGAAGTTGCTAATTATTGGCGGCGCTGAAGACAAAGACGGCGACTGCAAAATTTTGCGGGAATTCTTGCGGTGCGCCGGAGGCACTAAAGCCCGCATTGTAGTGATGACGGCTGCGACAAGCCTGCCGGGAGAAGTCGGAGATAACTACATCCGAGTTTTTGAGCGGCTGGGCGCAGAAGAGGTGCGAATTGTTGACACCCAGAGATCCGAAGATGCCGACAATCCAGATTATTTAGAAGCGATCGAACAAGCGACCGGGATATTCTTTACCGGGGGAGATCAAGCGCGGATTATTAGCTGCTTGAAAGACACCAAACTCGACGCAGCTATGCACAAACGCTACTCCGAAGGAATAATCATTAGCGGCACCAGTGCCGGCGCGGCGATGATGCCAGACATGATGATTATTGAAGGAGACTCCGAGACAAATCCACGGGTTGAGGTGGTAGCAATGGGCCCGGGAATGGGTTTCCTGCCGGGAATTGTCATCGACCAGCATTTCGCCCAGCGAGGTCGTCTGGGACGCTTAGTTTCGGCACTCTTGCTGCAACCAGCAGTCTTGGGATTTGGGATTGACGAAAATACAGCTATTTTAGTCAGCGACGACGAGTTGGAAGTCATTGGCGAAGGCGCTGTAACTGTCATCGACGAGTCGGAAAAACTCCACGACAATATAGACGGACTGTTGAAGGATGAGGCTTTGGCGATTTGCGGCGCGAAGTTGCACATTCTCCCCCACGGATACCGATTTAATTTGAAAACTCGCCAGCCGATGTTGGATCGGTTAGCAGCGGCAGTATAGAAAGAAAAAGCTAACTTATACCATTTTTCTAAAGATGTGGTATAGATAAAATCTTAGCCACCCCGCGAGTTCGGGGGGTTGGGGGGGTAATATCTAGCGCTACTTTATGAAATTGGTATTACTTGCAACGCCGCCAAAATCTCAAAATTGTCTAGGGTGTACGCCTCTTCACCGGTTGAGCTGGCAATGCGTCCGCGAACTAATAAAAAGAAGAGGATTTGACCTCTTCTTTTATTGCTGCGGTTTCTGCTTGTTTAAGCACTTTTCTGTTGGTCAAAAAACGAATTCTGCCCTTCTTCAGTCGATATTAAATTCCACCCTTGAGTTGTCAGCTTCTGAAAAGTTGCCCATCCCTTAGAACCGTCCTTTTCCAGGTAGTCGGACGCCGCGAACTGCGGAAAAGCTGTATAAGGCCGCCATGCTTGACGTAGTTCGGTACGCAAGTGCAATATCTTTTCTCCATTGCCTCCCAATCGGGGCAACCAACACATTTGTTTTAGCATTTTTAACACTCCAGAGTTTTACAGTAACGGTAATTCGCCAACATCCCAAATTAAACTTTTAGAACCCTAGAGATACTGCTCGGAATATCTAACAGGTAACAGGGACGGATGAGATTTTCACCGATTACCAATTACTGAGGTAGCAGCAGTCGTCAAAGTTGATTTGGGTTCTCGAAAATTTCTCAGTCCAAGACTAGAGAACTAATACTGTCAAGGCATAAGCAAAAATAATCATTGCTATGATCTGCTCAAACTTGACTTAAAGGCGATCGCGCGAAAATCCAGTTGCATAAAGCATTAATTTTTCTGGTTTCCCTTGCTTGGTAATTACAAGCTCATGCTCCCCCTTTCCGCCTAAAATTACATCTTTCTACAGTATTAGTTTTGTAAGCTAAAAAATGTTCCTTTAGTTACAATTATTAAATTTTTATCACGATTTATATTGTTATCAAAAGTTCAATTACTTTTCATAAACAGCGATTAATAATTTTTAGTAACTTTAGCTACATTTGCTCTGGATGGGTGAACAGTTTGGACGATCGACAGGGCGAACTCCCAACCGGCCCAACAAACTGCAATGGTTTTTATTAAAATATAGACCTAATCATGAGTTTCTGGAATGTTACAAAAACCTGATTTTGGTGCGGCCAAGTTTGCCTGCACTTTAAACTAAAAATATATATTTTATCCAGAATATTAAGCAGCTAAAGTGTTAGCTTACTACCGTTGAAACGATTATAAAAGGCGAGCTGTAGTAACCAATTCTTATGATAATTATCTATCTGGTAACAGCATTCCTAACTTTCCTGCTGTGGGGGCTTGGCACATTGGGCGTACAACAAAATTGTACAAGTTGGGGAATAAGACTTTAAGTTTGATTGGCGGACACGGTGAGCGCTGGTATTTGTTTGAGAGTGGGAGAATTTATGTCTCGAGACAGATGATCTGCGAACTCATGCAACATTAAATGGTATTTAAGACTGGCGCAAACAACTCACAAAACCCGGCTTTCCTAGCGGGGATGATGGTGAAACGATGTTTTTTTGTATAAAAATTCGGTTTCTGCGTCTAGCGAGTACGATCGCAATTCCTGGTATTGAGCATAACAAATGTACTGCGATCGGTCAACTGTCACTTAACACAAAAATTAACACAAACTTTGTCGGAGGACAAACTCTATGGGCTGGCTAAAAAGATTGTTTGGTTTAGAAAAACTTGAAAATCAAGAAAATGTGCAAGCTCCAGCTTACCAAGCGCCTGTAGCTCAAGCTCAAGCACCTGCTCAACCTGCTGCTGCGAGCCCTCAGACAATCCCGCCGGAACGCATGGGATTGAATGGAGAATACGATCAAAGCGGTTTAGCTAAACGGGTAGCTCAGGCCTTTGATGCAAATCCTGATGTTGCGGATATTGAGACTGTTTATGTGGCGCAACTCGGCACTACGGTTGTTCTCAAAGGTACAGTTTCCAGCCAAGAAATTGTCAACAAGTTGGTGACAATTGCTAAAGGTGTTAAGGGTGCAACTGCCGTGGAAACGAATGAAGTTACTGTCGGCTAGCACGAAGGTTTTTATAACAGTTAACAGTTAAATGTTAACTGTTATAAAAAACCGCCCGTCATAGTTAGGCGTTCTTAATTGCACTTTCCCCATGCAGTCGATTGCAACGGATGCCTCGGGAGTTTTGCAAAAATCATTTTTATTATAGTGCGAGCGTCCCCGTTCGCGAGTTGTAAAATACGTTATTCGGGGACGCTCGCACGCTCAAATGCAAAACACCAGATGCTCCCGACTGCAACGGAGGCTTCTGGCGACGATAACTAAACAGTTCATTCTTATGCCTCCAGCCTCCAGCCTTCTTCCTAATGACTAGCCTTCGACTTCGCTCTTTGGCTAGAACGACTACTGACTAATGACTAATGACTACTGACTACTAAGAGGGCCCGCACGCACCATCCACCGCCCCTACTGACTACTGACTACTGACTACTGACTAATGACTACTGACTTCTTATATAACAGTTTTTTTGAATTATCTCGCTGTAGCTAAAAAATATGACCGGGGAAATTTTAGTACCTACTCGTGGCAAATTAGAACGGACTCTTGCACAGGGTGTTCAAGCTTTGTACCGCTCTCTACTAGGACACCAAACGAGTCAGGCTCTGTGCAATATTTTGGATAATAAATTGATAATTGTGATCGAAAATGCGATTACTCAGCCTGAAAAGTTGCTGGCTCAGAACGGTCAGGAAGATTTGGCTTCGCAGGTACGATCGCAATTAGACTCTGTTCTGGAATTGCAACTGAAAGACTTAATCAAAGAGGTTTTAGGTGTGGGCGTGACAGATTTGCTCAGCGATGCGACTTTGGAGACTGGCCGCACGGGAACCATAGCAATTTTGGAGTCTGCACCTAAAGTTCGCGAGGCGAGTTCTAAGTCTAAAACTCAACCAGAAACGGCTGATAGTTGAGGTGGTGGCGGATAATAGTTTCTAAATCCTTGATATTAAAAGGTTTAGAAAGGTATGCAACACACCCGGCTTGGAGAATCCGATCGCGGTCTTCTGTTTTTGCTAGGGCTGTGACAGCCACGATCGGAATATTGGCGAGTTCGGGGTTTTGTTTGATTCGCTTGACGAATTCTATACCGTCTAGATCCGGCAGGCAAATGTCGAGTACGATGAGGTCGGGAGAGCGATCGGCTGCTGCTGCTGACAGAGCACTGTAGCCGTCAACGGCTCCGATGAACTCGCAGCCGAACAAATCGAGTATTTGCGTCAGCAGTTCCAAGTTGTCGGGATTGTCGTCTACCGCCAAAACTAGAGGACGGTTGTTAATCGCCCATTGACCGTTATTTAAAGACGATGATTCCAAAGTCTGAGTCCAATTAGGGTAGTTCATAAATATCGATCGAAAAACGATCGTCAAAGTTATCAGCGAGGCATTCCTCAAGTGGCGCTCCGGCACTCGAAACAGATTGGCTCGTATTTGTAGCTCTCAGACGATCGGTCTTTGGTCTAGCTCGATTGTACAATATCGCTGCTAGTTGGGGCAAAGACTGTATCAGTCTATTGATACCATAGCATCTCCATAATTTTACTGATCTAGAGTGCAAATATATCAACTTATACGAACCCGTGCGCCAGCCTTGGCAAGCAGAGGCGATCGCCACCAAAAGTCTTGCCAGAAAAGCCTTTTATTTTAATTGCTTTCATTGTTTTCAACAGTGGTAAAGGCTTTGCTGAATACTACCTGCACAGTCCCGGAGGCAAAAAACCAGATTTCTCGGAAAAATCGTCGATCTATTCCGAGAGATGCTTGACGCAGAAACCGGGTTTTCGACCTCGCCCCCGCGCAGGACTACCAACAGCACACTGAGGTTTAAATCAGTAAATATACCTAAAGCAAGATTATAACAGACACAAATGTTTAACAATTTCCCCCTGTTGAGAGATACTTGTTGAGCAGATTTATATTTTAATGTTTGTAAGTAGTAATTATGGCAATTTTAGCAATTAAAAATATGATTTTTTACTTGCTGTTTGCCGGATATTAACCAAGGAGATATTGATGACAATTGCAATCAGAGACGACCTGACTTACATTTTGCTCAAACAGATTGGCAGCGGCAACGCCAAGGGAGAGTCGGCAATTAGGAATGCAGCCGAAGAATATGTCGGTCGAGAAGTGGCTGAAGCGGAATTGCTAGGTCACTTGGACTACCTCAACCAAAAAGAATTTATCAAAGCAGAGTTTAGCGGAGAGCCTTACGGAGGGACTGAGTTATTGCCGCCTTTAGTGGCATTTCAAACAGCCGATTTAACCGAAAAAGGTCGCAAAATGTTGCAGAAAATGGAGACGAATCCTCCTAAGTCCCTGCATCAAGAAGGGTCAGCAGTTCCGATCGCCTCTAAGGATATGCCCTTTTTGGAAAAAGTGATGGTAAACGGTCATTTGGAGGATATTTTTGATGCCCGCGATATTACCGAATTGGTGTACCGGACAATGCGAGACTTGATGACAACAGAAGCAAGCGATCGCGTGGAAGCCGAACTGCACACAGAAGTTTTGCCGACGACGGACGACAAAACCCTGCAAAAAGAAATAGCAGATCTCTGGAAAGATACGAATCCGCTGGTGGGATTGCTGAGCCGGGTGCGCCCGCCTTGGCAAGGGCCTGCACCTTTTGTCATCGATTCCAACTTGTTTATTTTTCGGGTGGAACAAGAAGGCGGACTTCCTTCTGGGGTAAAACCGGAAACTGCGATCGCCGCCGTATTTTCCGCAACAAAGGATGAGTTGTCCGAGGAACGAATTCAGGAAATAGCGGGCTTTTTGCCGGACAGAATTCTGAAAATTTGGCAATCGGCTTGACAGGATATTTCCGAGTATAAATACTTAGCAACCGGGTTGAGGAACCAGCATTCTGTGCGTATTGCCAGAAACTTGTCTCGTCAGCCCGGTTTCTGTGTGCCTCCAATTAGTTCGATCGAGACGAATGCAAGTCCTAAATGGATCTGGAGTTCCATGTTTGTCGGTCGAACCTTGTAATTGCTTGCTGTGAGAAACCGGGTTTCTCGCCGAAATTTGTCGGCAAGTCAGAACGATCCCTAAAAACCAAAATTCTTGGTTTTACGTTGAATAAATCCCCCAGACGCAGCGAAAGTGTTGTATTCTATACTACAGGGCGAGTTGACACAGCAGCTCGCAAAAATGCTGTCAACAGCCGGAGATCAAAAGGGATGGCCCGTGCAAAAGTTAGACCCATGTCAAGATCGACTCTCGAACAAGAAATTTTACTCAATCGCATTACTAATCGCATTCGCAACTCTTTAGAACTGCAAGAGATTTTGACGACAACAGTGCGAGAAATTCGCAGTTTTTTAGGCAGCGATCGGGTAAAAGTTTATCGCTTTCAACCCGACGGTAGCGGTGAAGTGATTGCTGAGTCCATCAACGGCGACAATTTGCCATCCCTGCTTGGTTTGCACTTTCCGGCAAGCGATATTCCCAATAGTGCCCGCCAAATGTTTGTCAAAGCGCGGCAGCGAGTGATTGTAGATGTCCAATTGCAGCATCAAACAATTAATCGGTTAGATTGTCCCGAAACCGGCAAAACTTTAGCAGTTGAAGATATTCGCTATTCTCCTGTAGACTCCTGTCACGTTGAATATCTCACGGCTATGGGGGCGCTTTCTTCTCTGACGGTGCCGATTTTGCATCAAAATCAGCTTTGGGGGCTGTTAGTCTCTCACCACGGCAAACCGAAACGGTTTAGCGATCGAGAATTGAAAATGGTGCAGTTGCTAGTGGATCAGCTTTCAATTGCGATCGCCCAATCTTTTCTGCTGAGCCAAGCCCGACAGCAAGCGCGCGACGAAGCCGTTGTCAACCAAATTAGCAGTTTGCTGCACTCTCCTCTAGAACTCCACGAAATTCGGCAAGTAGTTCTCGAACAAACTGTCAAGCATTTGCACGGTTCGGGAGGGCGGCTGTACATTGCAGCCGAGTTTGGCGATCTGCCCGCTCAACTTTATACCTGCGGCCAGCAGCCTTCGGAGGGCGACTTGGAACTCAGCGAGTTTTGGCAGCAGATCATGGGGTTTTCCAATGAAAACGAAGCAGAACAAACTGCCGTTAATACCAGCCAATTAGGTGTTTTTCCAAATTTACATTCCGAGCATTACAGTTCAATTGATACAAATATTTCCGGTTTAATCGTACCGCAATTGTACGCGATTTCCGATATTTCTCAAGAACCTCAACTCAAATCTTTATCTGCCAATTTGATCGAATCTGACCTGCGGTCATTTTTGGCAATACCGCTGCAATACGGCCAACAGTGCATCGGCTGTCTCACCGTTTTTCGCAGCCCCGTAGAAACCGAAATTTGGTGGGCTGGAAATTGCAATTCCGACGCCCGGAACGATCGTCCCCGACAGTCCTTTACAGCTTGGAAAGAAATCAAAACCGGGGAAACTCAACAGTGGAACACTGAGGAACTGAAGCTAGCAAAATCTTTGGGAACGCACCTGTACATGGCTGCAATGCAGAGGCGCGTCGAGGCGATGATCCGACATCAAGCTTCTCACGACCAACTAACTGGTTTAGCGAATAGATTGCTGTTTAATCAAAGGCTGTCTTTAGCTTTAGCTAACGCTCACCAAAACGCCGAAATGCTGGCGGTAATCTTTCTAGATTTGGACAGATTTAAAAATGTTAACGATACTCTCGGACACCCCGTGGGCGATTTGTTGCTGCAAGGTGTATCTCGGCGTTTGACTAACTGTTTGCGCGCGGGTGATTCCCTCGCTCGTTGGGGCGGGGATGAATTTACCGTGCTGCTGCACAATATCAACAGCCCAGAGGAAGCAATTAAGGTTTGCAAGGAAATTATCCACAGTTTGAGCAGTCCTTTTGATTTTGACGGGCTGGAGCTTTATACTAAGGCTAGCTTGGGAATTGCTTTGGCTCCTTACGACGGAGAAGATGCAGAAACTTTGCTAAAAAATGCTGATGCTGCGATGTACAGAGCCAAACAGAAGGGTCGGAATAATTATCAGTTTTACACGCGGGCGATCGGCAATCAAGTCTCCGAAGAACTTAACTTAGAAAATCAGCTTTACAAAGCTCTGAAAAACTCAGAATTTGTGCTGCACTATCAACCGCAAATAAACTTAAATACCTGCAAAATAGTCGGAGTGGAAGCTCTGATCCGCTGGCAGCATCCCGAACGCGGTTTGATTGCTCCCGATCGATTTATTCCCTTGGCTGAGGAAACAGGATTTATCTGCCAAATAGACGAATGGGTGATGCGGACTGCTTGCTTGCAAAATCGTGCGTGGCAGTTAATGGGATTGCCGCCCATGCGGATAGCTGTGAATTTATCAGGCCGCCAGTTTATGCAGCCTAACACGGTACAAACCATCGCTAAAATTTTGTCAGAAACCGAGTTAAATCCTGAGTATTTGGAAATAGAAATTACTGAGAGCATTGCGATGACCGATGTGAATTTTACGGTGTCGGTATTGCGGCAGTTACAGCAAATGGGAATTCACATTTCTCTGGACGATTTTGGCACCGGTTATTCTTCTTTGTGGTCTCTGAAAAACTTTCCGCTCAATAATTTAAAAATAGACAAATCCTTCGTGGCAGATTTGCTCAACGGCAGCAGCGGTGCTACGATTGTGAAAGTGGCGATCGCCCTGGGACAGGGCTTGAATTTACAGGTGATTGCAGAGGGTGTGGAAACTGCCGAACAGTTGGCATTTTTGCAGTCGTTGCAGTGCGAGATGGGTCAAGGTTACTTCTTTAGCAAACCATTACCGGTGGCTGCCGTAACCGAATTGTGCCGGGAAAATCAACTGAGTAAAATATGTAGTTTAAATTAACAACCCGGAAGCAAAACAAAAAAGGGCGCTGCCTAATTGCGGGATGATTTTGATTGTTTTGTGGGATGGGAGTCGGGCCCGAAGGCGTGTATTTTCAAAGCACGTACTACCAGAGGCAGGCATTCGCGGGGTGTACAGCAACGGTCACAGCGCGATCGGGCATTTTCGAGTGCCCAAATCATTGCTATTATTACCTCTTCCTGCTGCCTGCTGCCTGCTGCCTGCTGCTGTACTTCATAAACCTGGAATATGCTGTATTTCTTGGGTTCAGGGCATCGGTCTACACTGCTTTCTCCTGTAAGTTGCTTTCCTCGAAGGAGGCAGAGCCTCCGGATCTGCGTTACCAGGCAGAGCCTGGTAACGAGCAAACAATCAACAGTCAACAGTCAACAATCAACAGTCAACAGTCAACAGTCAACAGTCAACAGTCAACAGTCAACAATTCCGGTATGAGTGCAAGCGGAATTGATATTACTGCCAAACAAAGACTTTTGCTTCGTATTCCGGCAAGTCAATCATAATATGGTCATCGCCGGATTCAACATCATAATTTCCCGTCCATTCATGCCAAGTTCCGTTGGCCGGGAAGTGGGGAACGCTGTAATCTGCCAGATAATTTTCCGACATATTCGCCACTACCACAACTCTCGAACCTTCATCGTTCCAACGAGTGTAAGCAAACACTTTCGCGTCGGGATCTTCGTGGAAAAAGTCGATGTTTTCTGTGTAAAGTGCTTGGTTATTTTTACGCAGGTGAATCAAGCCTTTGTAGTATTCCGACAAACCTTTATTCATGTCATTTCCTAGCAGCGTCCAGTCGATTTTAGATTGCTCGATTGTTTTGGGTTTGTATTCGCCAAATTCTTCGCCCATCCAAATCAGCGGCACGCCAACTGCCGTCATTAACAGCGCAACTCCCAACTTCGCCCGCTTGAATGCTGCTTCATCCAAAATTCCGCGATCGCCCAATTCTGAGAATAGGCGATCGTGGTCGTGATTGCTCAAATAATTGACTACATTTGTAGCGCCCAAGAAACCTTGGCGCTTGCAGTCGATTATCTCTTTGAGCCCCTCTAAATCAAAATTATCGCCGCACAGTTGTGGAATCAGCGAGTGATAGAAACTGTCGTGCCAGCAGCCGTCCATCGGCCCGTCTACATTGGTGATGCTAGGCTCTTCGGGAATGTATTCGGCAATAGTGTAAAACGGTTTTGGGCCGGCGACATTTTTGGCTTCTTGAACGATCCAGTGCATGAAATCGTAGTTGGCAATTTGTCGCGCTGCGTCGAAACGAATGCCGTCGAGATGGTATTCTTGAACCCAATAGCGGACTGCATCGCCGGCAAATTTGCGCGCTGGGTAAGTTCCTAACTTTTCGTCGTAAAATTCGTAGTTGAATTCCGGGCCCCAATTGTTGTCTGGATCGCGGGGGGCGTGGTGGTACCAATAATCGTGATCGATTTGGGTGAGGGGGCTGGATGATTCGGAGTGGTTGTAAATCCCGTCGATGATGACGCGAATGCCGCGGGCGTGACACTCGTCTATGAGGTTTTTGAGTTCTTCTGTGGTGCCGTAGCTGGACTCTGCTGCGAAGAAGTAGCGGGGGTTGTAGCCCCAACTGTAGTCGCCAGGGTATTCTTTGAGGGGCATTAGTTCGATCGCGTTGATGCCGAGATCTGCTAGGTAATCGAGTTTTTCGACTACGTGCTTGTACTTGCCGCGGGCGAGGGGATCTGCTTCGCCGCCGGAAAAGTCGGCAACGTGCATTTCGTAAATTATTAATTCTCGATCGGCAGGGAGGGGTTTGTCGTCGTGTTTCCAGACGTAGCTATCGACGATGCGATCGCCATTTTTGATCCTAACAACGGCGTTTTGACTCGCATCGTCAATAATATCAGTCGCGTAGGGATCTACTAAATCTATCCACTGATCTGCTTCCAGAAACCAGCTTTTCGACTGCACGCGGAATTTGTATTGATAAACGCCATCCTCCAAATCTACTTTGGTGCTGAAATTACCTTCTTCATCCTTTTCCATCGGGATTTCTTCCCAATTAGAAAAACACCCCATCAAGGCAGCTCCTTTGTTGTAAGGAGCAAATAATTTGAATTCAATTGGAGCCGCCATACTACCTCTTTTAGAATATGTCAGTAAGAGTTGATAATTTTAATTTCGCAAATTTAAGCGAACTCAGGCATCAGTCTGCGGATATAACTTTTTTAACTGCTCAACTATTCCTCAAAGCAGGGTATTTTGCCCTGGCTTCTGAATTTTGTGAAGTGAAATCGCGCCAGTATTCTTGACACTCCCCTGCTATCGAGGCGAGGGGATTCTTGGATCAACCAGTCGAACTTATCTCTGTTTTGTCGCCACCAGCGAGTAGAGATCGGTCTGTCCCCCAGCGTGAATTCCGGTGTGCCCCACCGTATTTAAATTGATTCCTGCACGGGCTTTCAAACCCTTTGCTAAAATATTTCTTCCAGCGTTGTGGTCGCGATCTAGTATCGTTCCGCAACCGCAAATATGCGTTCGGGTTGATAAAGTTTTCTTAACAATATTGCCACAGTTTGAGCATTCCTGAGATGTGTATTGTGGCGGAACAGCGATAACTGTTTTGCTGTACACTTTTCCAAAATACTCTAACCATTCGGCAAATTGTGACCACGCGGCATCACTAATTGATTTAGCAAGTTTGTGGTTCTTGACCATGTTACGCACTTGAAGGTCTTCGTAGGCTACAAAATCGTTAGATTTCACCACGTACAACGCCGTCTTAATGGCAAAGTCTTTACGCTGCCGACTCACCTTTAGGTGCTTTCTTCCTAACTTGTTGATTGCCTTTTTACGGCTTTGGGAGCCTTTCTTTTTCCGAGAAACTCGCTTCTGCAATCTCTTCAAAGCTTTTTCGCTTTTGCGGAGATACCGAGGATTGGGAACTGTTTCACCGTCGCTGTCAGTATAGAAGTGGTTTAATCCCACATCTATGCCGATAGTTTTGCCAGTAGAAACGGCTTCCTCTTTTCGTTCGATGTTGATGCAGAATTGGGCATAATAGCCGTCGGCACGACGCACTACCCTAATTCGCTTGATTTCATCGGGTGCGGAGAAATGCAAATCCCGATTACCAATTAACTTGAATTTTCCAGCAGCAAAGCCATCCTTAAACGTTAGGCATCTTTTGTCACTAGAAAGCGCCCAGCCGGATTGTTTGTACTCGACGGAACGAGTGTACTTCTTGAACTGCGGGTAGCCCTTTTTTCCGGGCTTCTTAGCTTTACAATTGGCGAAGAAACGTTGGATAGCAAAAATAGCACGTTCCGCCGAAGCTTGACGGGCCGTCGAGTTAAGCTTGCCTGCCCATTCAAATTCTTTCGCCACAACGGCGCATTGTTTGTACAGGTCTACTAACTTAATCCTGGAATTGTCTATCCAATGTCTAAGAGTTTTGTTTCTGACAAATTGAGCCGTCCGAATCATGTCGTCGATGATTCGATATTGCTCCGCTTTGCCTTTCAACTTAAACTCTAAAACTATCATTGGAATAGTTTATCACTTTTGCTAAAATTTTTACTTATAAGTCTGTATACTTAACAAGTCTTCACACTTTGTTATAATTAAAGCCGTCCTATAAGGACGGGGCTTTAGACCCAACTTTTTGGTAAGTGCGATCGCCATTTGTTTTATTTACGATCGTTCAATCTTAACTATTAGTATTTATATCATTATTTGACATCTATCTTAAGGTGTATTTACTGATAAATAATGATTTAAAAATATCTGCACTGGGATAGATGCGGAGGTAAATATAGCTTTTTAATACTTAAAAATATCGGGGTGGCGATGGTGAGATTGCCGTCTATATTTCTGGCAGTAAGGTGCGCGTTGCACACCCTACAGGATCTGGGTAAGGCGCGCCACGCGCACCCTATGTTAACTACTTTTTCGCCTTTGGATAACGCTTCATCCAACCAAGCCAGAACGGAGGGCGAGCACGGCCGCCTGAGTGCGATCGTCAGCGCACAACTTGTTTAAAATATTGCGGACGTGAGTCTTGACCGTACCGACAGTAATGTAAAGCTTTTCGGCGATCGCAGCATTGCTGTAACCCTGCACTATCAGTTCCAAAACTTCTAATTCTCGCTCGGTTAAAGGGTAAGTTTCAATGATGTGAGTGAACTCGGGTTCGGCAGCCTTAATTGTGACTCTTTTGCCCTCAACCTTCGGTTCTTCCGGGGCAGACTCTTTGGTGCGAGCTTGTTTCAGAACAATGCGCGCGATCGCCGGATCGATCCAAGAGTTACCTTCGTGAGTTACTTTTACCACATCTAACAACTGATCGAAGCTGATATCTTTCATGCAGTAAGAATCAGCTCCGGCGGCAAAAGCTGCCAGCACTTCTTCTTCATTGTCCTGAAAAGTCAGAATCAAAATTTTGGTATCCGGATCGGACTCCGCTACCGATTTTTTGAACTTTTGTGTAAGTTCAATACCGTCAAAATCTGGCAAACCAATGTCTACAATTGCCACATCAGGCTTTGAAGATTGAAGCAGTTTCAATCCGTCTGTAGCGTTAGCTGCATCGCCGACAACTTCTATCGTGTCACGCTGTTGTAAAGCTGTGCGGATGCCGACTCTTGTCAGGTCGTGGTCTTCTATCAATGCAACGCGAATTTTACTCATGTTTCTTCCAATAGTCCCCTAAACTTTTAAAATATCGTCCACTGACTCAGCCAAACTGAGTAAATTTGAGAATGTGTGCTGATTTAGAGTTTGACAAGCCGCACATCTTGTTTAAGCATACTCATGCAGTTGCCCTCTTGCAAGTTAATTTTTAAATTATTTTGCCGCCCTTGCCAGCTTGCGCCCGATCGCGGGACGGTTCAACAGTTGACCGGGGACTGTTGAGTGGGGACTATCACCTCGTACTCGATCGCGAAGAGATTGTCAGCGAGGGAAATTAATTTTTCCTTTCTCCCTCCAAAGGGAGGCTTTAAACCCATTTTTTTGCTGGTAAGCTCTCAATGTTTTTAACAGTTTAACTGAATTATGCCATTGTCCGCCCCTTGATAGAGGTAAAGATAACACTACTCAGATACATTTAAACTATAAAAACTTTTGATGCTTTCGGGCAATCAAAATAAATAAAGCTAGTAGCGCGATTCTTGAGTCGATGTTAGGGCTCGAGTTGAGTGCTTATTGATAAAAACCAGTTATGACTCACTATCACAGCAATAACTCTTTTCGCTCCGAGTTTTCCGACACGGAAGTGTTACACAAAGTATCAGAAATAACTTCCCCCCAACGACAAGTTTGGGACTGCAAAACTCAGGACGATCGCCTGCGATCGGCAATTCCTCACATAGTTTGGAAAGTAAATGCAAAGGGCTGGGCGACTTATTTAGGTCATGGCTGGGAGGAGTATACGGGGGTACCAGCAGCAGCAGCCTTGGGTTTCGGCTATTTAGCGCGCGTTCACCCAGAAGACCGTCCTCGTCTTTTGGCCCGATCCTCTTCGTTGGCGCAGCCCCCGCAGGGGCGGGCTTCGCTAACGCACAATCCTCAAACCCCGCCGCCAAGTTACGAAATAAAATTTCGTCTATTGGCGCGCTGCGGCACTTACCGCTGGAACCTAGCCAGAGGAGCGCCCGCGAACCCAGAAAGTCACGATATTTTAGAGTGGGTGGGAACCTACACAGATATGGACGCGATCGAACAAACTCAAGCCGGGACAGAAGCAGAACCAGAATTTTTGGGGCCCCAAGCGTGCTCGCAAGCTAACTTCCGAGCCGAAAATTTGTGCGAAAACAAGACGCTAACGCAGGTGGGGCAAGATTTGCAGGCGATCGAGCGGTTTACAAATTTGTTAAGCCAGCGCGCGGGTAACTTGTCGGAATTGTTACAAGCAATCGCAGACGCTACTTTAGAGGCGATCGCCGGAGCTGAATTTTGCCTGGTAGCGCTCCCCGACTGCGATTGCAGCGGCCTCAAGCTCACCGCTGTCGGAGGCTCCCAAAGCTTTGAGAAAGGCAAAACCCCGCAGGTGCAAAACAACCTGCTGTTGAAAGCGTTTGCGACGGGAGAGTCGCAACTGTGCTACTCTGACTGCGACTCGGGATTCCCGGCGGCGACAATCGCTGCGGCGATCGAGTCGGGAGAAAGTGGGCGTTTGGGCGTGTTGGCGATCGGCACCGGGAAAGAGTGCGCGGCAATTGAGGGATCTGTGCAACTGCTGGCGGTAATGGGAAAACAAGCTGCGATCGCGATTAACAACGCGCGGGCGATCGAAAAATTAAAAAAGCAAGAACAGCTTTTAGAGTTGCAAAACGAGCTATTAATTCGCCAGCAGGAAGAACTCGAAAATCAGGGCCGGCGCATTCAACAGCAAAAATTGCAATTGCTAGAAGCAGCGAAGTTAAAATCCCAATTTTTGGGCACCATGTCCCACGAATTGCTAACTCCCATGAATTCGATTATCGGCTTTTCTCAATTGCTGCTGCGCCAGCACAAACAACTGCTGACAGAGCCGCAAACAAAGATGGTATCGCGGATTTTAAATAACGGCAAAAACCTGCTAACCCTGATTAACGATATCCTCGAACTCTCCAAAATTGAGAGTTGCCGCACAGAATTAGAAATAGAAGAATTTAATTTAGCGCACTTAGTAATGGATGCCGCTCGGGAATTTGGAACTCAAGCCACCGAAAAGAATGTAGCAATGTCTGTTAGCGTCTGCTTGCAGGAGCGGTTGATAGTTAATGACAAGTGGCGGCTGCGGCAAGTTTTGGTTAACCTAATTTCCAACGCGATTAAATTCACGCATCAGGGCTGCATTTCGATCGAGGTGCGGGAATTAAATGGCGATCGGCTAAGTATCACAGTTCGGGATACAGGAATCGGCATCTGTGAAACTGATATGCCTAAAATTTTTGACAAATTCCGCCAAGCCGACCAAACCGCAGCCCGCGCTTATCCAGGTACCGGTTTAGGATTAGCGATTTGTACTTCTTTAGTTCAGATGATGGACGGCACAATTGCCGCAGAAAGTCAACTAAAACAAGGTTCGACATTTACGATCGAAATTCCGCGCAAAATTCACGCTCAGCTATAAAAAATGCAGGAAACAAAAGGAAGAAGGAAGTCCGGTTAGATCCTTTTTGATAGCATCAAAATTATGTATTGCTGTCTCCGAAGAGCGAAATCGATCGCTATTCGGGGACAGCACTCTTAAGGATGCAAATATACAATTCTGATGCTACCGAATTTGATATTGGCGATCGTATTATGTGCGATCGATTACCAAAACAAAAACGTTCCTAGATTGCGGACTCGCATTCCGCAATCCAGGAGCGGACTCCCATTCCGCGCTGCGAACTAACCTATCTGTGCGGTTAATCGCTCGGACAGGATTCTGCGTTTAGCTCGAAGCGGTTTTAACAACCGACTAAAGACTAGAAGTTTTCCCAACTTCAGCCTGAGTAGCAATTGGTTTAACATCGGTGTGGCCCATATTATTAGCTACATCGCGCAGCACCGAAATTTGCTGTTCAAAATCAAGACCTTCAATTTCACCCAACACGCCATTGACAGCCTCAGTTGCCTCATATCCTTCGGGGATATCGACAATTTTATCACCCATACCAATAGCCCAAGCATACCAAACCACCAACTGATTATTAGCAGTTAAAGCTCCGTAATCGCGAGAATAAGGCGTGTCATCGCGGTTGACAATAGCTCGCATTATATTCAGTTGTTCATCATCAGAAAGGTTGTAAAAATCACCTAGCAGCACGGGAGCTAATTCTGGCTCTGCGACTTGGGGAGCTGCTGGTGTAATTGAATCTCCCATTTCTTCATAAATAAAGTAGAGCAGCGCCAGTTTTTCATCTGTACCCAACCCGTTGATTTTCTGAACTATCTTTTGAGTGTCGTTGGAGAGAGAGTGAGAATTGGTTTCGGCGGGTGAGTTCATAAATAAGTTCCTTAAAAATGCTTCCAGAATATATAGATATCAAGATTGGTAAGTACAAGTCACCATCCTCTAGAGGTAATGTGATTTAAGATTTGAGATTTGAGATTTGAGATTTAAGATTGGCAAATGACTGACTTTATAAGGATTTGGGGTACGGTCTGGCGGTTAGATTAGTTTTTTATACGGACGTAATGTTTAGCCACCAGTAGTCAAAAGTCATCCTTAAGATAGAAGCCACCGATACATCTGCAGATAGATGAAAAAGCTGCGAAATTAATTTATTATTTAGATATTGAATTCTTAAATAAAACTAGCAAGGAGTCCGATATGTCTGAAGTCAGTAAACAAGCAAATAACTCTCAAACATTTGACGCTCAGCAAATAACTGAAAATGTGGAAGCTGGAGAACAAAAGTTGCAGAATGTTGATGTATCGGCAGACTACGAAGCTTCCAAAGAATTCAGCGTTAGTGAAGTCGATCGCACAAGTGCAGGTGCCAAAGCTGCCGCCGCCGCAACTAAGCCTAAATTTGATGTTCCTGCTCCTAAAGATATCCCAACATCGACAAATTCAAGCAGCAAGCCCGATGATTTTCGGGCGATGGCTAAGGAAGTTAAGCCTGCTGGTACACCGGCGAATGTTACCGACGATTTGGTAGAGAAGGCGATCGATCGCGGTACTCCTGGCAGTTAATTGAGAAATTCTCAATCCTCGACACATAATATCAATTCCAGTTGCACTCCAACATGATGTTAACTGTTAACGGTTAATAGTTAACAGTCAACAGTCAACAGTCAACAGTGAATTTACTATTCCGATGAAGAGAGGATTTGATATAATACCAATTTCATAAAGTAGCGCTAGATATTACCCCCCCCAAAGTATGGGGGGTAAGACTTCATCAGCAGATCTTAAAAAAAATTTTATATCTATGAAGTTTTAAGTGTCGCTAATTGCTTGATTTTAAGTCGATCGCCCGACAAATCTTGCTCGCAGTGCGATCGTCCAAAATTTCTATTACCAAGTCTACCCGATCGCCCTCCAGCATCGACTGCATAAATAACTCAGGATGCAGCGCTTTCCAGAAATATTCAACAAACCGATTAATTTCGGCTTCCGACATTCCCGACTTACCCGCCGCCATCATTTCCCGTTCCGCCTGATTGCGCCACACTTGAGAAACGCGGTAATCTCGGGGATACAAAACCATCAACCGATCTAATCGGTTCCACAGCGGCAAATAGTCGTGCAGCTTCGCATTCATATCGCGCGCAAACTGACAGTCAGCCTCTGTAGTAAGCGGAAACGGCGCAGTTGCTAAAAACTCGTTCAATGTGGCATCAGCGACTGGATTCATGCCGACAAACCAACCTTCAAACAGTACAATATCCGCACCGGAAATAATTTCGGGTTGAGTTCTGTCTCCCGCACCACCCCAGGCAGATTTGTCAAACCGGGGAATTTCTATATTTTTAATTATATCTGTTTTCGGGAAATCGGATTTTAGATTATCAACTGCTGCTAATTCGCTAGTTTGTGAACCGCGCAACTTGTCTAAAACTGCGATTCCCAAGTCAATATCGTGAGTTCCGGGGGGGCCGCGCCAAATTAAACGGGGGTCTGTTTTTTGGAGTTGTTGGCGATCGGCATAAGTCTTGTAAAGGTCATCTAAAGAAATGCTGACCGTAGAATATCCCATTTTTCCCAGAATCACCTTCAAAACGTG
>NZ_JAUBPP010000015.1:0-9555 GCF_036700765.1 Microcoleus sp. S1D4
TCCCAATTCCCAATTCCCAATTCCCAATTCCCAATTCCCAATTCCCAATTCCCAATTCCCAATTCCCAATTCCCAATCCGTGCCAAAATGAGTCTAAGAAATTTTTTGAGTTGGAAAACTAACGATGAGTGTAGATTCTAAATTGCAGCGCGCATTTGATCAAGGCCGCGCCTTGAAAATTATCAGCGGTTTAAATAATTTTGATGCAGCCAACGTTGCGGCTGTTGTCAAAGCAGCGGATCTCGGCGGTGCAACATTTGTCGATATTGCTGCCGATCGCGATTTGGTATTGATGGCAAAACAGTTGACAAATTTGCCAATTTGTGTATCGGCTGTGGAACCGCAAAAGTTTGTGGCTGCGGTAGAAGCTGGCGCTGATTTGATTGAAATTGGCAACTTTGATGCTTTCTACGCACTAGGCCGCCGCTTTGAAGCTGAGGAAGTTTTGGAGTTGACTCGCGAAACTCGATCGCTATTGGCGAACATCACGCTTTCTGTCACAGTTCCCCACATTTTGGCACTCGACAAACAAGTGCAGTTAGCAACAGAATTAGTCAAAGCTGGGGCTAATATTATTCAAACCGAAGGCGGCACCAGCGCCCAACCAATTCACGCCGGAACTTTAGGATTAATTGAAAAAGCAGCGCCTACTTTGGCTGCAGCCTTTGAAATTTCCCGCGCCGTACAAGTTCCCGTACTCTGCGCTTCGGGCATCTCCAGCGTCACCGCACCGCTTGCTATTGGCGCGGGCGCTGCGGGTATTGGTGTCGGTTCTGCTGTCAGCCAACTTAATAGCGAAGTGGCGATGATTGCTGCTGTTCGCAGTTTGGTGGAAGCTTTGGCAAAAGTAGAGCGATCGCACTTTGCTGCTTCAATTTAATTAAGAAGTTCGGCAACGAGTAATGTGCGGGATTTAATAGATATAATTCCCGATTAACCATGACTCCTGCCGTCATCAGTCATCAATAAGAGGGAAGAAGGAAGAAGGTTTTTTTCCCATCTTCCCCGACTTTAATAGTTGATCCACCACACAGCATAATCTTGCAATAACTGATGGTTTGGGGAGATAACATCGACTGCTTTTAACTCTGCTAAAAGCAAGATAAATCTTTTGCGATCGCCGACGCGCTGCACTCTGGCAAAAATGCCGTCTTCAGTAACCACAAAATCCTCAACTCGGTCAATTATGAATTTATCAGTATAAGAAGGTTGAGTTTTTTTAAGCCTTGCATATTCTTTTTTGCTACCCAAACCCATTGTATACTCTTCTTCCCATTCAAACTCTTCTATACCCGTAACCTGGCAGGGACATTGGATATGTTGCTTGATGTATTCTAGATATTTAATTGAATTGTCGCGGGTGGAATTAATATTTTTATTTCTTAAGATTTTTTTAATTTGGGTTTCAAATTTCTTGTCGTTAAATGGGTTGTTTTCAGCAAACTGGGCGAACACTTCTGGATTGAACCCCCCTGTCAATTCCGGTATTTCGGCAAGCAAGCGCTGCAAGTCGTTGAACGGTTTCGGTCTTCTGCCTGCTACAATGGTTTCATCAAGCTGGACTGGAGGAAGTTCTGATTCTGAAAGCAGAGGTTTGGTTTGATTTGGGCGATCGTCAAATTTAGACTTGTTAACTTTAGATTTGTTAAGTTGAGGTTTGTTAAATTTAGGCATCGCTCGGTTCCGCTGTACTGGTTAATTAATAAAGTATATCTTGGCAGAAGTACATTCGTGTCTGATAGATAGGAGGAAGCTGTGATGCAATTACTGAAATCGCCCGATGAATTGGAAGTCTATCAAGGGCAATTCGGCGAGTTTACGATTACTCAAAGCGATCGCACCGGAGTGCTGATCTACCGGGCCGGGTTGGGAGTGGCAGCGCTGTGTTTGGCGGTGGGCGCTACTCTGGTGTTGCAAAGCGGCGACAACCCAACAGCAATCCAAGCTTTAACGCCTGTTTTTGCGTGTTTCTGGATAGCTTTAGGCGTTAGTTTAGCAACTATTCACATTTACATGATTCCGCTGCACCGAACGTTACAGGCGTTTTGGGCGATCGGTGGCGCGGCAGCAGTATTTGTCGCCCTACAAAGCAGCGAACCTTTAGCTTTAACAGTGTACGAAAATCCAGCGACTTTGTGGGGAATTGGCTTTACTTTTGCGGCATTAAATGGCATTTATTTTAAAGAAGCTTTTTGCTTCAACCGCCTAGAAACTAAGTTTTTAACTCCAGGAGTTCCGCTGTTGATTTTAGGACATATTTTTGGTTTTCTGTCACCGGAAAACGAACAGTTGTTGCTAGGATTTTGGGCAATATTGTTCATCATTTTTGCAGTCCGCAAGTTCTTTCAACCTATACCGCAGGACATCGGAGATAAGAGCGTTTTTGAGTACCTCAAACAAAAACAGTAGAGAAGGTTCGGCAGCGGATTTAGTAGCGGATTTAATGGATTTAATTGTGCACTCGCAAGTTAAGTTTTTTGGCGTGATTTCTATTAAGATTGGTTGGCGAGCGCACTCGGACTCAAGAAACCGGGTTTTGTAAGCTCATCTTTGGGGTGCAACTAAGTAGTTTAAGAAAAACCCGGTTTCTAGTCATTGGTGCGTAAATCCTCAAGAATTATCTCGATCGGAATTTTGCCAGAATGCGAAAACCTCAAATCAAAATTAGTCTGATCCGCCGCCGAGAAATGTGGGCAATTACCTGGGAAGGTTGGGTAATTGCGATCGCGGGATTAATCATTGCAATGGTCTTAATTATCACAAATATTTATCCATTTTTTGCGGTAAATTCGCCGCTGAAATCAGATATATTGGTTGTCGAAGGGTGGTTGCCGGATTATGCGATCGAAAGTGCGATCGCCGAATTCAAAAAAGGCGAATACCGCCAATTAATTACTACTGGAATTCCAGTAAATAAAGGCTACTATCTCGCTGAATATAAAAATTATGCCGAACTGACAGCAGCGACTTGTATAGCCCTAGGATTTGACAAGGACAAACTGGTAGCCGTACCCGCACCGAATGTCATGAAACACCGCACAGCCGCTTCTGCGATCGCCCTTCGAGATTGGCTGGCTGCATCGCCCCTAAAAGTAGACACAATTAATCTCTATTCCTTTGGCCCTCACGCCCGCAGAAGTTGGATGGTTTTTAAAGAAGTGCTGCATCCTGAAATTAAAGTTGGGATAATAGCTGCAGAACCGCAAGATTATAACCCGCAGGAATGGTGGAAATCGAGCGAAGGTTTTCGGACAGTAATTGGGGAAATCATAGCTTATATTTACGCCCGTTTTGTCGATTGGAAAGCTTAGCCATTCTTTTTAACTCTTCCCCTTCTTCCCTTCGCGTTCTTTGCGCCTTTGCGGTTCGTTAAAAAAAATCTATATCCCACCCAAAATGATAAAAACATTTTCACGTCAATTGAGGGCAAGTCGTTGCTAGAAGAACGCGCTTACTGGTTAGCATGGTCGCAGATTAGCGGTATCGGGCCAATTTTGTTGCAAAGATTGCACCAACACTTTCCTAGTTTGGCAGCAGCTTGGACGGCTAAGCCCGTAGATTTAATGCGAGTCGAAGGGTTTGGGAAACAGACAATAGAAACGGTTTTGCAAGAACGATCCAAACTCAATCCCCAAGAATTTATTGAACAACATCTTATTAAAAATCCCTGTTTTTGGACACCCGCCGATCCAGATTATCCCAGCTTGTTATTAGAGATTCCCAATCCGCCGCCGGTGCTGTACTATCGTGGTTTAGTTGACCTTAAGGAAAATCGCGGAATTACGCCGACGGTGGCAATTGTTGGGACTCGAAGTCCTTCGGAATACGGCCGCCGCTGGACTCGCAAATTTAGTGTGGCTTTGGCTACAAACGGTTTTACTGTGGTTTCGGGATTTGCTGCGGGAATTGATACGGAGGCTCATACAAGCTGTTTGGAGGCGGGTGGCCGGACTTTGGCTGTTTTTGGTACTGGGGTTGATATTGTTTATCCTAGGCCAAATGAGCGGTTGTGCGATCGCCTGTTGCAGCAGGGATTGGCAATTAGTGAATATCCGGCGGGAACTCAACCGAATAAAACTAATTTTCCGCGCCGAAATCGGATAATTGCTGGCTTGAGTCGGGCTACAATTGTGATAGAAGCTCCGCACAAATCTGGTGCTTTAATTACTGCTTATCAAGCTAATGATTTTTGCCGGGATGTGTATGTTTTGACGGCAAGATTGGATGATGAGCGGTCTTTTGGTTGTTTGGAGTTGCTGAGTAAAGGTGCTCATCCAATTCTCCCGAATAGCGATCGGCTGTTAAGCGAAGACAGGTTGTTGGAAATGCTCGGAGCTATGCCAAAATTGGATAATGCCAAGCAGTTGTCGCTGTTTCCGCCAAATCAGACGGTTGAGAAGCGCACGCCGCCGTTGGAGCCGGAATTGGCTAAGGTGTTAAGTGCGATCGGCTCCGGGACGATTTCTTTTGACACAATTGTGGAAGCAGCGGGATTAGAAGCGGGAACAGTTTCTGGTATACTTTTGCAGTTGGAATTGTTGGGATTAGTTTCGCAGTTGCCGGGAATGCGTTATCAGCGCTGCTGATGTGGAAGTAATACGGTTTAGGCTAGGTCATTGGTGTCAACTTAAATCTAAAACCCTCTCGATCTCTCGTTTACCGCCGAGGCCAGATCCCCCTAAATCCCCCTTAAGAAGGGGGACTTTGAGAAGATTCTTGTCCCCCCCCTTTTTAAGGGGGGTTAGGGGGGATCTGCCAGACTATTAAAACAAGTGATTGAATCCAACTCAATCTTAAATTAATCCGAAATTAGCAGCGCTAATACTGCTAGCAGAAACTCCGCTGAGAGAAGCTAAAATCTCCCCAGTTTGTGCCAAACGAATTAATGTTGAACCGCTATCTTGACTAATCGCCAACTGCGAGAAATCCAGCCCGCTACCCAATACTAACAAGTCTTGACCGAGTTCAAAATCTGCGATCGTATCAGTACCGGAATTCGCAGAAAGCAAGAACTTATCTACTCCCATTCCTCCCGTCAAAGTATCACTTCCCAAACCGCCAGTCAGCAAATCATCTCCCTTACCTCCGTAAAGCATATCGTTGCCATCATCGCCGTTCAAAATGTCAGCGCCGCGATTGCCAAACAAGGCATCATCACCGCCACTTCCGAGCAAAGTATCGCTACCTTTGCCGCCGAAAACAGTGTCATTTCCGAGAGTTCCATCAATGGAATCATTGCCCCTCATGCCCATCAATACATTATCTGCGCTGTCGCCAATCAGGATATCGTCGCCATTTGTACCGAGAATTGCATTCGGGGAATTGCTGCCCAAATCTGCATCGCCGGTGAGAACGGGAGTCGCAAGGCCAACTGGTAAAACTACTGCTTGAATTCGGCTATCTAAAGCAGCACCGGTATTCTCAGTAACTACCAGAGAAATTGGTTTATTTCCCGTACCAACTGCTTTGAAATCTTGAGTTGTCGGGCCCAAGGCTACTTGTTGGACGCGGGCAACTGATTCAGGAATTGATGTAGCTGTTGGGTTGGAAACAGCGCTATCAATGCGTTGATTGGCTGTTGCCATTACTGTCGCTGCTTGCGAGGTAATTTGGGTGATTTGTTGACTGTTGAAACTGGGGTCTATTTGCTGAATTTTTGCGGCTGCTTGCTGAATGATTGGTTCTAAGGCTGCTGCGTTGCTGAGGTTTAAGATTGTACTGGATTGAATTCGATCGGTAATTGAACTGACAACAGCTTTGACAATATCGGTATTGACTGCACTGGAAGCGCCGTCAATCAAAGCGCTGGTTTGGGTGATGAAGTTTTGGACTTTCACCATTGCGGATAAGACTTGGACTCCGCCTGGTAAATTTTGGTTGGTGGCTGCGATCGGATCTAAGCTAGTTAAGTCAACTTCAGCGGGGAGTCCAAGGGCGGCTTTGACTAAAGATTGGGCTTCTTCTAGTGCAATTCCTTTGTCGGTTAAGTCGGCGACTAAGGTGGTTAGGAGGGTGACTACACTAGAATCTGGGGGTGCGGTGACTGGTGTTTCTAGGGGTAAGCCGGTGGCGGTGTCAGTGCCTCCTGTGGCTACTAGATTGCCTTCTGATGGGTCGATTTCTCCGTTTTTGTTGGTGTCGAAAGTCTCGAAGGGGATGTTGAGATTGAATTTACCGCCTGTATCGGTAATTGTGGATGGTTCGTTGGTGTCGAGGATGCTGTTTTTGTTGGCATCGAGGAAGAGGGTTGCACCCTCTATGTAACCGTCAATGACTACGCCGGTGCTGCTAAATTGCAGCAACATACCCTTACCCGAATATGGACCCGTCTCGTCGTCACTGACAGTAGCGCCAGCCCTGTCTGTTGCTGTTAACTTAATCCTGAACTCCTGCGGTATGGGACTTGCGCCACTGAGTGTACGGGTATCTGGATTGAAGGTGAGCCAACTTGGCAGGGGACTGCCGTCCATCAGAGTTGCTGTGTAGGTAAGCGTGTCACCTGGATCGGGGTCAGTGAAAGTGTTCGACGGAAATTGGTACTCGAATGTTAATGGGTTATTGCTTACTGTCTTGAACTCGTGATGCCAAGGGGTTGTATCGGGGCCGTAGTTGATTTTCGGCGGGTTGTTGGGGTCGTTGTCTGCGATCGTCACAGTAGCAGTAGATGACTCGCCTATCTTTTGGGGGTAGGGAGTATTTTCTAAGGTGATAACTACTTTTTCGTCGCCCTCTACTTGGCTGTCATCGCGGACATTGACAACCATGTTGACGCTGCGTTGACCCGCTGGAATGGTGACAAAGTTGTTATAGCCGTAGGACGGGTTAGTGGGTAATAACTGAGGGGGTTCGGAATCTGAAACTAATTCGTAATCAGGACCTGGTAGAGCAAGGTTGTTTTGATTACTATACGATCCATCTGACACATCGAACCCCTTGAACCTGTAGTAGACATTCAGCGCATTAGCTAGGTTGCCAGTACGGGTAATGGTGAATTTTCCAGGATTGGGTTCTTCGGGTGGAAAGATGGTTTCCGCAGCATTGGGATCTGTAGCACTGATGGTCAGCGTTGGTTCGATATTAGGGGCTGTAAAAGAAAAAGGTTGTCCTTCGACAAACGGTGAACCCGCCCAAGCACCGTCGATCGCCTGTACACTCCAGTTATAAGTTTGTTCAGGGATTAAGTAATCTGGTTTTAACAGCCAACCAGGCGAGTAGGAATTGCTGGGGCTGTTGGGGTTGGCTTGATGGACATTTCCCAACTGCACTACTTGCCGAGTTCCATCATCCAGGGACATCGGGCCAACAATGTACTCTTTAATAGGGTCGCCACCGTAGGAGGGATTGGGACGAGTAGTCCAAACTTGTAGGTTATAGCTTAAACCCTGATTTGGAGTTTGAGCGTCGATCGGATTCCCCTGTCCTCCGGGCAAACTTAAGATAACTCCTTCGGGAGTAATCCAAGGGTAATTGGAACCTTGAGGTGCAGAGGGTGGCGTGTTCGCATTAGGGGTATTGTTGCGGTAGACTTTGACAAAGGTGTCACTGCTACCGGGTGAATTATCTCTTGTCGTGAGTGCAATATCTAGTCTGCCGTCCTTGTCGTAGTCTCCCGAAGAACTCGGGCTGGCAACATTATCAGGCAGCCCTGCATCCTTGAGGAGTTCAAAATTGGTGCCAGCATCATTTTTTTCGTAAACTTGGGCGACACTGGAACCCGGATTACCACCCACTTCTGTCACAAGGATATCCAGCTTGCCATTGTTGTCGTAGTCTCCCCAAGCACCGGGACTACCACCATACCCGAATTGGTAATAAGCTTCCTGAAAGCTAGTAGTATCCCCATAGCTATTGTTTCCGAGCAATCTGGTACGGCCGTAGTTCAATTCATTTGGACGCGACGCTCCACCTGCTCCACCTGTAAGCAAGATATCTAGTTTGCCATCGCTGTTGGAGTCTCCCCATGCACCGTAAATAATAGGTTCTTGGGGGTTTTGATTTTGCGGCAGTGGCTTTTCGGTAAAGCCATTGCCAGTGTTGCGATACAATTTTGCGATGTAATTTGACTTGGGGTCGCTTTGTGCAGCGGTGTCCCCTGTCAGCAAGATATCGGGTTTGCCATCGTTGTCGTAGTCTCCCCAGGCCGCATTGCCAATAACACCGGGCAAGCTAGCCCCAGTCTCCTCCTCAAAGGTAAGGGCGTAGTAAAAGATACTGCCGTTGTTAAAGCCAGTAAGCTCGTTGCGGAACACTTTGGCGATGTAGCCTGAACTCGTGTCACCTGTGAGTACGAGATCCTTTCTGCCATCGTTGTTGTAGTCTCCCCAAGCTGCGGAACCGTTGAAAATACCAGGCAGCTTTACCCTGCTGTCTAGAGTAAATTTAGTGGGGTCGATCGAGGTTGGGTAATCGGGAAGAGTGCTATCAGTCCTCTGGTTCCGGTACAGTCTGGTGATGGGGGTGTAGGGAAAACTTGGGACGTAGGGTGCACCAGGGATGGAAGAAGGGTCTGGTGGAGGAGTATCAATTACGCCTGTGAGCAAGATATCGAGATCGCCATCATTGTCGCTGTCTCCCCATGTAGCAGAAGGTTTGGAATTATGCTCTTTCCCATTTTCCTGGATCACACCTCCGTAAACGGTAGGCAGGCCTATATCAACTGGTGTAAAGCTACCGTTGTCGTTGCTGTAAACTTTCGGGGTGTATTGCGATCGGGGAAAAGAAAATGAGTTGTTTTGTACACTACCTCCTTCCATCACCAACAGATCCAAATCGCCGTCATTGTCGAAGTCTCCCCACGCATTAGGGCCGACAAAACCAGGTATCGTCAGATCCGCGAGTTCGTTGGTGAAAACTTTATCCAAAATTTTCAAGGTCGTAGAGCTCTGAGTGCCAATATTGGCATTATCCGCACTAGCGATCCGAAACGCGATTTCTTCTGTTCCCTCAGCTTCACCATCCGATAAGATATCAACTGTGAAAGTTTTGGTATCTTCGCCTGGGTTAAAGGTAAGTTGACCAGAGTAATTGGAGGCAAAGTTCCAATCTTTTCCCAAAGTCGCTGAACCACCAGTAACAGGTTGTAGGTACGCCCTGGAAGTTTTGCTTATATCCCCGGTGCGAGTGAGAGTAATTTCTTGCTTAACGACTTCTGTGGCACTTTCCTTGACTTTGTAAGTAGCTTGGGAAAAACTTATCGTGGGATCGTTAAGATCAGTAATTCGATCGACAGTTCCGACAGATTGAGGCCGATCGTTAGATTTCGGTATTCCGATCGGTCTGTTTGGGCTGCTTGTTCCTGTAGTGTTTGGTGTCGGTGTCGGCGTCGGCGAATCCGAATCGGGCGGTAGCGGTGCTCCTCCCGGAGTCGGAGTCGGAGTGACAGATGTCGTCGGAGTCGGAGTCGGAGTGACCGATGTCGTCGGAGTCGGAGTCGGAGTGACCGATGTCGTCGGAGTCGGAGTCGGAGTGACAGATGTCGTCGGAGTCGGAGTCGGAGTGACAGATGTCGTCGGAGTTGGAGTCGGAGTGACAGATGTCGTCGGAGTTGGAGTCGGA
>NZ_JAUBPP010000015.1:9655-136809 GCF_036700765.1 Microcoleus sp. S1D4
GTGACAGATGTTGTCGGAGTTGGAGTCGGAGTGACAGATGTTGTCGGAGTTGGAGTCGGAGTGACAGATGTTGTCGGAGTTGGAGTCGGAGTGACAGATGTTGTCGGCGTTGGAGTCGGAGTCGGCGTTGGAGTTGGCGGTGGCGGCGGTGGCGCTACATCGTTATCTGCGATCGCCACTCTCACCCCTGGAACCACCACCACATTATACTTAGCATCAGTGCTGCTCGCACTGTGAGTAATTTTCCCGCTGTGTGAACCTTCCACCACCGCATCATCAACAGCTATCACAGTAACGGGTTGAGCGACATTCCAATTATTGGGTGTGAAAGTGATAGGGGCGATCGGCTTAATCTCATTATCTGTTGTGAGAGTGAGAGTTACAGGGGCGATCGGCTGCGATTTCAGTGCTAAAGTGTACGTACCGTTTGCACCGCCTTCGGTAGCAGTTGTTTCGGCAACACTAACAGAAACACCAGCCGTATCATTGTCCTTATTGGTAATACCAACATCCGCCACCTCTCGGTTGCTGTAATTCGCATCTGTACTAACAGCAGCAGCCGTGACAATTTTGTACTCAATATCGCCGTCAGCAATACTGTCATTAACTCCAGTTACTGTCACCGGTTGCGGCACATTCCAGCTAGCCGGAGTGAAAGTTATACTGTTAGTTGAAACTGTTCCTTCCGCAACATTGGAACTATTCAAACCGATAGTCACATCAGCAGTCGGCTGAGTATTCAAAATCACAGTAAAGTCAGTCTTAGTGCCATCTTCGCCCGTAGTCAAGCCCGCCGTCGGATTCACCGTAATTCCCGGAGTTTCATTGTCACTGTTAGTGACGGCGACATCATCAGGATCGAGGTTATTGTAATTAGCATCGGTACTGACAGCAGCAGCCGTGACTATTTTGTAAGGTTGAGGCCCATCAGCTACTAAATCGTCAACACCACTCACCGTGATTGGTTGTGGTTGATCGTAGTTAGCAGAAGTGAAAGTTAAGCTATTAGTTGAAACGGTTCCTTCTGCAACATTGGAACTGCTCAAACCGAAAGTAACATCAGCAGTTGGTTGAGAGTTGAGTTTGACAGTGAAGGTAGCAGTGCCACCGACTTCACTTGTACTTAATGCTGTTGGGTTAACAGTAAAGCCAGCTTTGTCATCATTAGTAATAGTTGTGGTAGCGGTAGCAGTGGTAATTGTCGGTGTTACGCCTGGGCTGGTGGGATTGGACAGGGTGACGGCAATGGTTTCGTCGGGTTCAACTAGGGTGTCGCCTAATACATCGAGAGTAATGGTTTTGGATGTTTCACCAGCCGCAAAATTAATTGTGCCAGTAGCAGTAGTTGCCCCTGAAGTGCCGCCGATGTTGTTATAATCGCTGACGTTTGTAGCTGTTCCGGCGATCGCATAATTGACGCTACTTGCCCCGCCGGTGTTGCCGCTGCGAGTCGCAGTGAAAGTCAGAGGTTTTGTGCCGCTATTACCTTCGGGAATGCTGGCAATACCGGCGGCAATGGCATAAGAAACAGTACCGTTGGTTGCAATAGTTAATGTTGTTTGTTTTGTTGTACCTGCAACGCCTCCGGTGATTGTGCCAAAGTTGAGGATTGCGGTTTCGGCGTTTTCAGGGAGATTGTCGGGTTTGATAGTAACTGCAACATTCTGGGTGAGAGTAGTAGTGCCGGCGAGGAAAGTAACAGTAGTAGGCGAAAAGGTGTAGTCTGAATTTTCGGTGGCTGTGCTGCTGGGGTCGATCGCAATTGGCACCGTTACATCGCTCAAGGGAGTGCCGCCACTGATGGTGACGGGAATCTCAACTGCGGTGTCTGTGGTTCCTTCTGTACCGCTGTATGTTGCAGTACCAAAATTAACTGTATTGGGTGTATTTAGCAGCACCGAAACGTTATCGGAACCGCTGTTCGTTAATGCCAAATCCGGGAGAGTATCAGCATTAAAGTTGCCGGCAATAATGGAATATGGATCTGTGCCCGCAGCAAAGTTAATGGGTGCACTAAAACCGCCAGTACCGTTACCAACTAAAATTGATGCGCCGCTGCTGCTTCTTACTGCTAAGTCAAGTTTGCCGTCTCCGCTAAAGTCATTCGCAACAATGCCTTGCAGCCCTGTCCCCGCGCTAAACTCAGTGGCCGCGCCAAAGCCACCAGTGCCATTTCCTAATAGAATTGAGACATTGTTAGAACCGTTGTTAGCTGTGGCTAAGTCGAGGAGATTGTCTCCGTTAAAGTCCCCAGTGGCGATCGAATTTGGATTTATCCCTGCTGCAACATTAGTAGGTGCACCAAATCCGCCGGTGCCATTCGCTAAAAAAACAGAAATGGTGTTAGATAAACTGTTCGGCACAGCTAAATCGGAAAAAGTATCTCCGTTAAAGTCCCCCACTGTCATGAAAGCGGGAAGTGACTGCGCGCTCAAGTTTGTGCTGAAATTCAATGCCCCGCTGCCGCTGCTATTTGCCAGCAAAATTGTGACAGTGCCAGAGGTACTGCCAGGGCTTGCATTGACTACTGCTACGTCGGAAAAGTTATCTGCGTTAAACTTCCCAACTGCAACCGAGATAGGGTATATTCCTGTAGGATATGGAGTGGGGCTGCCAAAACCGCCCGTACCATTTCCTAAGAAAATTGAGAGGGCGCTGCCAGTGCCGCTACCCACTACTGCCAAGTCGGGGAAATTATCGCTGTTAAAATTGCCGATCGCGATCGATCCGGGATTTGACACCGCCAAGGTAGGAATAGGAGCAGGATTAAAGCCACCAGTACCATTTCCTAACAGGATAGAAACATTATTATTAGATCCTACAGCTATATCGGGTTTGCCATCAAGGTCAAAATCGGCAGTAGCAATACCGTAGGGATTTGTTCCCGCACCAATATTAGTTGCCGCACCAAAACTATTCAAAACGTACTCGTAACCTGCCAATACTTCGGCTGCAAATATTAGGGGTGTTTTGATTTCTCCGGTGCTGATTTCCAGTTCCCAGTCCCCGCCCTTTGCTACACTTCCCGTGAGGTTTTGGGAAGCTGCAACACTAGCGCCGGTTAACTCACTCAAGCGTTTGACAAATGCTTTACCTGTCTCGCCTGCCGCTACGGAGCACCCGTAGAGTAGGATATTAGCTCGATTTTGACCGATCGACTCAGTTGGTGGCGCAAACCACTTCTGTAGAGAATCCCGATCGCCCTCAATATCATCTAAACTCAAGCTACTGCCGCCGAGTTGCAGGCTACCGGGAGCACCGTGAGAAACTATGTGAATGCTGTCAATATTGGTTCGATCGCGTAAAACTTCAGTAATTTGGGCGATCGCATCTTGATTCCCATCCAAAACTACTACTTCCGTACCCGGTTTTACTCCGGCAATCAAACTTTGATAATTTGGTACTTGAGTGTCGATAAAGGCGATCGCACTTACTGAAACTCGATTATTTAATTTCGGCATAATACACCTGACTCGGGTAAAAAAGACAACAATTCCCCGGTTTCGCGACTTGCATCCGAAACTCTTTTTGAAGCTTGTAGCAACCATAACAGTTGTTTCAGAGAAAACATATAAATTTTTCTCCATATAAACACTTAGTTATTAAAGCTTTGATAAAGATACAAAAATTAATTAAGTAATATTGCGTACTATCCAGCACGAAGTTGATAATTCAACACAAAATCAATGAGTTGCCAGTGTAATTATATCTAAGTATTAATATCGTCTTTTTGATAGATATGTGCGATCGGGGCGGGTTTATGAGATTATGGGTCTTAGGCAATTATTTCTCGTAAAACCCGCCCCTACAAGTTATTCGTTAGAATATTTAAGGGCGATCGTAAATGAAATGCACAAGGGCGATCGGGTGCTTTATTTCTGAGCTAAAATTGCATCATAATCGCCATGAGTCCCTATCCAAAACCAGATAATACCTTCAGGTTTCTCAACTCCCAGAGCTCGGTAACTATCGCCTACTCGCACCGATTGCAATTGCTTTCGCCTGCCAACTTTTTTTTAAATGCAGTGAAGGATGATACGGATCGACTTTTAGTAATTGTAATTTTTATCAGCTAAGGCTTGTATTTCTTTAGGTAGCTGGCGATAGCACTGCCAAAAACGCGGTAAAGTCAGATGTTTCATAACACTTTAGTCAATCCCGCTTCATACTCTGCATCAACTTCATCAAGTAGCGCATCTAACCGCCCATCCTCCAAATCCTCTTCAATTTGCCGGTCCCAAACTTGTTGGCGATACTCTATCAGCCAAGCCGTTAGCTCCGATAGTTCCTTAACCGACAAATTCATAATTGCTGTTTCAAGTTCTTTAACGCTCATACATTTTGCCACATTATGATATTATTAATATAGCAAATTATTTGCACTTAAATTCAACTCCCATCAATCCCTGCCAAAATCCTCTCAGCATCCCCGCACAAAGCATCGTGACAGCAACCGTTACTCGCCAACAATCCCCCCCACTGACTCACATCTCCCCGGTTGTACTGCAAAGCAGAACCATCAAAACGAGTAAATCGACCGCCCGCCTCAGTCAAAATTAATTCCGGTGCCGCCAAATCCCAATCCTTCGGTGCAGACTTCCCCGAAAGCGCAATATAAACATCAGCTTTTTGTTCCACAATTGTCGCAATTTTGCAGCCGATACTGCCCACAGCTAGTTGATTTTGACAAGGGAGTTTTTGTAACAATTGATTAAAGCGATCGTCCCGGTGACTGCGGCTGGTTACTATAGATAAATCTGCCACTACATTGCGCGCAGAAACCTGCAATTTCACCGCAGAACCCCCGCGACTTTCCCCAAAAGTACCAGCATCTCGAATTGCGTAATAAATCTTTTGCTGTTGCGGCCAAGCGACAACTGCCAATACCGGTCTTCCATGATATGCTAAAGCAATGTGAACGGCAAATTCGCCTGTCCTGTCAATAAAATCGCGCGTTCCATCCAAAGGGTCAATAATCCAAACCCAATCTTGAGTTAAGGCAACTTTCCCGTTTTTTTCTAAATAAGCTTTGTAAGTTTCTTCGCTGAGATAACCAAATTCTGCATTCCCTAAAACAGACTGCAATTCATCTAAAATGTAAGAATTAACAGCGACATCGGCCGCCGTAACTGGGCCGTCTTTTTTCTCTTGAATGTCCAGGTTTGGAGTCTGGGAATCGGGGTGATAGTAGGATTGCAAAATATCTGTCGCACCCCAAGCCGCCGCCCGCGCAATTTCGCTTAATTCTTCAAGATTTTTCATTTTTTAAACCGTAGATGAACGCTGATAAACGCAGATAGATGTTCGTGTTTGCAAGTGGTCAACTGTCAACTGACAACTGACAACTGACAACTGTCAACTGACAACTGACAACTGACAACTGACAACTGACAACTGACAACTGACAACTACCAATTGATATGAGGATATTTCCATTCATAATAATTGGGAAACACAAAATTAGTAAACGACACCGAAATACTCACCTCTAGCGATTTTACATGATGCCACCAACCCACAGGAATAAATATAACTTCTCCCGGTTCCAAAATTACCTCAATGATTTTTGCATCTCTGTAAAGCGGATATTTGTCATAGTCGGGATTTTCGCCATCAACCTTGCTAAAAACTCCGACATGATTGTAAAGCAGAGGTGTTTGCTGGGGAGAAATCAATTTAATCAGCTTGCGTCCCGATACCTGTGCTAAAACTAAGTTAACTGGGTCGTGATGCAGCGGCGTAATTGTACCCTTCGGGCCGAACCAAAAGAAAACTCTGCCTTTTGTATCACCGGGATTGAGGTATTCTGGGAAAATCTCAAAGTCGTTAAATAGCGATTTAAATTCTTCTCTTTCCAGAGTTTGATTGTTAGCAACCATGTAGCAGTCGTTGCTGGGGCCACCGTTGACGACCATATCTACATACTCGCGGAAGAAAACGATTTTTTTGTGGTTGTGTACCTTAATTTCGTAATCCGGGTCTGAGTTGCGGTTGGCTTGAATTTCTACCTCTGCATCTCCATATTTTTGCTGCAAATACTCCGGTGTCCACAACTGTAATGCTTTCCAGTTGTGCATGATGTTGGTAATAATTACGGGAGTATTTTTAGCGTAGTAATTTTCTAAAAAATACTCTCTGGAAAGGCTGCTTTTGCGTTCGATTGTGCCAAACTTGGAAGAGAGTGCGGCTAATTGATTGTTGATGTTAAGTTGCGATTCCAGTTTCTGCAATAGCTGTACGTAATGGCTACCTGCTTGGAAGTAAGGATGAGATGATATTTCGGTAACTTCTGCAGTTGCTGTTTCGGCATCTATGCCTGTATTTACTAGGGCTTGAATAATTTCTGCGTCTGCTTTATTTAATAATTTGTTGGCCGCTACCCACTGTTTCAAGTTGTCTGGGACTTCTGGTTTGCTTGGCGCTGCTGCGAGTAGGTTTGGTAAGTTTTGCGTCAGCCATTCTAGATTAACCTGTTGTTGTTCGGTTAAGGTAATCCGCAAGGGGGGAAGTGTGATGCTTAGGGGTTGAGTTTCAGCCATGATTTGAGTGTTTTGTTTTGGGGTAGTTTTGTTTTGCTTGCAGGTGTTTTACTAATATAGCAATCTTGTTTGATTTGTGGATTTTTTGGGCGAACCGCGAAGACGCAAAGGGCGCAAAGGAAGAAAGGAGAGGGTTGATATGATTATTTTAGCTTAACAAGTGTTGTCTGTTTCTGTTTTCTGGGTGCGATCGCTTTTTTCCGGATAGTTGGGTTATTTTAAAGTTAAGGTTGAATGTTTTTTATCCATTGACGGGTTCCGAAAGTTTTGCAGGAATCGGAAGCTATTTTGGCGGCGGCGGTGATGGCAGTTGTAAAGTTATTTTGTAAAATATAGTGACAGAAAGCGCCGTGAAAAATGTCGCCTGCGCCTAAGGTGTCTGCGGCTTGGATTTGAGGCACTTCTAAACTGCCGAAACTGCCTTTGCTGAGGTATTTAATCGGTTTTTCGCCGCGCGTGATGGCAATGTGGGGAATTCCGGCTGCTGAGAGGTAAGCAAAGACTTGTTCTGAATTGTTGCAGTCGGGCGGATGAAAGTTATCGGAACATACGGCCCATTCAATGAAGGGCAATATTTCTTCTAATCCGGGTTTCCAACTGCCGCCATCGAGGACGATGGGAATGTTTTTTGATTGGGCGAGTTCAGCGATTTCTTGGCTGGCTGGAATTTGGTGTCCGTCAAACAGTATGATATTAACTGATGTTAAAATATCCTGGTTAATTGTTTGACTGTCAACTTGCGATTTCGTAGCATTGATGGAAATTACCGATCGATCGCCCGTTGCTTCAGTTACAATAATCGAAGAAACTGGTGGAGTGTGCGAGATCCCTGGTTGCAAATCAATTATCCTGACATTATACTCCGCTAAGTCTGCACGAATCAATTGGGCGATCGCGCCAGTGCCCAAAACCCCCGCCAACACCGACGCATTCCCCAAACAGCTAAAAGTCACCGCAGCATTTGTCGCCGGCCCGCCCGCAGCAATGGTACAATCAGCAGCAACAACTTTCTGATTTTCACCCGGAGGCTTCTCGGCTAAATAAACTAAATCTAAAGTCGCCAATCCCAAAAATAATCCAGTTTTCATATCCGCATTAATCCGCGTACATCTGCGGTTAAAAACAAAAAAATCTCCTAATGCAGCCAAATCCTAACACAGGAACACTTTACATTGTCGGAACCCCAATCGGCAACCTCGAAGACATGACATATCGCGCTATCCGAATTTTACAAACAGTAGATTTCATCGCCGCCGAAGACACCCGCCACACAGGCAAACTTTTACACCACTTTCAAATCAAAACACCCCAAATCAGCTATCACGAACACAACCAACAACAGCGACTCCCCGAATTAATCGACAAACTGCAGTTAGGAAAAAGTATCGCCATTGTAACCGATGCTGGAATGCCGGGAATTTCAGACCCCGGATACGAGTTAGTCAAAGCTTGCGCCGATGCTAATATTAACATTATTCCGATTCCCGGCCCCAGCGCCTGCATAGTCGGGATAAGTGCATCGGGATTACCTACAGACAGATTTGTATTTGAAGGATTCTTGCCCGCCAAAGGTCAAGAACGCCAGCGCGGTTTAGAAGCTTTGCAAATAGAATCCCGCACTATTATTTTATACGAATCTCCCCACCGATTGCGGCAAACTTTACAAGATTTAGCAAATACCTTGGGAAGCGACAGACAGATTGTGCTGGCGAGAGAGTTAACTAAAATGCACGAAGAGTTTTGGCGTGGTAGTATAGAAAGTGCGATCGAACTTTACACCGCACGCGAACCCCAAGGAGAATTTACCCTCGTAATTGGTGGCCTGCAAACAGACGCACCAATTTTCTCCGAAGACGCCATCAAAGCCGAATTACAAACATTAATAGCAGAAGGCATCAGCCGTTCCCAAGCCAGCCGCCAACTAGCCCAACAAACATCCCTCCCCCGCCGCCAAATCTATCAACTCGCCCTCACAATTGGCGACAATGAATCACTAGAACAACCCTTAGATGACTTGTGAATAACCCTCTCTTCTCCTCCTCTGCGCCCTCTGCGCCCTCTGCGGTAAAAAAAGAAACTCAATAATCACACTAAAAATTATATGGTACGCGGAAACTACGATCGCCAAAAACCCTACTTACGCAACCCCAACATCAACAAACCAATCGCCGAAATCTATGCAGACTTAGACGCCTTTAGCTGGGAGATATTTGAAGACCAACCCCACCGCTTCGATACCGTAAGTTTCTACGTCTTGCTTCCCCCGCTATTTTACGAAGGAAAATTCATCAAAGGAATTTACTTAAGCGAAGGAGTCGAACTAATCAACAAACTATTTCCCCAACTTTCCTCAGTATTTTTATCCTTCACCTATTCCCCCGGAATCTCCTATTCCTGGGCCCCTGTCGCCGACGCATACTCTAGTTTATACAAAAACCCGCAGCGAGATAAATGGTTTCGCGAAACTTATCCAAATCGCGCCAACAAACCGATCGTACCACTGCAAGACACAGACTTCATCAACGAATACTTAATTTCTCCCCGCAACGTCCCCGCCAAAGACATCGACTTGCTAGCCGTCGCCCGAATTTCCGAAGAAAAGAATTTGCCGACGATTGCTAAAGCCTTAAAAATTTACCGCCAAAAATATCCGCAAAAACCAATAAAATTAACAGTTGTCAGCGGTCACGACTTTGATGTTAATAACCTAAATACTCTCGACGAACTCGCCTTAAAAGAATGGCACCAAGTAGAGGCAATTTTAGGCAATCCCTCCGACTACATCAACTTACTACCGCGAGTTGACTACTACAGCGAAATGCCTGTATATTATTCGCGCGCCCAAGCCTTCGTCCTCGGTTCCCTCCTCGAAGGAAAAAACCGGGGAATTACCGAAGCAATGAGTTGCAACGTACCAGTAATTTGTTTTGAAGAATTCAACCAATACGCCAGAGGAAACTCGCCTGTTTTCCCGGAAGGTGCGGGACTTTACGCCAAATTTGACCCGGAATCCTTAGCCGATACTATTCATACAGTCTTGCAAAATCAAACCGAATTTAAGCCGCGATATCAGTATTTAAAGCATTGCGGGCGCAAGAATTTTTTTAACACTTGTATCGATAGTTTTCCTTACTATCAGCATAACATTCCCGACTACAAACCGGGAGAAGCATTTAAGAATTTGTGGCTGGATTTGGCGGTGCAGCAAAATTATCAAATTAGTTTGGATAGTTTTTTGTACGGAGGTTCTCCCCTGTCTCATATTCGCGGCATAAATACGATTCAGCAAAATCTCGGTGAGTTAACTAAGTTTCAATGACAGATAATTCGGAATGATTAAACCGCAGAGGCCACAGAGGACACAGAGGAAGAGAAGAGAGAGATGAATAATTCTGATGTCAAGGGATTTGAGATTAGTCTTCATGGCGAGGAATTTCGCTAAAGGGCTCGTGGAATTGATTCCCTAGCGACTGGTAGATGGTCGGCTTCAGTTGACACTAATGCCCTATTCCCTATGGCAATATCCTCAAAAATCTTACTTGCCAAAACTCTTGCTAAATTCACAGGAACAGCATTCCCGACCATCTTATATCCATCCGCAATATACTTGTACTTGAAGATAAACTTATCCGGGAAAGTCTGAACTCTCGCACACTCTCGCACAGAAAGCCGACGGTAAGGCTGAGGGGAATTCGGGTCAAAAATGCGCTTATCTTTGCCAACCAAAATCATTTTACTAGCTTGAGGGTGCAGAGGTGCGTGTCGGCCGCCCGCCTGAATTGTAAACGAAGGTTCGCCCCAACTTCTAACTCGATTTCGCGACATATAAATGCTCGAAAACCCCAAATCTGCACATTCGTGATTCGCGACAGCATCGTGATAATTATCTACTTTACCCTTAACTGACATTGGGGCGATCGCCTTTAAGTCAAAAATCGCATCTTCCAGCGTCAAAACATCCGTTTCAGGTTTGGGAAACTCAAAACCAAAACCCAGATTTTCCCGATAACCGACAACAATTACCCTTTGTCTATCTTGCGGCACACCAAAACTTTTAGCATTCAGCAACTGGAACGAAACTCGATACCCGATCGCCTCAAACTGCGATAATATATAAGTGAAAGCATCACGATTTCTAGGCGCTAAAATACCCCGAACATTCTCAGCCAAGAAAAACAAAGGCTGCTTGTCCCGCACAATTCTGATATACTCCCAAAAAAGCTGACCCCGACTATCATCAATCCCGCGTTTCGCACCAGCCGCACTCCAACTTTGACAAGGAGGCCCGCCGATAATTCCAATACAGTCGGGAATTTCATCAGAATTAATTTTTCTGATATCTCTGCGGTCTAAAATAGTGTCAGGATGATTGAAATTATACGTATCCCAAATAGACTTATCATATTCATTCGCCCAAACCGGATTAAACCCAGCCAACCGAAAACCCAAATCCAACCCACCACAACCCGAAAACAGAGAAATAATATTTTTAGTTATCAACATCTATCTCTTTTCTTCCTTCGCGCCCTTTGCGCCTTCGCGGTTCGCAAAAAAAATCTAATTCACAAATAAATATAACACTTATCATCCTCAATGAATGCAGAATCCATCCTCCAATCTTACCAACACTTCGGCGTACACCTCGGCCTAGAAAGAATCCAACAACTCCTCCAAAAACTAGATAACCCCCACCAAAAAGTCCCCATTATCCACATTGCCGGCACAAATGGCAAAGGTTCAGTCTGCGCTTACCTCTCATCCGTACTAACAGCAGCAGGCTATCGAGTCGGGCGCTACACATCCCCGCACCTAATCGATTGGACAGAAAGAATTTGTATCAATCAAAAACCAATTTCTACAATAGCATTGCAACAGTGTCTAGAACAAGTTGTCAGCGCTGCAGAAGGTAACACAGAAACTCCCACTCAATTTGAAATCATCACCGCTGCAGCTTGGCTGTATTTCGCCGAACAAAAAGCAAATATTGCCGTCATAGAAACAGGATTGGGCGGTAGACTAGACGCGACTAATGTTTGCGAAACTCCCCTTGTCAGTGTCATTACTTCTATCAGTCTCGACCACTGCCAAATCCTCGGCCCTACTGTCGCCGATATTGCTGGAGAAAAAGCCGGAATTCTCAAATCAAAGTGTCCGGTAGTTGTCGGAGAATTGCCAGAATCTGCTAGAATAGTAGTAGAAAAACGCATTAAAGAATTAGACTCTCCGGCAATTTGGGTAAAACCAGCGGTAGATTTAGGACAAGGATTTGCAGAATATCAGTTAAGTCAAAATTCGGTTAAAATCAAATATCAATTGCCATTGTTGGGACAAATTCAATTAATGAATTCGGCGATCGCACTTGCAACTCTCCACACCCTCCAAAACCTAGGATGGCAAATCTCCCCCACCGCCATCGCCGACGGAATCGCCAAAACCCAATGGCGCGGAAGACTTCAGCAAACTACCTGGAAAAACCGCACCATCCTGATTGACGGCGCGCACAACCCCGCTGCTGCGATCGCCCTGCGCGAATATGTAGATCATCTTACCAGTTCCCCGTCCCCGATTAACTGGGTAATCGGCATTTTGGCGACGAAAGACTGCGATGATATTTTACAAGCTTTACTCAAAAAGGGCGATCGGCTTTACCTAGTACCCGTACCCGATCAAAACTCATCATCCCCCACAGAATTAGCCGCCATCGCTGAAAATATCTGCCCCGAATTAACAGTTTGTCAAGCCTTCCCCGACTTAACAACAGCCTTAGATGCTGCTGTAGCAGGCGACAATTTAACAGTGCTTTGTGGTTCCCTGTATCTCGTCGGCTACTTTCTGCAACAACAACAATCCCAAGCTTAAACGCATTATAATTGCGTTTCTTCTTCTGTAAAAATAGGAGGCCACAGTTCCGAAACGGGCAATTCCCAACCGGGAAAAAGTTCTGCTACTGTTAAGATATCGCCATTTCCTAAAACAGTGGGTTCACCTGTAGAGCGATAAATAGTCACTGTTTCTTCATCAGGATCGATCAGAATTCCGACGATCGCACCCAGTTCTATAAACTTCAAAACCTTGGTTTCTATAGGCTTAATGCGATCGCTCTGAGATTTAATCTCAACCACCAAATCGGGGACAAGTTCTCCAAAATAACGCGGACTTTGGCGCAAGCGGGCCGCCCGCACAAAAGAAACATCAGGTGCTTTGACATTCGTATCCGGCATGATGAAACCGCCTGCGGAGTCAAAGACTCTTCCCAAGCGACGGGGATTTATCCAAGCGAAAAGAAAGGCGATCAGACGGCTACTGATTTCACTGGATACGATGTCTGATGGCCCCATAATTGAAAGTCTCCCGTCTTCTAGTTCCATTTTGTAATCTAAACCCGCTTCGGAAAAAAGGGTTTGAACTTGGTTTAAATCTTTGAGTGTCATCGCTGGCATAAGAATTTTCTCCTATTCCGATCTGAGCTTTGATTTTAACACGAGTCAAATTCATGAATATTTAAGGAATTTAGGGTATTTTTGTAGAAATTATCAATCAAGCTGAATTGAGAAAGGCGAACACACGGGATAAATAAACTCGGTTTCTGGGATGAGCGATCGTTCTTATCAACAAACATTTATCTCTAAAATAGTCTAGATTAACTTATCCAGACTTCTCCTCCGACTCCGCATTGTGAAGAGGCGGTAATTTCATCATTTGATAATAACTTAAAAGCTTATATATGCTTATATATATGGTGGCACATATTTCCATTATTTAATAATACGTCAAGTTGCCAAAAAAAGCAAGGGGCGAGAGAAAATAAAATCCCGCCCCAGCTTCAATTAAAAACTACCTTTGATCCCAAGCCTTAGCCGCATCAGCAACAGCTTGGTCTACCGACTTCTCATCCAACATTGCCGCCTGCAAATTGTCATAAATCGCCTTTTGCAACTTCTTAACATCCTTGAGAGGGGGAATTAATAACTCAGCTTTCGCCAAGCCAGAAGCACTGACAATCCGAGCTCGATCGCTCGGAGCAGCATCAGCCGGAACATTCTTAAAATAAGAGTCCTGCAAAGCCTCAACCGTAGAAGGCAAAACATTAGCAACCTTCGCAAAAGCCAACTGATTTTGAGAATTAGTCAGAAACAAAGCAAACTTGACAGCATCGTCGGGGCGCTTGCTGTCGCGAGGTACAACCAAATTCATCACTGCCACAGTCTTCTTGCCGGTTTCCCCCGTAATTTGAGGCGCAGCAGCCGAGACAGCACCGATAGTCGGAGCATTGTCAGCGATCGCCTTTAAAAACTGCGGCCCAGAACCCAACAAAGCAGTTTCTCCAGCTTGATAAAGCTCGATCGCCCTGCGGTGGCCCTGCACCAAAACATCCTGTGGCAAAAGTCCGCCCTTGTACAAATCCACCCAATACTGAAAAACAGCCTTCCCCTTATCAGTATTAAAAGCAGCCTTACCTTTAGCATCAACCAAAGGCACGCCCATCTGCACAAAAGATTGCAAAACCTCCGACGAATCTTCCGGTACAAAAGTCGCAAAAAAAGCAAATTTACCAGTCTTCTCCTTCACCTGTTTCGCCACAGCCGCCAACTCAGCATAGGTAGCGGGAGGCTTAGCAATTCCAGCTTTTTTAAACAACTCCGTATTGTAAATTGTCACCCCAGTTGTCAGATACCAAGGAATCCCAAAAGTCTTGCCATCAAGTACGCTAGCTTTCCAGATATTTGGCAGATAGAGCGATCGCACTTGCTCCGAAATTCGAGAGTCCAAATCCAGCCAAGCATTGCGCCCCGCCAACAGCGAAGCAAAATCAGGATTCAGGTTCACCACATCCGGCGCAGTTTTCGCCGAAACAGCACCCAAAATCTTACTTTCCATCGCCGACCAAGGGACATCCACCCAACGCACCTTCACGCCCGGATTTTTGGCTTCAAAATCAGCGATCGTCTGATTAAAATACTCAGTAAACTGAGGTTGAAGCTGCATCGTCCAGAACTCGATTTCGTTAGCATTCTTAGTTTGGGAATTAACAGCAGGCTTGCTGCAACTGACCACCGCAGCCAGCAGCAGCCCCACCAGCCCAAAAACAGCAAACAGTTGCCAAGATTTACGCTTCATAGAATTTAATTTCAGAATCATGGGAACCGTTAGAGAAAAAAAAGCACAGCCCGCCGAGAAAACCAGAGAGTCAAGTTCTAGTCTTGGTTGCGCCAGAGCCCTGCGAGGGAAAGAGTCGGTTTTGCAGCCGCACCGGCAGGTTTTCGGTCGATCGAGCTGAAAATTGTTGACATTCGCCGGAGAATAGCTATTGTCAAGTAAATTGGATAGCATAAAATCGGAACTAGCGATCGCGCAACCAAGACCCTGCAGCGCAGCACCGCCAACGGTACTGCGAACACCGAGATTACAGCAGGCGCGTTGGAAATACATACTAGGCCAGCAATCCAAACCCGCCGGCCGATGGGTCATTCCTAATTGAAAATCCCAAATGGTATCACCCTCCAACAGCCAACGGCTGAGTCAGGCTGGCCAACCACAAAATAAACAAATAGCAACTACCGGCGACCCAATCACATGGTTAACTTTTTCAAAGGTCTACTTTCCCAACGCCAGCCAGGAATCGGGATCGAAATAGCCCCAGACCGCATCAACATCATTCAGCTCGAAAAGAAAGCTCAGGCATTAAAATTAGGCATCCTAGCCTCAATAGAAGTACCAGAAGACATAATACAAGAAGGGCAAATAGTCGATCCGCCCGGAATGGCAGAACTCATCCGGTCAGTCCTCGCCGAAAACAAAATCAAAGCCAAGAAAGTAGCCACAGCAATTCCCGGCCGCGAAGCCGTCATCCGATTAATTCCAGTTCCCGCAGAACTCAACGAAGAAGAACTGCGGGATTACATGAACGCAGAAGCAGGGCTGTACTTGCCGTTTCCCAGAGAAGATGCCGACGTAGACTATCAAAAAATCGGCCTATTTGTAGATGACGACGGCGTAGAAAAAGTGCAAGTGGTATTAGTAGCTACCCGCAGAGAAGTTACCGACACATACATCGAAACCTTCAAAGAAGCCGGACTGATCATAGACGTGCTAGAAGTAACCAGCTTTGCCCTGATTCGCACCCTCAAAGACCAACTGCAACAATTTTCATCCCAAGAAGCCGCCGTCCTCACAGACATAGAATTTGACAGTACCGAATTAGCTATAGTAGTGGACGGCATACCACAATTTAACCGTACCATCCCGATCGGCACCTACCAAATCCAGACCGCCCTCAACGAAGCCATGAACCTGCCCCCAACCAGAGACACCACCGAACTGCAAGGCATGACCCTGCCAGTAACGGATACAATGGGCGCATCGGGAGACGCCAATCCAGGCACAAATGCCATGATTAAAGTATTGGGAGAACTCGCAGACGAACTGCGCCGCTCAGTAGACTTTTACCTCAACCAGAGCGAAGAACTCGAAGTAGCGCAACTGCTGCTAGCAGGCCCCGGAGCCGCGATCGGCAAACTCGACGAATTTTTCATGCAGAGATTAAGTTTGCCCGCATCCCAAGTCGATCCCATCGAAACCCTAGGACTCGAAATCAGCCAAGAAATTAGCCCCGAACAGCGAGCAGGCTTAGGAGTAGCCCTAGGCTTAGGACTCAGGGAGGTGCTCTAACCTAACAGTTTTAGATAATAGTAGAAAAACAGATTTGAGAATTTTAGGAAAAAGCTTCCTCCGAAAAAAGAAGACCCCTGATGCAGAAGGTAAAATATTGGAGGTAAAAGGTAAAAAGTAAAAGGTAGAATATCCGAGATAGAAGCAGCCAATTCCTTCGGAAAAAGGCAGAAAGTTGTTTCCTTCTTCCCTAAATAAACCCTTAACTTGTACCGATAATCTGGCGCTCACTCTAAAATCTAAAATTTCACATTTAAAGCAACCGCCCTCACAGTTAAGACGTTCTTAATTGCTCAAACCTCAGCCGTCGATTGCCACCAAAAATCTCTCGCGCCGATCGCTAAAGCCTTCCTCCGACCTTCTTTTTTCTGATAACTGATAACGTTCGCTCGCGGGGAACAGCACTGATGACTAATGACCAATAACTAATGACCAATAACTAATGACCAATGACCAATGACTTCTTCCTTCAGCTATAAAATCGAGTGAAGCCATGTACAGCCTAGATATTAATTTTCTCAACGATCGCCCGGACTACAAACCAGTCACAGCAGCCAAAAGCTCAGCTAAAAGAAGTTCCGGTGGAGCCAAAGACCAACTGCCCCTCATAGGGGCGCTGCTGTTTGCCTTCGGCCTCAACGCCGCAGTCATGGGCGCCTGGTGGTGGGCGACCAACGAAAACACCGGCTTAGACAAAGAACAAGCAACCCTCAACCAAGAACTGGCAAAATTAAACACTCAAGCCAGCACCATCAAAGCCATCAACGCCGAAACCGACAAAATTACCGGCGAATACAAAGCATTAGCCGGAGTATTCGACCAAATTAAACCGTGGTCGGCCATGCTGCAAGACATCAGCGCCCGCACCCCCGCCGGAGTGCAAATTTCCAAAATCGAGCAAATCGACCCAAGTCCCGCCCCCGTCGCAGCACCCCCACCCCCGGCAGCAACTCCCGCCGCCTCCCCAGGGGCCAGTCCGTCTCCGGGTGCAACTCCCCCAGCCAGCCCCACCCCAGTGGCTGCTCCCACCCCCATCGTCCCGCCCCAAACTGCAAAAGTACAAATTTCAGGGATAGCAAGTACCTTTGCTCAAGTTAACGACTTTATTCTGCTAGTCCAGCGCTCTCCTTTCTTCCTCGACACCGATACCAAACTGGTAGCGGCCACATTAAAAAACAACCCCACACAATTACAAGTACGCAACCCAACCGATTCAGCAGCAGAACTTCCCAAACTCCGACCAGTGGTGGAATATAAAATTGAAACCACACTCAGCCCGACTGGAGCCTCCGAGTTGCTCTCCGAACTGCGGAACAAGCAAGCAGACGGACTAGCAATACGGATAGAAACACTTCAAGAAAAAGGAATACTAGAATCACAAAAAGGAGAAGTGAAAAAACCATGACAGCAGCAAACGAGTTTATTCCCAGCGGAGCAGAAGAGACAGGGGGTAAGGAAATATTCGGCATTAAGCTGACACCCCAAATCCAAGCCATAGGCATCGCGGTTCTCGGCCTCGGCGTGGCCGGCTACCTAGGCTACCAGTTCGTACTCCCAGAATTCCAAAAAAGCGGCGAATTGAAGCAAAAACTGGTCGAAAGCAAGCAAACGCAAGTGCAATTGCAAGCTCAAATTCAAAAAAAGGCAGAAGCAGAAGCCAAGCAAGAAGAAGCAAAACAGCGCCGCGCCCAAGTGACGGCAATGTTTGCGAGCGATGGAAGCGCCAACACCCTGCTGCTTGACATGACCCAACTGGTTAATCGCATCAACGCCGGCGTGCAAGGAGACGACCTCAAGGCTAAAATTACCAAATTTGAGCCGGATATGCAGCCAGCTACAGCAACCGCTGCGGCGGGAGCTCCAGACCCTGATATTCTCAACGATACGTCCTTCGGGCCGTCCCTTGTTGGCAAGCTCAGGCGCAAAAAATATAAGGTAGAGTTTGAAGGCAATTTTGCTCAAACCCGCAATTTTATGCGTAGTTTGGAGTTGATGCAGTCCCTGTTAGTAGTGAGGAATTTGAAATCTGAATTGCTAGCATCAAATCAGGCCATAGAAATCGATTTTTTGAAAGGGAAAATCATCCCAGTAGCTCAGCCGCAAACAAAAATTAAAACGGCTTTTGACTTGTACGCGCTCCTGCCGTTAAAGCAAGAAGAAAAACCGCCAACTCCGGCTCCGATTCCTGCCAAATAGCGCGAGGCGAGCGGATATAGCGGTTTTCAATTTCTGCGAGGTACATGAACTCCTTAATTACATGGCTTGTACAGAAGACTCTAGAAAACTGGTTTTTTACCGAAATCAAGATTTTTTTGGCTAGTGTTTTGGTGGAAAACCCGGTTTCGGGGTACTATAGCAATCAGTTTATCTAAGTCCGCTCTTGCTCGGGATATGCGTTACTTTCGCAAAGTCGGGTAACGAGCAATCCCACAAATTCTGCAAGAATTGCTGTAGATAAGTCATAAATTGTCCATTAGGAAAAATTCCATCGCACCTCATTTTTCGCTCGCAAGGCAATATTAGGAACGCAAATTGAATAATTTCAAACATCTGCTAGACTTTTTTCTCTCCAAACGTGGCGAGGTAAAAAAAGGAAGAGTATCCGACCCTGCATTACCAGGAATGGCCTGGTAATGCTCGGAACGAACAACAGTTATTTAATTGCTATTCCTTAGCTATTTCAATTCGCTGTTTCGGGAGAAGGTTGAAGGCAAAATGTCGAAGATTTGATTCACCAAAAAATATCAAAAATATTTGTGTGTGAATTTTAAATGATAGTTTGTGCCTAATTATGCCTATTTTCTCAATTCAAAAAAAACTGAAAACGAGAGAGGTTTCAGTTAGTGCCAAAAGCTCGCTAGTCAAGATTGCGAACAATAAATAACCAAGTGTAGTGGAGGAGAGAACGTGAAACAGCATCTACGGTTAAGTGGTGGAATCTTCAGCAGCGTTGCTGGAATTATAATCGCCCAAGCGCCAGTCTCGGCAGCGCCGACTCAAGTCACAGGAGTGCAAGTAAGTCAAGCCAATAATGGGGTAAATATTGTCCTGGCTACGGAAAAGGGCGATCGCCCGCAAGTTTTCGCCATCAACAGCGGCAATACCTACCAAGCCACAATTACCAACACCAAGCTCCGCTTGTCCCAAGGCAACAGCTTCCGTCAAGATAACCCAGCTCCGGGCATTTCCTCAGTAGAAATCACCCAGATAGAAGCTAACAGCATCCGCGTTGTGGTAGCCGGCACCAACGGAGTTCCCAACGGACAAGTTATGCCCGGACAAGGCCAAAACATCGTCCTCAGCGTTGCCGGACAGGGCGGGACTGTGCAATCTACCCAAGCAGCAGCGCCTGCATTGCCCGCGCTCAACCAAACCCAAGCTTTGCCCCCGCCGCCTCCGGGACTGCCGCTGAACCAAACAGCTCCCCGGCCAGCTCCCCAAATCCGCACCTCGCAAAACGAGCGCGTGCTGCTGCCAAATCCCGAAGTTACTGTTACTAGGGACGATCGCCCGCCCCTACCAAGCGAAATTCAATCTCAAACCAATCAAGCTGCCCCTTTCCTGCCCAGGGCTGTAGCACCGCCATTGGGAGATATCTCCGTATCTAACATCGCCCCCGGCGTAGGAAATATTGAGCTGAGTTCGGGAGAACGCATCCCCCGCTTGGTGCTGCGGGATGCCCCAGTACGAGACGTTTTAGCTCTGCTCGCTCGCGCTGCGGGATTGAACATTGCTTTTACAGGCGGCGGGGCGGCGGGGCCGGGGCAACCGGCGGCCGCACCCGGAGCAGCAGGAGGCTCCGATGAAGGGCCGAAGATTTCCTTGGACATCGAAAATGAGTCGGTGCAAGATGTTTTTAATTACGTGCTGCGGATCAGCGGACTGCAAGCCAACCGCGTCGGGCGCACGATTTTTGTGGGTTCTAATTTGCCCCTAGACTCGCGCAATATTATCGTTCGGACTCTGCGGCTCAATCAAGTCAGATCTACCGATGCAGCTAACTTTTTGAGCGCTCAAGGTGCGGAAACTCAACTGCCGATTACTCGGGTGACTATTCAAACCGTGGGCCAGGGAAATGCGGCGCGGGATGTGGAAATTCGGGAACCTGACATTAAGGCAATTGGCGCTAGGGACGGCAACGGGCCGCTGTTGCTGAGGGGACTGTCGGTGCTGGCGGATGCGCGGCTCAATTCGATCACTTTGGTGGGAGATCCGCGCAAAGTCGATATTGCCGTAGCTTTCTTGACTCAGCTAGATTTGCGCCGCCGTCAAGTGGCTGTCAACGTCAAGGTGATCGATGTCAACTTGCTGGGAAACAACCAAAGTAGCAGCAGTTTCTCTTTCGGAATTAATAACAATTTCTTTGTCAATGACAACGGAGCAGCAAGTCTCAATTTTGGTGGCATCAATCCGCCCAGTGGAACTGACCTTACGGGTATCAGCGCTCGGCCGATCGTCGGCAACCGAGACATTCCCACAGAAAACAGGACACCTTTCTACGATCCTAGGGGCAATTTAATCAACGTACCGCTCACGGGACTCGGTGGCGGGTTGTTCGTCCAGCCGACAGCGCCGATTACTAATGACCCCGCGCGAGTTGGGATTAGCGATTACACAGCGTTTGACCCTACAACGGTGAATTCTGCCGGAAGTGCGACTTTTTCCCTGTTCCCGCTGTTCCAATATCCGAGGAGGTTCTTGTCGGCGTTGCGGGCAACTATTCAAAGCCAGAATGCCAAAATCCTCACCGATCCGACTCTGGTGGTTCAAGAAGGAGAAACGGCGAATGTAAATATTACTGATGAGGTGCTCAGTAACGTCACGTCGCAAACGCAGACTACCGGCAATACAAGTACCACAACGGTGACGGCTGTTAAGGATCGGGCGGGTTTGCAGTTGGGGGTGGCGATCGATCGGATTGACGATAATGGCTTTGTTTCTCTGCGGGTGAACCCGATTATCAGGACACCGGGCGTCGAGCAAGCACTGTCTACGGGCGCGAACACCAATATTATCAGGCTGCTGGGCGAGCGCTCTTTGCAATCGGGGTTAATTCGCCTGCGGGATGGTCAGACTTTGATTGTTTCGGGGATTATCCGCGACGAAGAACGGGTTACGGCGAACAAGATTCCTATTTTGGGAGATTTGCCGATTATCGGTTCGTTGTTCAGGAGTACGACTAAGGCCAACCAGCGGGCGGAGTTGATTGTGTTGCTGACTCCGCAGATTTTGGATGATAGCGATCGATCGAACTTTGGCTATCAAAACAACATCAGTCCCGACGCGCGCCAACTGTTGCAGCGCAGCCAGCCCGTCCAACCGAGATAGTTGGCAGTTGGCTGTTGTCAGTTGGCAGTTGGCAGTTGGCAGTTGTCAGTTGGCTGTTGGCTGTGAGTGCCCGCCCTCTTAGTTGGCAGTCCGGCATTGCGTTAGTCCGGCGGGCCGCCAGGGTTAAGTCCCTGGCGGCCCTGCCCAGAAAAGGGAAAGGGACAAAGGAAGAAGGAAAAAAAAATCCTTTAGCCATTGACAAATGACATTTTGTTCTTTCTATTTCTCCTTTTGTCCGCTCTGAAATCCACCGAGGCAAGAAATCGGCTCTCCAAAGTGGTATTTTTTTAACGAAATTTGGGTATTAATTTAAAAAGTTGGCAAGTTCCATATAAATTAAAGGTTCCACCGATCCATAACGGTCGGCAAGACTTTAGAATAATGCAGTGAAAATTAGATGCTGTGGGGTTTTCAGCAATTAAAAACAAAAATTCCTTTTCTGACCAATTATCCTAGGGTAATTGGTATTCAGCAGGAGTTTTTCAGGGGGAAGCGGGCTGGAGCAATAGGGGACTACCCAAATCTCCAAATCCAAACTCCCAATGCAGTTACCACTCACAGCTAATAGTTGAACTCGGTTTGACGTATTTTACAAATTCCAGAAGGAGTTCGGAATGAACAAAGGTGAATTGGTTGATGCAGTCGCAGAAAAGGCTACTGTCACTAAAAAACAGGCAGATGCGGTTTTGAGCGCTGCTTTGGAAGCAATTATGGAAGCTGTCTCCGAGGGCGACAAGGTGACGCTGGTCGGTTTTGGCTCGTTTGAGTCGCGGGAACGCAAGGCCCGTGAGGGTCGCAATCCAAAAACCGGCGACAAGATGGAAATCCCGGCAACCAGAGTTCCTGCATTTTCCGCAGGGAAGTTGTTTAAGGACAGAGTTGCACCGGCGAAAAACGCCGAATAACGGGCAAACTGAGTCTTGATCAGACCTGTACACGGTGGAAATTTAGCTTGGGCAGCCGCATTAGCTGGCTGCCCAGCTTCTGCTATTCTCGATTTTTCTGCCAGTATCAGTCCTTTGGGCCCTCCTGAGTCGGCCTTGGCTGCGATTAAAGCTCGCTTGAGCAGTCTGACGGCTTACCCAGACCCGGATTATGGAGAGTTGAGGGCTGCTTTGGGTGAGGCGTTTAATGTTGACCCGGATTGGGTTTTGCCGGGGAATGGTTCGGCGGAATTGTTGACTTGGGCGGCTTGGGATTTGTCGGATCTGGAGGCTACTTATTTGGTGACTCCGGCTTTTGGCGATTACTGGCGGGCTCTTTCGGGTTTTGGGGCGCAGGTGCTCGATTGTCCTTTGGATCTCAAATCGTTGGGCCAGGAGCTTTTGAGCGGGTTAGTAACTGATGGTTTGTCGGTTTCTAACCGCTCCTTTGTTTCTCTTTTTCCTGCTGTCCCGGTTCCTTTTGCTCTGGGGGCCGATCGAGGTTTGCTATTGAACAACCCGCACAATCCTACGGGTTTGCTGTTCGGTAGGGAGGCGATTTTGCCTTATGTGGAGCAGTTAGGTATGGTGGTGGTGGATGAGGCTTTTATGGACTTTCTACCACCGGAAAAACAGCAAAGTTCGATCGCTGCTGTTGAGGAGTTTCCGAATTTGGTGATTTTACGATCGCTCACTAAATTCTATTCTCTGCCGGGACTGCGGATGGGCTGTGCGATCGCGCATCCCGATATTCTCCGCCGCTGGCAGTTGCGGCGCGATCCTTGGCCTGTGAATGCTCTGGCGGAGGCGGCGGCGGCTGCTGTGGTGCGAGATGCTGCTTTTGAGCGGAAAACTTGGGATTGGCTGCCTGTGGCTCGCCAAGAGTTGTTTGAGGGTTTGGCTAATTTACCTGGTTTGCGGCCTTGGACGGGGGCGGCTAATTTTTTGTTGGTTGAGTCGTCGCTGTCGGTGGCTGCGATTCAAAAAAGTCTGCTGGAAAAACACCGGATTTTGATTCGGGATTGTTTGAGTTTTCCTGAGTTGGGCGATCGATTTTTTCGAGTAGCTGTGCGCGAGAAGGCGGACAATCTGCGACTGATTGCTGGACTTGCGGATGTCTGTTGTCGTTAACTCGGAAATTCATCTCACGTCATAATCTTTGATTTTGGCGTGAGATGAATGTCAGAAGATCCAGAAGAGCGGGCGAATGGAATTCGCGCCTATACAGACAAAACCCGCGGAGGCGGGTTGAAGAGTGGGCCGTTGAAATTACGTTGTTTTCTTGAGTCGCATCCGGCGGACATCGATTGTATAGGCGTGGCTTCAACCGCCCTCCTATCTACTACTGACTTCTTTATCGAAAATATGGGTCTAAAACCCTGTCCTGCCAGGACGGCTTTACTTTTACACAAACTTAGTTTACCATAGTAATAGTAGTTAGGTAAGTGCAGTGTTAAAAGCCCACAAGTACAGAATCTATCCGACTAACCAACAATCAATACTGCTTGCCAAGTCGTTTGGTTCTGTACGTTGGTTTTACAACTATGCACTTAGCCTAACCAGTGAAACTTACAAAGCAACTGGCAAAGGTTTAAGCCGTAACGACACGATTAACCTGTTACCTTCCTTGAAGAAAGAGTATCAGTGGTTAACAGAACCTCCATCACAATGTTTGCAGCAAGTAGCATTAGATTTGTCTAGTGCTTTTCTGAATTTTTTTGAAAAGAGGGCTAAATATCCTAATTTCAAAAAAAAAGGACAAAAGCAATCTATTCGCTTCCCTCAAGGTATCAAGCTAGATGGCCAATTTTTAACCTTGCCCAAGTTAGGTAAGGTTTACTGCAAAATATCTAGGTTGCCTGGGGGGAAACTTAAATCTGTGACTGTATCTCTAACTGTGTCGGGCGAATATTACGCTTCTTGTCTTTACGATGATGGCAAAGCTCTGCCTGCAACACTATCACAAGGCAAGGCTATTGGCGTGGATTTGGGTATCAACCACTATGCCATAACCTCTGATGGCACTAAACATGACAACCCCAAATACTATCGTAAATATGAAGTAAAATTGTCCCAAAAACAGAAGCAACTCAGTCGGAAGCAGAAGGGATCTAAAAACCGCTATAAGGCTCGGATTAAAGTTGCTAAAGTTCATGAAAAAATCACTCGATGTCGTGAAGATTTTTTACACAAACTAAGTCGTAAATTAGTTGACGAAAACCAAGTCATAGTCGTAGAAAATCTAGCGGTGAAAAACATGGTCAGAAACCCTAAGTTGGCTAAATCTATTAGTGATGCTGGGTGGGGAAAATTATGTACCATGTTGAAGTACAAGTCCGAGTGGTCAGGGAAACTCTACATTGAAGTAAATAGATTTTTTCCGAGTTCAAAGATTTGTAGCAACTGTTTGCATCAGATAGAGCGCCTCAGTTTGGATATTCGTAGCTGGCAATGTCCCCAATGTCAAACGATACATGACAGGGATATTAATGCGGCGATCAATATCAGAGATGAAGGTTTACGACTTTTGGCGGGAGGGCATCTCGCTACCGCTTCTGGAGAAAAAGTAAGACCAAGTAAAGGTACTGCTTTTACAAGGCGTTTTTCTGTGAAGGAAGAATCCTCATACCTTTAGGCTGGGGAGTTGTCAATTATGCTTGATTATGATTTAGTGATTATTGGTGGAACTCCGGCGGGACGTTATGCTGCTTTGACAGCAACTAATTTCCCGGCCCGCGTTGCTTTGGTGGAACCGTTAAGCAATTCGCCAGATTTGCCGAGTGAGGAGAAGGTGTCGATCGACCTTGGCTTGAGATACAGCCAAACTTTGAGCGAGGCTGCTCGTTTTTACCAGCAGCTTCGCCGCCTACAGTTGGCGGTTCGCCCGGATGTGGCTGATTCGTCGGTGCGGCTCGAATTGCCCTTAGATGGTCTGTTCAAATGGACTGAAGGTGTTGTTTCTAATTTAGAAGAAATTGACGATCTCGGCGTTTTGGCTGCTCGCGGGGTCGATATTATTTTTGGTAGCGGCGAGTTTGTTGCAAAACCGAAGTTGGCTTTTGTTACGGGCGATCGATCTTTGCGATCGCGCTGTTATTTGCTAGCTTCTCCAACTTTACCGACGGTTCCCAATATTGAAGGACTTTTGTCTGTCGGCTTTTTTACTTCGGAAACTGTCGCCCAATTGACCAAACTTCCACAGTTACCTCAAAGTTTGGCTGTAGTTGGTGCCGATCCCAGCGGGGTAGAAGTGGCTCAAACTTTTGCTCGATTAGGGGTGGCTGTGACGCTTGTGGTCAAGGCTTCGCGGATTTTGGCCAAAGAAGACCGGGAGGCTGCAGGCTTGGTTCAAGCTGCAATGGAGGCGGTTGGAGTCCGCATTCTGACTTCTACTGAGGTGACTCAAGCTCGGGTGATTGAGGGTAAAAAGTGGATTCAAGCCGGGCCCAGGGCGATCGAAGCTGAGGAGATTTTTTTGGCTGCTGGCCGCGGACACAATTTTCCATCGTTAAATCTCGAAGCGGTTGGGGTTAAATTTAACAATCGCAGGTTGATTTTAAATGAAAAATTGCAAACAACTAATTCGCGCATTTATGCGATCGGCGATGTTGCTGGTGGTTATCCGTTTCCTCATATTGCTAATGCCGAAGCTGCGGTGGCTGTGAAAAATGCTTTGTTTTTGCCGCTGTTTCAAATAGATTATCGCGGGATTCCTTGGGCGATTTTTTCCGATCCGCAGTTGGCGAGGGTTGGTTTGACTGAGGCGCAAGCAAGGCGTCGTTTTGGAGACGATTTGATTGTTTGTCGAGAATATTTTAAGAATGTTGAAAAAGCTCAAATGTGCGGGGAGACTACTGGTTTTTGTAAGATTGTCGCGCGTCGCAATGGGGAGATTTTGGGAGCGAGTATTGTAGGGGCACAAGCTGCTGAGTTGATTCATGCGATCGCTCTGGCTGTGCGTCACGGGATGAAGGTTGAGGCGATCGCGGAACTTCCTTATATTTGGTCGAGTTTTTCGGCAATTAACGGTCAAACTGCTACTATCTGGGAGTCGCAGCGCTTCCGCAGCAATACTTTGATGCAGAATTTATGCGAGAATTTATTTCACTGGCGCAGGTATTGGAAATGAAAAGATTAGTCATTGGGCATTGGGCAAACAGGGCATTGGGCGAGCGCGAAGCGGAGGGATTGGGCATTGGTAATTGGTAATTGGGAATTGGCCAAACAGGGAATTGGGCATTGGTAATATCAAATCCGGTAGCATCGGAATTATAAAATCGAGTCAGATCAAATCCGCGCTTCATAGTTCTGTATTCATCTCTCTCTTGTCTTCCTCTGTGTTCTCTGCGCCCTAGCGCCGGTTAAATCACCTGACGATGCTACCGGAAATGATATAATTCGGAATTAGCACCCTAGGGTTAGTTATTGTGTTTATAGAACCCATTTGATATCTTTGAGTTTTTGGGTTGGGTGATGAGAAATATAGAGAGAAACTGGTTTCTGAGATTTACGCAAGGGGCGAGAAACCGGGTATTCTTGGAGTTTTTAGTTGGGTGACGAGAAATATAGAGATCAACCCGGTTTCTGAGATTGACGCAGAATAGATATCAAATGGGTTCTATAAGGACGGGGCTTTAGACCCAATTTTTTGGTAAAAACAAAATAGCGGTATATATAAGTGGTATCTGTACCACTTAATATATACCGCTACCTATTAAACCGAAGCTGTGGCGGAGGAAGCTGATAATGCCCAAGCCTGGTTTGGTAAGTGTTCTAGGACGGAGAGGGTGGGATTTGAACCCACGTTAAGATTGCTCCTAAAGTAGATTTCGAGTCTACCGCATTCAACCGCTCTGCCACCTCTCCAATTAAATTGAGATGCGAGCTAGAAGTATCTTACCGCACAGTGCGCCACTTTGTAAATCCTTAGAGAAAAGAAGTTTGATTTTCTTCTGATTCCAGAGTCGTCTTAAATCCCGTTGTGGGTGTCCACTGAAGAGCTCCGTCGCGCCCCGTCCAAAAAATCCGGGTTTTGCTTTGGTGCAGTTTGGCTGCGGTTTCTGGGTCGATTTCGTCTGCAGAGGCGATCGCCACTTGCGGCCCAACTGCCTCCAATAACTCGGCTGTCAGGGTTTTTCCCGACCACAACAGCACTTGCGCCGCCTTGAATGTTCCTGCGGCTGCTAATCTTTTTGATAATATATTTTGGGATTCCGGTGTCATGTCACCGACAATCAACCAAGTACGCCCCCTCACCAATAATTCTACTACCGGAATCTCTGCATCCAAGAACTGCAACCGCGTCGAACCCAAATCGATGGTACTGTTAGTTTCTAAAAGAAAGTAAACGCCTTGCCGAGATTGCACAGCCGTCATAAATTTATCATCGTTGCCGCGGTGAATTTGTTTGGAATCTTTATTATCATAAAATGTTTTAATGGGCAAGCGTTCTAGTAATTTTCCCCAACCGCCGCTCAAACCTAAATGACCGTGAGTGGCGATCGCAAAATTCACAGAATTAATACCTTGCTTCTGCAAAAAAGGCAACACTGTAAACTTCACAGTATTTTCATCACCGCTATTAATTAGCGCCACTTTTCCCCGATCTTGAATTACCAAAACTGGATCGCCAGATGTCGCCAGCAAAGTAACTTGAAACACAGATGATTTAACGTGCCAAGCAGGCAAAACTACGATCGCAATTCCCGCCATTAGCGCCAGCGGGAAAATCCAAGCCGCAGAAATCCGCAGCCGAATAACTCTGGTTTTCGCCTGCTTCCCTCTCCCCTTTCCCTGATTTTTTCCTCTTCCTACTTCCTGCTTTCCTCCTTTTTCTGCCTTGCTTCTTCTATTAGTGACATCCCGTAGATCCGTTACATCCCGCACATTGCTCGTTGCCGAACTTCCCCCCAGCCAAACCCAACAGATTAAAATGTAAAGTGCGATTAACTGAAACACCGATACTTGACCGACAGCTACCGAATTACCTGGCAATTGTGAGAAATATTGGGCGATCGCAATTAAGCCCTTTGCCGGATAGTCCAGCAGTTGCGCCAAAACGCTTCCCGCCGGCGGAAAAATCAATCCTGCTAAAGCACTAACCATCCCGCCAATACTCAAAATCCACAGCAAAGGAGCCGCAATAATATTGACTAAAATGCTGTAAGGTGATACCACACTAAAAACGTAAAGTAGCAGCGGCAGCACCCAAACAGAAGCTGCGATCGGAACCACCACAATTGAAGCGATCGCGGGCGGCATCCAGTCCAACTTTGCCATCAGCGGCGGGGCTGTCACCACTAATCCCAAAGTAGCCAAAAAACTCAGTTGAAAACCTAAATCCCAAATCCACAAAGGGTTAACTAGCAGTAAAATAGTCGCAGCAATTAACAGCAATCCTAATGGCTTAACTTCGCGGCTTAACACCAAAGCAAATAATGTGCCAAATCCCATCAATGCGGCGCGGCAAATTGAAGCTTCAAAGCCTGTTAGTGCCACCAACAAAATTAAAGCGCCTACACCAAATCCAAATTGTAACTGTTTGGAAAAACCCTTGGTTAAAGCTATAACTAAAGCCAAAACCATTGAAACTTGAGTGCCCGAAGCTGCGATCGCGTGGGCCAATCCAGCTTGCACAAAATAGTCGCGGATGTTGTAAGGTAAATCGACGGTTTGTTTGCCGAGGGCGATCGCACTTATCAGCGGGCCTTCGGGAACATTCAAATGCGATAATTGCGATCGCGCGATCCGCATCCGCATCGCTTGAATTGGCGATGGCTGCATCCCGGTTGAGTCCCAGAAAGCGCCAGTTGTGCTGTTAACTCGATTGACATCGGCGATCGCCTTTTCTCTCTTCCAGTCAACCTGACGCCCTTTGAGCCCTGCAAAAGCCCCTTCTCGGGCTAAATATGCTCGAAAATCAAAAGCCCCCGGATTCGAGGGCGGCTGTGGTTTGTATAGCGATCCCACAACTGCGATCGTATTGTCGGCGTACAAGCCCGTTGCTTGCAGTAGAGGTACTGTAACGTAGAGTTTGCCTGATACAGGGCGGTTGACGACTACTCCTCCGTCGCTACCGTTGATTCCGCTAACTACATCTGTGTCTAGCCAAAATTGCGATCGGCCCGATCGGGTTAATCGAGGGTTACTCGCCACTCTACCGCGAACTGTCACTACGACTTCTTGAGTGTTTCCCTCCGCCGGAATCAATTTGCTGATGTCATTAATTGCCGGTTGGGGCGATCGAAATACCAAATAAAAGCTAGCTAAAAATGCCAGCAAACCCGCCATTGCCCAAACCCATTTTGCTCTCGGCAGCACCTCCAACAAACTCAATTTTTCCCTCGTCTCTAAGGGTTCTTCTATAGCATTTTTGGGAGTTCTGGTGCGTCTTTTTTTAGTAGTTTTAAAATGTTTTTTAGTATGCTTGAGCAACAACTTAGGCATCGCGATTGCGACGGCGATTCCCAAAGCTAGTATCGCGTATCTACCCCAAAAAACTCCTGTAGAAATCAATCCCAGAATGTAGGCTAGACAGAAAATGACACCCGTTGCTTGATTCATTAATTAGAAACTATGGAATAAGGCAGAAGGCAGACAAGTCAACATAGATCGTGTCCGATCTATTACCACAAGAAAAACGGTTTGTAGTGCGGGCTTGAGTCCGTAGTACGAACCTTAGTTATTGCGATCGATCGGACATGATATTAGACTTTCCGATCGCCTTTTTTTAAGAGATACTTTAATTCTCTTGTCCCCCTTTTTTTAGGAGGTGCCTGGGCGATCGAGTCTAATCTGAATCACAAAAGACTGGTATTGCGTTAAATAGACAGACCCAATTTTAAACCGAAAGCTGCGTGCAGTACCATAAGTGCTAAAGCCGTCGTGCCTAAATAAGCGTGAACCGCGCGCAGTGCTAGCTTGTTCCCGCCAAAACCAGTCAGCGAAATTAAGCTGCTAACAGCCAACAAAACCAGCACTGTCGAACCAGTCCAAAAATGCGGGCTTTCCATCACGGGCTGATGCTGCATCACCAGCGACAGCAGTCCACCAGTGTAGCCCAAAGCTAAAAATAGAAACATCCACGGTGCCAGCTTGCGGTGATCCGAGCGACTTTTGAGTGCGACATCTTTATCGGTGGCCAAACGTCCCTGCCATCCTGTATAGCCGACAAAACTGCCCATCGCGACTACCACGATCCCCATCATTACAGGGTGTCCCCAATGGGTAATTGGTTCGGGAATTCCCAGACTGCGAAATTGACTGGCGATGGGTTCTAGAAGTTCGCTGAGATTGATCATTTGCTTGAGATTCCTAACTTGGCGATCGCTAATTTTGGTTTAACCAACAACTTACTATAAATAGCAATATACCTATCGTGATTTTCAATCACTGTTTCCAGCCAGAAGTCTGTATAAAATAAAAGAACCGGACACAGGAGAAGTGTATTGCCTAGCCTCAGCAGAGGATCTGCCATTTTAGTTAATTTGAGCTGAGCAGTATCCAGTTTTTTGTCCCCACACCAGTAAGAGGATGCTATGGCAGACGGCGCTATGATTAAGCCTTACCGATTTTTGCAGCGAATTGCTCAACTGTTCGCCTACGCCTACTCAGCACTGATTTTCGGTTATTTGATTCTGAGACTGATCTTTTGGGACAGGCTGTGGCCGGTTGCCTTGATGGGGGATTTTGTTCCTTGGATTTTCTTGCCAATCTTCCTGCTGCCAATTCTAGGGTTTTTTCTCATAAAGAAACGCTGGTTCGCGATTGTTTCATCTGTGGCTAGCCTCTGCCTGCTGGGTTGGCTACACGTCGCCTACTTTTCTCCCCAGCCTGCGAACATCAGTGACTCCCAGCCAACCCTCAAGATTTTTTCTCTCAACCTCGGCTGGCATCGCAAATCCCGACAAGCTTTGGTTAACCTCATTCAGTCAGAAAAACCCGACCTCATTTGTTTGCAAGAAATTAACGAGGATTACGCCGAAGAAGTATTCTCTAAGTTGGCCGTATTATACCCGCACCACCTGGGGCGCGGATACCATGTGATTCTCAGCAGATATCCGATTCGCTCTTTCCAAAAGTTAAAGCTAGCCGGTGGGAACGAACCACAACAACGAGCTATTATCGAAATGAACCAGCAAGATGTAGTTCTTTATAACATTTCAACAACCCCACCGTGGTTTCGCCAGCATAAAATTTTGCCTTTCCTCAAAATCCCAGTTTACGAGTACGGCGACCGACCAGCACAAATTCAAGATTTAGTGCGGCGACTCCAGAAAGAAACGCTGCCGACTATTGCTGCGGGGGACTTTAATCTGACTGACCAATCTCAAGACTACTATTATTTGAGAGCAGTTATGCAAGATGCTTTCCGAACAGCAGGACTCGGTTTTGGCTTTACTTTTCCTCACGGGTGGGATCTGAGTTTACTGGTTAAACAGTTAAACTGGAAATTAACTTTTCCCCTGGTGAGGCTTGACTATGTTTGGTATTCTCAGCACTGGGGGGCGAAATCAGCCCAGGTTTTACCGGCAATCGATTCAGAGCATCTGCCGGTGGGGGCAGAACTGCGGATGCGACCGAAATTGGGACGAGTGTAGGGGTGCACAACACTTTTGTGCGCCAACCATAAGGGAATTGGTGTCAATTTAAGCTCCGGGCGAAAATCATGATGATGTTGGCGAATCCGTGAAGGGTGACACCCCACATTTGCTCCCGTCGCACCCCTCTTAGATTTTCAGTAATTGCCCGCAGTTAATTTTTCGGCGTTGCTGATTTATGGTATGAAAAGCTCAAGAGGAAAATCATACAAATGATTATTCACAAAGCTGCTGGATTTTCAACTGATTTTTTTTTCATACCGTGATTAAGCAACGCCAATTTTTCTATTACTCTTTCTCTTTCTTCTTCTTTTTTGGCGTACTGGCATCTTGGCTGTTCACTATTAAACCCTCCCAAGGAAATCAAGTATTGATCCGCCAAAATTCTCATGGAATTCGCGGCTATCCAAACCAGGAATTTTAGACAAATGAAGCTGTTTTCAATCCAGCACACACTAATGGCTTGAATTAAGCCTTGCCGGCTTTGCATTTTACTTCTGAATCCCTCGTTGGTCATACTCCTCGGTCTGCGATTCACCCAATCTTCACAGCCTCATCCTCACTCTGGATGTTAAATTTGACCTGCCTGCTCAAAGTTAATTTCAATTCCTTGACTTTTGAATGCCAAAGTGGGAAATTAACATCGCAGCAGACGAGCAGTAGCACTTCTACATTTTGTTGATCGCTCTCAAGGGAGAGTCAACTGTAGCACCAAAAAACTAGGGGTTCCAAGTTTGAGGCGAATTGCATAAACTATGCCGTCTGACTGGTGGGAGTTCGATCGACTCAGCGCTAAACTGAATGTCTGAAGGCACTCTCAAAGCACCCTTGTCGGTTGAGCTACCATCAGTCTACAACCTTTAAATCCTCTCAATTAAATCGTTGGGGGTTGCCGTTGTAGGAGACAAGCACCGAATTTCGGGCTTAACCTACCTCGGAACCGTACCATCGCTAAACTCACGGCGCCGTCGCCAAAGTAGCTTCCGCAGGTTGGATCTGATACTTCACCAGATTTGCCAGTTCTTGTAACTGACTAATCGCTTCGGCACCTTCGAGTTTCATCAGTTCGCGATCGTCCCGCATCTCAGTCCAAGTGATACCGTAATCTGACACTAAAAATCGAATCAGATGGTTGTCCGTCAAACTGACCATAAATGAGGCACTGTTCATCTGACCCCCGCAAGTGTAGCAGGATGCCAAATAACCCCTACGCTCTAGCACGATCGCCAAAGCCTGAAGGTTCATTACCAAATCTTGGACGAATTTACGGTGTTGTTCTGCAAGTCTCAGAAACACAGTTGTTCTCCTATCACCACGCCGTGTATTTTACACCCAATTTAATAATTTCTTAACTATTGGGTATTTAGGTGCTGGTTCAGTATATGTTTAGTATGCTCAAAAAAAATCGAATTAGCGACCTCTTCAGCTTACTTATACTAGACTAACCGAGTTGCGAGCGCAACTAAGTATCATCAGCGACATTCAGCCAAAACAGGCTTTCCTCCGGGACTCCAGCCTCAAAAATATCCTACAATGACGGTTGATTCAGCCCTCGGACAGGCCAAAGATACAAATAACTAATCATAGCAATCGGGTTAGTTAAGAATAAGAGTTCAATCGCCCTGGGGATATTCCTCCCAAAGTGTCGTAGTCTGCCGCAAGCTCAGAAAATCGCCATTTCCCAAGATCAAGTGATCCAACAGCGGAATCGACAAAAACTGCGCTCCCGCCAGCAACTGTCGCGTCAAAGCAATATCCTCCGGGCTCGGATCGACAATTCCCGAGGGGTGATTGTGCGAGATAATCGCCCGCGTCGCCCCTTGGCGGATCACTTCTCTAAATATATCCCTAGGGTGAGCTAAAGTTTCGGTAGCTGTGCCGATCGTAATTACCTGAGTTCCCAGCAGCCGATTTTTTACATCCAGCAGCACCACAGCAAAACGTTCCTGAGACTGCCACATCAAATCCTGACTCAGAGCATCCGCAGCCGCTTGTGGAGAGTCAACCACAGCCATTTCCGGCGGTCGCGACTGAAACACCCGCTTCCCCAACTCCACCGCAGCCAAAATCGAAGTCGCCTTAGCAGGGCCAATCCCGTGAATTTGAGTCAACTCCTGAACGCTAATACTGCGGAGCACCGCCAGAGGGTCACGGGAATGCTGGCTCAACTGATTTAAAATATACTGTCCCAGTCCGACGGCGGAAAGTTTGCCCTGTCCCTGACCGGTACCCAGCAGAATCGCAATCAATTCCGCCGTTGCCAAACTTTTCGGGCCGCCCGCCATCAGCCGTTCCCGCGGCCTTTCGCTGGTTGGCAAATCGACAATTCTGAGGCTATAAGTCATAGATGCACTCTTTACCGCAAGCTCAACAATTAGATCATGTTAGCCGATCGATTTGCGTTCTTCACATCAGTAAGATTACCGAAAAAATCCCAGGCCTTAACTGATGTTTTTGGCGATCATAATTTTCGTGAAAAAAACCGATTTATCGCCCTAACCCGGCATAACTCCTGGTAAAATTTTTCGTAACGCTGCCACAAAAGTGAGGTGTACGGGCAGCTACGTTCAGCGCAAAGGTTCGCTGACCATAGATTCTTGGCATTGAGTTGAGGCTAGCAGCGCCGAAGCAACTGGCTGCGGCGGCTTAGGTGCTGTCACTCCCACCAAAACAAACGAAACTGCCATCAAAACGCCGTATAAACTTATAGATAGCTTGCGATCGCCCATTCCCACCCATTGCGGATTCACCAGACCCAGACAAAAAGCTGGCATTGAAAACATAAAAGTTAAAACAAACAAGCTAGACATCACAGCACCTCCGACTCGCTAACTCCACCGATCAATTACTTCTCTCTTCCATTAACCCATCAAAAATCCGCTAAAAAAAGTTGTAATTGATGATTTATGACTTGGGAAGTATTCCCTGTTACTAAACAATAAAAAAATCAGTTAAATCTACTACTTGAGGTATATGTTAAAAGAATTAATAGCTTTTGATATCATCAATAAATCACGTTTAAAATAGACACTAAATTTCTCAATCAAAATATGCAAGTCCGCTTTAACGTAGTCCGCCAAAATCAAAACGAGGCTCCCCGCGTTCGCGCTTACACCCTAGAGGTGGAAGAAAGCAATACCATCCTAGACTGCCTCAACAGTATCAAGTGGGAACAGGACGGCACTTTAGCTTTTCGGAAAAATTGTCGCAACACAATTTGCGGCAGTTGTTCAATGCGAATTAATGGGCGATCGGCCTTAGCTTGCAAAGAAAATGTCGGTAGCGAACTCGCCAGACTGCAAAAAATAGCTTATTCCAGTTCGACAGAACAGCCTGCCGATTTTATCCCAGAAATTACCGTCGCCCCAATGGGAAATATGCCGGTAATTAAAGATTTGGTTGTTGATATGACCAGTTTTTGGGACAACCTAGAAGCAGTGGAACCCTATGTCAGCACAGCCTCGCGAGCAATCCCCGAACGGGAATTTCTGCAAACTCCCGAAGAGCGATCGAAACTCGACCAAACAGGCAACTGCATCCTCTGCGGCGCGTGCTATTCTGAGTGCAACGCCCGCGAAGTCAACCCGGAATTTGTCGGCCCCCACGCCCTCGCGAAAGCTTACCGCACGATCGCCGATTCCCGCGATAGCGAAACCGAAAACCGGCTCGAAAAATACAACGAAGGTACTTCCGGCGTGTGGGGATGCACTCGCTGTTATTACTGCAACTCGGTTTGCCCGATGGAAGTTGCGCCGATGGATCAAATTGGTAAGATTAAACAAGAGATTCTCGATCGCAAAGACGACCAAGCTAGTCGATCGATCCGCCACCGCAAAGTATTGATCGAACTCGTCAAAGAAGGCGGTTGGATAGACGAGCGCAAATTTGGGATCGAAGTAGTAGGAAACTACTTCCGCGACGTTAAAGGTTTGTTCAGTCTCGGCCCCTTGGGCTTGAGAATGATCGCTCGCGGCAAATTTCCCCTGTTTTTTGAGCCTTCCGAAGGTACCGAAACTGTGCGGAATCTGATCGAATCGGTTCAAAATTTAGAAAATTCAGCAGATTAGCTATCGGCTGTCATTTTCCGGTAAATTGGAAGTTGTGCGATCGCAAAACTTCCCAAAAATCTTGTTTCAAAACTCGCAACTCAAAACATTTAAATGACTGCTAAAACACCTCCATCTCCCCAACCAACAGCCCCAAATACCCCAACACCAGCAGCACCAGCCTTTGGCTGGAATGCCTACTCCGAAAGAATCAACGGACGATTTGCGATGGTGGGATTCGTGGCACTTTTGCTGCTAGAATTCTTCACGCGCCAGGATTTTTACACTTGGCTCGGCCTGCGTTAAATCGATCGCCATCTGCGCTAAAAATGCTAGGAAACCTGCTTATTTAACGATTCTATGGCTGTCACCAAGTATTTTTGTTAAAAGACTCGGTTTCTGGCAACCCATGCGTAATATCAAATCAGTTAGCATCGGAATAGTAAATTCAGGCGTTGACTGTTGACTGTTGACTGTTAACATCATGTATGAGTGTAACTGGAATTGATATAATATCGTGTTCGATCGGCGATCGTAACAAAAACTGTTCGTAGTGCGGAATGCGATTCCGCACTACGAACCAATTTTATCTTTTTCAATCGATCGCACACGATATAAAAAATAGATAATTATCTATTTTTTACCTGAATCTCTGCTTTATCAAAGCGGGAATAGAGTTAAGTTGTTGCAAATTTAACCTGTAATTGTGACCCTGGTTTGTAACTCGCAGATCGAGGAATTTTAGAAATAGATAATCGATTTCGAGACAATTAATCTGGTGCTGTTTCGCGGACGGTCAAACTGTACTTACCTCTACCTTTGGGAGGCGCATCGTAAGCATTGACAATGACGCGGTAGCGACCGCTCGCAGATAAGGTAACAGTCAGCTCTGAATTGGAATTTTGCTGCGTGACATCATCATTTTCTGCAAGTAGCTCGCCCTTGGAGTTGAAAATAGCCAGATAAGTATCAAATTCGCTACTTTCTACGCTAATAACCACTTTCTGACCCTGATTCCCTTCAAAGGTATACTCGTCGTACAAACTGCTGTCAGAGGGCAGTACAGAAGACTTAGCAGGGCTGAGTTCTCCCTTTTGATCTAATATGACCTTAGACGAAGCCCCTGCTGGACTTGGCGAAGGTTCGACAGTTGGACTCAGAGTTGGCGAAGGCTTGGGGCTTGCTTGAGCTAGAACAGCTTTGCTTGTAGAACTCGCATCAGGTGAATTTTGAGGCAATTCTGCTGAAATGAGGGTAGAACTGTTGTTAGCAACTCCTTGGGAGTTTGAAACTGGCACCGAGAAAGTCGGCTTGCTAGAAAAAGTAGCTAGTAAAGCAATTGGCGCGATCGCCCAAAATCTAAATTGACGCATGAATTACCTCGATTTGCAACGAAGGAAGAAGGAAGAGGGAAGAAGGAAGAAGGAAGAAGGAAGAAGTTATTAGTTATTGGTTATTGGTTATTGGTTATTGGTTATTGGTTATTAGTCATCAGGAAGAAAGAAGAATAAAAATAATTCGACCAATGCCCACCCTTCGACTTGCTTCGACTTGCTTCGACTTGCTTCGGCTTCGCCAGCGGACAAGTCGTGATCGGGCAAGATGCCCTGTTTTGCCAATGCCCAATGCCCTGTTTTGCCAATCCCTCCGCTTCGCTGGGGCCAATTCCCAATGCCCTGCGCGGGCCAATTCCCAATGCCCTGCGCGGGCCAATTCCCAATGCCCTGCGCGGGCCAATTCCCAATGCCCAATTCCCAATTCCCAATTTTCAACGGACAGTTAGAGTATAACGACCCCGGCCCGAAGCATCAAAAGCATTGACAACTACGCGGTAGCGACCCGTAGCGGGCAAAGTAACACTCAGAAACGCATTTTTAGTCGCATCGCTCACATCGTCATTTTCTGCCAGCAATCGGCCGTTGGGGCTAAAGATAGCCACATAGGGATCGAAATCTGTACTTTCTAGGGAAATGGTTACAGACTGACCCGATCGACCTTCAAAAGTATACTCGCGATACAGACTGTTGTCAGACGGCAATACCGGGCCGCCTGCGACTAAAGCGCCTTCTTCTTGCAAAATCGCCTGAGAAGGTGCTGTAGAAGCACTCGCTTTCAGTTCTAACGTATAAGCCCCGGACTGCCTAGCTTGGTAGGAATTTGCCAGTAGGGTGTAAGTGCCGTCTGCTGGCAGCCTGAGCGTTATTTTGGCGTTTTTACTACCTGCACCGTCATCGTCTTGCGCGATTTCGCGCTGGTTGGGCCCGAGTAAAATTAAATAAGGGTCAATTTCTTGACTTGTCATTTCAATTGTGATTTCCTGGCCCGCTTTTCCTTCAAAGGAGTAGAGGTCAAAAAAGCTGTTGTCTGCGGGGAGAACGCTAGACTGGGTGGTGAGTTTGCCGCTCAGGGCGGGCCCGTTTAACGCAACTTTTTGAGGTGATTTGTTGCCAAAGGGCGATCGCCTCTGAGCAACGCGGGGAGCTCGCCCTTCTCGCACGGCTGTCAGGAAATCGGGTACTTTGTCTGCTGAAATTGCAAAACCAATACCGATATTCCCTCCACCTTGACCGCGAGTAAAAATAGAAGTATTGACGCCGATTAATTCTCCAGAACTGTTGAGCAGCGGGCCTCCTGAATTGCCGGGATTGATGGCTGCGTCGGTTTGAATTAAGCCCCGCTGCGGGTCAATGCGGCTGACTATTCCCACTGTCAAAGTACCTTGAAATTGACCGAAGGGATTGCCGATCGCAAATGCTTGTTGTCCGACTTTCACCGAACCGGGACGGGCGATCGAAATTGTGGGCAAATTGTTTTGACCGCGAATCTTTACGACCGCTAAGTCTAGACCATCTTCGCCGAATCCGACGACATCGGCGACAACTTTTTTGCCGTCTGACAGAATTATATTCACCGTACCGCCTGCGGAAACAACGTGGGCGTTAGTTAACACCATGCCGTCGGGGCTGATAATTGTGCCGCTACCGTTAGATTTATCTGTATCGACGGTGACAACCGCCGGACTTGCTTTTTCGTAAACTCGAATGTTGATTTGTTCTTCGGCATTATTTTGGGCGATCGCACCTGGGAAATGCACCGAGTTAAATTCATTTAAATCAGCCTCCGGCCGCCCCGGGATCGCCGCAACAACCGCAGCAGGGCTGGCTGCAACCCCAATTGTGACAATTCCTGATACTGCTAAACTTAAAAGTTTGAAATTCATGGTCGTGAATTAGTATTTAACTGCCAACAGGTAGCAGTTAAGTTTTTGGAATAAATGCTAACTGCCGCCTCTAATTATTTTAGGACTTGCGCGAGGGTATTGAAAAATTGAAAGTTGAGATTGCTTGAATTTTTCACCTGCGGCTGGGTTTTGGGAGAATTGGTCGATCGCCACAGGGTGAGTTTTTTGTTCGTAAACTACGAGGTTCCAACAGTTTCGGCAATTCTAGAATCGAGTGGGCGATCGATATAATGAACATTAGCTTGCCGCACCTTAGCATCCTCATTGCCATAGAAAAAAGACAGCAAAGCAAAACGCTGCCCGCTAATCACCGGTGTTGCTTCGTGCAGCAGAGAACACGAAAAAATAATCGCCGTACCAAAATCCCCTTTATAACCGTGAGGCGCGTACTCAGGAAACCGCAAAAATCCCCCCGTATACTCCGCCGGATTCAAGTTGAGAGTCATCGCAAATCGGCGGTGCATAGTACCTTTGCTCGTATTGTCGCGGTGCGGCCGGAAATAACCGCCGCTCTCAGCATCGTAACAGCCCACCAAATACCGTTCAAACCTAGTAATTGTAAACTGGAAAGCTTTTTCAACTTCCGGCTGCACCCGGCGCAAAATAATCGCACTCAATCGCTGCTGCAATTCGGCGTCTTCAATATAGAAATCCCGGCGTTTCTTAAAATTATCGTCATGAATGCCAACAGTTTTCCCGTCTATTTGCCTCATAAAGCCCGAGGGACTGCCACCGTGAGTTTTGTATAAATCGATCAAAGCGCCGCAAGAAGCTTTGTCTAAAACGTTAGGAATTACTAAGACGGGGGCGTGTCGAGTAGCTTGTCGGGCTGTCTCTAAGGGCGGCAAATTTTTGAGAAAATCCAATACTTGCAGCGCGTGTTGGTGGGGATCTCCCATCGGGACAATGTTAATTACCTGAAGGTTTTCGTTGAGAACAAAAGTTTGAGGTGCATAGTGAACTCCGGCTACTCCATTTTCTTCGATATCTCGGCAAACGCCGTACTCTTGGCTGAGTTTTTTATCAAAATCCCAGAAAAAGATGAATGACGGAGCAATTGTTGTCCGTCTGTCTTGTTCTTGGTCTGCAGCATCAACGCTAACTCCGAACAGCGGTACTTGCAAGTTTTGGAATTCTGCTGAAAGTTCTTCAAAGCTTTTGAGCATAACTTGAATTTCTGCGAAAGCTGTGCTGGCAAAGAAAAATAGCACAGTTCGTCGGCCGCCAACCGTCGAAAAATGAAATAAGGGGTTATTGGAGGCAGCTATGGAAAACCAAGGCGCGGGATCTCCTATTTGTAGTATTGGCATATTGCTGATTCGAGGTTTGAGATTTCATATTTGAGACCTTTATATTTTTTGTTTGTTCCACAAGTTGTATTTTGGGCGATCGCACAGGTTTGTAGTGAGGACTTTAGTCCTTCTCAAATGCGAACCAAATTCCTTGCTACAAACCTGCAAAAAACGTTGCTTGGGAATATCATTAAATATTTTAAATAGTGTTTCTTGTATTAGTTTTTATTTTTATTTTACTTAATCTAGCTAACTTGATATTCATATTTTGGTGTTATTTTAAAAATATCATAATGTTTGAAAACATAGCATTCTTCCTAAAAATCGGATGAGGTATTGACCGAGGAAGCATCTGGTGTTTTGTATTAAGAGTGCTGTCCCCGATCGCGATTTGTACAAAACTCGCTCTTCGGGGACAGCACTCAAGCAAAAAAATAATTTTTACAATGCAGGAAATGCTTCCTTGACTGATCGATCCCTCAATCCTTCAATCCTTCAATCCTTCAATCTTTCAATCTCAACTTGTTGAGAAAGGCTATAAGTAGATGGGCATCGATAAACGCAACTTAATATTTTGCCTTGCTGGCGCGAGAAATGTTGAGTTTCACCCACCTACTTATAGCGGTTCTCAAGCGTCATGAGGTATGCCCGATGCCCGATGCCCGATGCCCAGCGGCACCTCATCTTTCGCTCGAAATGCTATATATTTTCCTATTTGTCGAAACTGGGAGAATTATCCGGTTGGTCTTCCGGGTATTCCACTGGTCGGTACTCTACGTAGTCTGATGGCGGTGCTTCCACATCGCGGGCGGTGCTGGGGCGAGACCTCGACCCTTCCGCAGGACGGGTTTTTTTGGTTCTCGGCGGTGTGTCGGAACTCGGGTTTTCCGAAGCGGGGGGGCGACGGTTGCGGCTGCGGGCCGGTCTTTCTTCGGGGTTGTCTGAAATGTCCCAGTTGTCTGAATCTTGCGCGGGCGGGGTTTCAGGGCGGGAAGGACGTTTGCGCGATGGTCGATCGACCATCGAGTCTGGCTTGGATGTATTAATGCTGCCGTTGCGACTCGAAGGACGACGGCGCGACTCGTCGTCGTAGGTTTCCCGCGAAGAACGGTAGTCTTGGCTACCCCTAATACGGGGACGCTGCGGGTAGTCTTCTTCTGGTTCTAGCTGGTCGATGTCGCTATCGTAGCCCTCGTAAGCGTAGGCGTTGCTGACGGGCCGCTCTTCATCTACGTATTGGGCGCGACTTTTGGCTTGGGCTGTGGTCGCTCCCCGCAGCTTTATGCTTTCGGCTGCAAAAAATATTGCCGAACCGGTGAGCAAGAACTGACCGAAGGCCAGAATTGGATCGAGCCGCCATCCTTGAAATAACAGAATACCGCCACACAGCAGACCGACTGCTGCAAAAAAAATATCGTGGTCTCGGGCTAGTTTGGGACGCCACGATCGCAGAAAGTACAGTCCTGCCCCTGCTACTGCTAGGATGATCCCTAGCAGGCTGCTCCAGTTCAATCCTAAATTGACCATTAGCCTATCTCCTATGTCTTTCCTATGTTAGCGAGTTAGATTTTAGGCGTTGCTTAATCAGGGTATGAAAAAAATAAGTTGAAAATTCAGAAGTTTTGTGGATTCTGGTTTCTATGACTTGCATATTTAGCCTTTCATACCGTAAATCAGCAACGCCAGATTTTAAATCTATCAATAAGTCTGTTATCCCGACTGTACTTTTAAATGGCAGCACCCACCCAGGCTTTCAGCTTGGTTCGGGAACCTTATAGTAATGAGTTTAACGGGAAAAAACCTCAGCGAAAGCCCTCAACCGAAGGTTTTGCCTTCACAGTTGCTGGTAGCCGAGGTTTCTTGGATCGGGGAAATGCCCGACGTGTAGTCGAAAATTGACTTTCACGCCGGACTTAGAAACCCCCAGACTTTTTAGGTGCGCTTGATTTTGTCTTTTTGGCTGATGAAGATCAGACCGATCGTTGCTGGAATCACTACTACCGCCACGCCCGCCAGCAGGCTGTACAAAAAGTTCGCGAGTGAAGGAGTCATAGATTCAAGACCTTTGTTACAAGAGTTTGATTTTTATTAATTTTATCAGCACTCAGTTCTTACGGGGAAGTTCGGCCAAGGATGTTGCAATGGATGTAGGGATGTCGCGGATCTAGGGCCGAAGCAATATTTTCCCTCTCGCCAACTCGAACCCTCGCACCCTCAAAGTCTAGCACTCTGTCGCTTTGAAGGTATAAGACCGGAAAAAATCTGCCGTTTTTGTTCGATCGCACCTGTGAAACGGTTAAAATTATGAAAAGCTGACTTAACAAAACTTAAAATTTCGAGATAAGACCCATGACTGGTATTACCGTTGCAAGTTGGATTCTGGGCTCTGTCCTAGTGGTGATGACTTTACTATTTATTTTTCGCATCGTCCTGACTTGGTATCCCGAAGTAAATCTGAGCAAATTGCCGTTGAGCCTGATTGCTTGGCCGACGGAACCGTTTTTAGCCGTAACTAGAAAGATTGTACCGCCGATCGGCGGAGTGGACATTACACCGATTATTTGGGTCGGTATCTGTAGCTTGTTCAGGGAAATGCTTCTCGGTCAGCAAGGAATCCTGACGATGATGATGTAATAGTCAGTTGTCAGTTGTTAGTTGTTAGTTGTCAATTGTTAGTTGTCAGTTGTCAGTTGTCAGTTGTCAGTCGTCTTGACTACTGCCAGAAAGAAAATTTCGAGTTCTTAAGGATATTCTTCACCAGATTGACGCGGGCCGCGCAGGCATTGCCCACCTTAATCCCACTAAGGCCCACTGCCCACTGACCACTGCCTACTGCCCACCAATAACAACTGCCCACTAACAACTGCCCACTGCCTACTGCCCACTGACAACTGCCCACTGCCTACTGCCCACTGACAACTGACAACTGCCTAATGACCATTTTGGTTCATAAACTGTTCGACAAAATTCGTATAAACTTCGCCGCTGAGAAATTCGGGGCTATCGAGGATTTTTTGGTGGAAGCTGAGGGTGGTAGGAACTCCGGTGATGGCGCATTCCCGCAATGCCCGTTTCATCCTGCTGATGGCTGAAGGTCGATCGCGCCCCCATACAATTACTTTACCGATTAAAGAATCGTAGTAAGCAGGTATTTCGTAATCGGTGTAAACGTGAGAGTCCATCCGCACGCCGGGGCCGCCGGGAGGCAAATAACCGCTGATGATGCCGGGGTGAGGCCGGAAATTGCGATCGGGATCTTCAGCATTGATCCGGCACTCGATCGCGTGGCCGCTTAAAATTACTTGATTTTGCTTGATTTGCAGTTTTTCACCTTGGGCGATGCGAATTTGTTCGGCGATCAAATCCAGGCCCGTAATCATCTCCGTGACAGGATGTTCCACTTGAATCCGGGTGTTCATTTCCATGAAATAGAACTTGCCCGATTTGTCAAGCAGAAATTCGACAGTACCCGCACCGGTGTAGTTGATAGCTTTTGCAGCAGCCACCGCCGCGTGACCCATTTGATCTCGGAGTTTCTGGCTGAGGGCGGGACTGGGCGCTTCTTCCAGAAGTTTTTGGTGCCGGCGCTGAATCGAACAATCTCTCTCACCGAGGTGGATGACATTACCGTAGTTATCCGCGAGAATTTGGATTTCGATATGTCGGGGCTTTTCGATGAATTTTTCCAAGTAAAGTCCCGGATTACCAAAAGCTGCATCGGCTTCACCTTGGGCTGCATGGAAAAGTTTGGGAAGTTCCGACGCTTCTCTGACTAGCCTCATACCCCGGCCTCCCCCGCCGGCGGTAGCTTTAATCATCACAGGATAGCCGATGTCGCGGGCTACCGACAAAGCCTCATGTTCATCTGCCAGCAATCCGCCGCTACCGGGAACAGTCGGAACTTTCACCCGCTGCATAGTTTCTTTCGCCGTGGATTTGTCGCCCATCGCCCGCATTGCTGCCGGGGACGGGCCGATGAAAGTAACTTGATGGTCAGCACAAATTTCGGCAAATCGGGCGTTTTCCGCGAGGAAACCATACCCCGGATGAATCGCTGCGGCGTTGCGCGTCAGGGCCGCCGAGATAATGTTAGGGATGTTTAAATAACTTTTACTGCTGGTGGGGGGGCCGATGCAAACGGCTTCGTCTGCTAACTGGACGTGCAGGGCGTGTTTATCTACGGTGGAGTGAACGGCGACCGTGGCAATCCCCATTTCCTCGCAGGTGCGAAGTATGCGGAGGGCTATTTCCCCCCGATTAGCGATTAAAATTTTTGAGAACCCCATCTTCGCTGCTTAATTCACTCAATATTCTGTACAATAATGCCTTTCGGTATGTTCTGGACAATGCTTTTGCAGAAATTGTTCATAAAAATTTATTTTACATTTTGCGCGTAGTGGTGCTATGATTCTAAATCGGCGGTGCAAAAGGGCAAGTCACAAGTTAAATGTCAGGAACCTCAACCTGTGAATCTTTAACTCGTAACGCAAAAAACCCAGAGATTGCCGGAAAGAGCGGATGTGGCGGAATTGGTATACGCGCACGCTTGAGGTGCGTGTGGCATTATGTCCTTGCGAGTTCGAGTCTCGCCATCCGCATGGAATATGTAAAACAACTGTTGACGGTTTTGGCTGTCGGCAGTTGTTTTATATTTGATTTTGAGGCGTTGCTGAACCAGGGTATGATGAAGTTGTCCTCCGAGCGCCAAAAATAACACACATTTAAAATAAATATTATGCAATGCCCTGAATGCAATTCAACTCATATCAATAAAAATGATCACAAAAAAGGCAAACAGAATTATATTTGTGCGCAATGCAAAAGATAATTTATAGATGACTATAAGCCTCAAAGAGGATATTCGGAAGAAGTTAAACCTGAATGCCTAAAAATGTATGATAATGGCATGGGCTTTAGAGCAATTGAAAGAGTCAAAAATGTACATCATACTACAATCATTAATTGGGTAAAATCAGCCGGTAACTCTTACCAGATTTTGACGAATCAAAAACAAATCCCGAAGTGGGAGAATTAGATGAATTACAAAAATTTGTGGGCTAAAACGAACAAAGCCTCGCTGTGGAAAGCGGTAGATCATTTTAAGCCAGGTATTTTAGAATTGGTTTTAGGCGACCATAGCGCCAAAATTTTTGAACCACTATGGGCGGAGGTTAGTAAATGAAAATGCTACTTTTCTGTAACAGGTGAGTGGAAAGTTTACCCAAATTTTATCCCGGAAGGATACCCGGTTTTCAGCAAAACCTATATGACAAAAATTGAGGGTAAAATACAATATTTAGACATTATTTGGTCAGGAAAAAAAGAGAATTATTTTGTTATTTTCGCTTATAAAAAAGCCAGGGCATTCAATTAAATTACTAATTCATGATTTAAAATTTGGAGATGTTCCAATTACCCACCAAAATTCCAGAAATCATTTTCGGCTCCCCTCTCGTATTTTTGCCCGTATCATACTCTGATTCACCAGCGCCGATCAAATAGGCTTACCAGAAAAATTGGGTTTAAAGCCCTGTCCTTATAGGACGACTTTAGTTTCTACAAAGTGTAAAGAATGATTAAACATACGCATTTTGTAAACATAGTGTTTCGTAGTACGGTAAGATACTTGAATGATCGCATTAGAGTTTAAGTTGAAAGCCAAAGCGAAGCAATACCGAGTCATTGACGAGATGATTAGGACGGCTCAATTTGTCCGAAATAAAACTCTTAGGTATTGGACAGAGAATCAAGGGGTTAAGTTGGTTGACCTGTACAAACAATGCGCCATTATGGCAAAAGAGTTTGAAGGGGCAGGTAAGCTTAATTCGATTGTACGTCAGGCTTCAGCCGAACGTGCCATTTTTGCTATCCAACGTTTTTGGGCTAATTGCAAAGCCAAGAAACCAGGAAAAAAGGGATACCCGCCTTTCAAGAAACACACTCGTTCGGTCGAATACAAAACGTCAGGATGGCTACTTTCTACTGACAAAAGATGTCTGACATTTAAAGACGGTTTTGCTGCTGGGAAGTTTAAGTTGATCGGTAATCGGGATTTGCATTTCTCGGTGCCTGATGAGATCAAACGAATCAGAGTTGTGCGTCGTGCCGACGGCTACTATGCCCAATTCTGTATTAACGTGGAGCGAAAAGAGGAGCCTGTTCCTAATGGTAAAGCTATGGGGATAGATCTGGGATTGAACCGCTTTTACGAAGATAGCGATGGTAAGACGGTTGCCAACCATCGCTATCTTCGTAAAAGTGAAAAAGCTTTTAAAAGATTGCAGAAGCGGATTTCTCGAAAGAAGAAAGGTTCTAGCAATCGAAGAAGAGCGCTCAACAAGTTAGGAAGAAAGCATCTGAAAGTCAGCAGGCAGCGCAAAGACTTCGCCATTAAGACGGCCTTGTGCGCGGTAAAATCTAGCGATTTTGTAGCCTACGAAGATCTTCAGGTGCGGAATATGGTGAAAAACCATAAGCTTGCGTTGCGAATTAGTGATGCAGCGTGGTCACAATTTACACAATAGTTAGAATACTTTGGAAAACTGTACGACAGAACAGTAATTGCTGTTGCAGCTCAGTACACTTCTCAAGACTGTTCAAACTGTGGCAATACTCTCAAAAAAATACTTTCAACTCGCACCCATATTTGCGGTTGCGGTACGAGATTGGATCGGGATCGTAACGCCGCAATTAACATTTTGGGAAAAGGTTTGAAAGCCCGTGCAGGAATCACTTTAAATAGGGTGGGATACACCGAAATTAACGCTTGGAAACCGATCTCTACTCGTTGGTGGCAGCATCAACGAGCAAATTAACTAATTGATCCAAGAATCCTCGCGTCTTCAGACCGAGGAGTGTCAAGCAGTTACTAAACTGATAAGATGCGTTGCAATGCACGCTAGGCCGAGTGAAAGCTTTTGAGGTGAAACATGAAACGTCTGGTTATTTGCTGTGATGGAACTTGGCAACAGCTATCGAGTCCTTACCCAAGCAATGTAGTTAAGCTGGCTCAATCTGTGAAACCGATCGCAAGTGATGGAGTTCCACAGGTAGTGTTTTATGACGAAGGCATTGGCACCGAGAGTCAAAAGATTTTAGGCGGAGCCACGGGACTCGGAATTGATCGCAACATTGAGGATGCCTATCGGTTCCTCAGTCTCAACTATGTAGATGGTGACGAAATTTATCTATTCGGGTTCAGTCGCGGTGCTTACACCGTCAGAAGTCTAGCGGGAATGATTTATTGCGCCGGTCTTCTATCACGCCCTCACGTGACTAAAACCCACGAAGCTTACGAGCTTTACCGTCATCGAGACGTTAAACCGCGAGATAAAATGGCTGCCGATTACCGCGACACCTATGGCGATCGCGTCCCGATTACCTTGATTGGTTGTTTCGATACCGTCGGTTCCCTAGGAATTCCTAGTGTACCTGCCTTCAAGCAGGTTCACGAACAACTCAACAAGCGCTACAGATTTCACGACACGACTTTAAATAAAGGGATTCAGAATGCGTTGCACGCCGTGGCGATCGACGAAATCCGCGAAGCTTTCGACGTAACTCCCATGAAAAAGCATCCTGATACTGAGAACCAGCGGGTAATTCAAGTTTGGTTTCCCGGCGGACATAGCTGCGTAGGCGGTGGAACGAAAGAATACAGTGGGTTATCAGATGCCGCCTTGCAGTGGATGTTGGATTCAACCCGTAAACTGGGACTTGGGCTAGAATTCGATCCTAGCGTCATTCCAACAGGTATCAATCCTAATTATGAGTGTGACTTTAAGAACGATCCAGGGGTTTTCAAATTAGCAGGAATCAAGTTGCGTGAAGTGAGCGATGCAATTGAAGAACTGCATGAAAGCACGATCTTGCGCTTGCAAAACCGCCAGGATTACCGCCCCAAAAATCTACAACGACATCTCCCAAAACTTGATTCCATCCAGCAGGCAGAAAAGACTGCATCACAATCTGAAAAATTAGCAACATCACCACCTAGAACCGAGCAATACCGAGAATCTGAAAAATTAGCAGCATCACCTCCTAGAACCGGAAAATACCGAGAAAGAAAAACCATAATGGCAAGCAAAAGAGATACTTCACGGGACGGATTTAAAAACAAACTGGAGACGGCAGCTTTAACTGGCTTAAAGCCAATTTGGAGCTTTATTCAAAACAATTCAGGTCTTGCCCAAAAAGTCAATAAGACACTGATCAACAATGCCATCAATAAGATTCCGGTTCGTCCCTATCAGTTTAGCACTATGTCTCCCTACACATCTTGGGATTCATTGATCGATCGCTCGTACTCTGGACTCCAGTTGCCGCCTTTAGATTGGAAACCCTTGACCAACGAAAATCACGTCGGCATTAATTTAGCGCCTACCGAAGAGTTTGAGAAAAATCTGCCGCCGATTCAGGATTTGGAAATTTTGTATCGCAAAGACGGGGAGACACAATACTCGCCCAAATCTTCACTGATGTTTCCCTATTTTGTGCAGTGGTTCACTGATAGCTTTCTGCGTACAGCCCGCGACGATCACCGTAAAAATACTTCCAACCACCATATCGATCTGTGTAATGTCTATGGGTTGAACCCCAAGATTACACAGATGTTGCGATCGCACAAAGGCGGCAAGATGAAAAGCCAATTTATTAATGGCGAAGAATATCCTCCGTTCTACTACGACGAGGATGGACGAGCCAAAGAAGAATTCGCAGAATTACCTCATCTTTACACCGAAAATTCCATCCCAAAATCCGAGACATTCTCTCCCGAAAAAAAACAAAAATTATTCGCGATGGGAATTGAATTAGAACGGGCAAACGTGCAAATTGGCTATGTCATGCTGAACGTTCTTTGCTTGAGAGAACACAATCGCGTGTGCGACATCTTAGCAGAAAACTATCCAGCCTGGGATGATGAACGTCTGTTCCAAACTGCCAGAAACATTGTAGTAGTTGAATTTCTCAGGATTGTGTTAGAAGATTACATCAACCATATTACTCCCTATCACTTCCAATTCTTCACCGATCCACAGGCCTTCACTAATGAAAAATGGTATCGCCATAATTGGATGTCGGTAGAATTTAGTTTGGTATACCGCTGGCACAGTATGTTGCCTGATACTCTCATTCACAACGAAGAGACAGTACCCATGCCTGCCTCCATGTGGAACAACAACATGATTATCAGCAAGGGGTTAGGAGGCATCTTTGAAGAAAGTTGTTCCCAACCCGCCGCGCAACTGAGTTTATTCAATACGCCTGAATTTCTGTTACCAACCGAGTTAGCCAGTATTCGCATGGCTCGTCAATCAAAACTGAGAAGCTACAACGATTATCGTGAGTTGTGCAAGTATCCCCGCGTCACCGATTTTGATCAGATTAGTGGCAATAAAAGAGTTCAACGAGAACTAAAAAGTTTGTACGGACACGTAGACAATATTGAGCTTTATGTCGGACTCTATGCCGAAGATTTGCGTCCCAACTCAGCCCTACCTCCTTTGGTGGGACGATTAATCGGAATTGATGCGTTTTCTCAAGCGTTCACCAATCCTTTATTAGCAGAAAACATCTTCAATCCAGAAACTTTTTCGCCTGTGGGCTGGGAAATTATTCACAATACCAAAACGCTTTCTGAGGTAGTACACCGCAACATTCCTCAAGGTAAAAACTATCGAATTTCGTTTTACCGCTACAATTGGAAACCCGTTTAATCAGCAAACGCATCAAGGAAAATATGAGCAATAAGTTGTTTACAGAATATCCCGAACAGAATGAACGTGAATATTGCGATCGCCTAGTCGAGCAAACAAATATCCGCATGGATAATCTTTATAAGGACAAGGAGCGGGCGCTGCGAGATACTCACACCAAAAGCCATGCTGCTGTTAAAGGAATTCTCGAAATCTTTGACTTTGATGAGGAAGCGATTAAACGCGAGTTGAACAAACGCGCCTCGTTGACTTCTTCCCAACTCAATGCTATTTCCCTTAAGCAAGGCTTGCTGTCTTTGCCCAAGGAATATCCTGTTTGGCTGCGATTTGCCAACGGGGCTTTCCAACCCAAAAATGATTGCGAACCAGACACCCGCTCAATGGCAGTGAAAGTGATGGGAGTTGAAGGGGAACGGCTGGTGCAAAGCTATGAGTCGAAAACCCAGGATCTTATTGTTCATAATTCAGCGTTTTTCTTTGTTGAAAACATCAAAGATTACTACGGCTTTTTTTCTGCCGTCGTTGAGTCGAAGGAGGCAACAAAGAAGTGGCTGTATCAACATCCGAGGCAATTCTTAGCACTCCTCAAGGGTACGAGTTCGACTCCGAAAAGTTTACTAACAGAACGATATTGGAGCAGTTCAGCCTCTGCTTTGGGTCTCAAACCCGATTTTGATGCTTCCAAAACGAGTCTAGTTCCTGTCGAATATCCGGCTGTGATTAAATATGCGTTTACTCCAGTTTCAGGCGAACCGCCGCACAACAAGATTTTATCTCAGTCTCGACCTGGGATTCCTAAACTTCCTTTTAGCGATCGCGCCAAAGCTTTAGGTTTAGATCCCAATAAACTCGACAATTACTACCGGGATGACATCATTCAAGCCCTTTTCCAACCTGATGCTCAATTTTGTTGGGACTTTGGCATTCAATTCCAAACCAACTCCAAGATGTCGATCGACGATACCACGATTACTTGGAAGGAAAGGGAATCTCCTTTCTTCACAGTAGGTCGTCTCACTGTCAAGCATCAAATCATTAATTTTGAGAAACAATACGATTTCTGTGAAAACCTGCGATTTTCTCCTTGGAACGGTCTAGCAGTCCATCGTCCGGTTGGTGCAATAAATCGGCTGCGTGGCATTGTTTACCCGGTTGTCGCTTCCTATCGCTATCAGAAGCTAGGTCTGAGCGACCCAATCCCAGAACCAACTGGAAACGAGACCTTTTGAAGAAGACTGGGCGGTTGAAACCGCGTCTACACAAACACTCACGCGCATTGCCAAGGGTTGAATACCGGGGGGTTGAAATTACATTATTTCTTCAGTCCGCGGAGGCGGACATCGTTTTTGTAGGCGCGGTTTCAACCGCCGTCTTAATCTAATTTTTGGCTAATTCTGGCGGGCGGCCCATTAAGCCGGTCATCAGCCGCAAGGATACAAATCGGACTGGGGGAATTGTTCGCAAACACCACAATCCGAAGCGGCGAAATGCTACAATTGGCAGCCAAGTATTGGAAAATAATCTATCAAGAAAGTCGGTAAAGCCTAACACGATTAAATTTTCTTTTTTGCGCCAGTTGTGATACCGTTTTAATACTCGTAAATCGCCGATGTCTTCGCCTTTTTGGTGGGCTTGCTGCAAGATTTGGGCGATCGCCCCAGCATCTCGAATGCCCATATTTAATCCCTGTCCGCCGACAGGATGGCAGCAGTGGGCAGCGTCGCCAATTAATGCTAATCTGGGCAACACGTAGCGATCGCTCTGCATTAACTGCACCGGGAACAAAAAGCGATCGCTCTCCAATTCCAAACGCCCCAAAAGCCCGCCCGTGCGCTGTTCTAACAAAGCTAAAAACTCTTTTTCGTCCATTGACTGCAAAGCTTTCGCCTCCGCGTGGGGTGCAGTCCAAACTACTTGACAACGGTTCCCAGGTAATGGTAAGACTCCCATCGGGCCACTCGGCCAAAAGCGCTCAAAAGCGATATCGTTGTGCGGTTTTTCTGCTTTAATGGTGATAGCAATGCAGGATTGCCAGTATTTCCAGCCGCGCGTGCTGATGTTGGCTTCGGTGCGGATGCGCGATCGCGAACCGTCGGCTGCAACTAATAATTTGGTGCGAATTGTGCGAGTTTCGCCGTTTTGTTTGATTTGAATTTCAGCCGAATTAGTTAAATATTTTACTTCGACTACTTCGGCAGGACAAAGCCAATTAAAATTTGGATTTTTTGCCAAAGATTCCTGCAAAGCAGAAAGCATGACTCGGTGCTCGCCAACGTAACCTAAAGCTGTTTTTGGCACCGGCAATTTGCCAGTATTTCCCAAATCCGGGCGGTGGAATTCGACGACACCGGGATAGTCGCCGTCGCAGAGACTAATTTGCTCGAAGGTGGTGATTTGTGGCAATATTTGCTCCCATACGCCGATACCTTCTAAAATCATTCCCGACAGTAAAGTAATTGCATAAGCTTGTTTTTTGGCTGCTGCTGCTGCGGGGAGTTGGGTTTCAATTATGGCGATTTTTAATCCTGAATCTTTGAGGGCGCAGGCTAAGGTAGCGCCAACTATGCCGCCTCCGACGATGGCTATGTCAAAGTCGAGTGTTGGTGTCTGGAGGGGGGCCACTGTTTGAGAAAGTTGGTTTACAGGCATTTTCAAGGGATTTTGTCAAAGTTAATTGGATTGTTACTTTTTTATTGTAAAGAGTTATTTCGATTTAGGGCGATCGAGCGACGGAGACGGGAGATGGGGAGACGGGGAGATGGGGAGACGTTGAGAAATTTATGATTAATGACAACCATCAACTGCCCACTATCAACTGTCAACTGTCAACTGTCTAATGACTGCTGACCATTTCCTTGACGTTTTCTGCAGCCAGGGCTAATAATTTCTGGCAAATGGGAATCTCTACGATAAACTCTGCACCTTCCCCGGGTGCGGAAACACACTGCAATTGGCCTCGGTGTTTCTCAACAATAATCTGATAGCTGATTGACAGTCCCAATCCGGTGCCTTTGCCAACGGGTTTAGTAGTAAAAAATGGGTCGAACAACTTGCGAATGATTTCTTGATTGATTCCGATTCCGCTGTCGGCTATCCGAATTGTTGCGGTGTCTGAATTCGCACTGGTGCTAATCCGAATTGTGTTGGGAGGAGAATATATTTCTTGGGAAGAATGATTGCTGTTGTATTCTTCTAGGGCGTCGATCGCATTTGCTATAAGATTCATAAATACTTGATTGAGCTGACTTGGATAGCACTCGACTTTTGGAAAGTTGCCGTATTCTTTGATAATCTTAATAGCCGGACGACCTGCATTAGCTTTGAGTCGGTGCTGCAAAATTAGCAAAGTGCTTTCGATTCCTTCGTGAATGTCTACTAGCTTCATCTGCGATTCGTCGAGTCGGGAAAAGTTCCGCAAGGATACAACTAAGTCGCGGATGCGATCGGCTCCTACTTTCATTGATTCCAAAATCTTCGGAAAGTCGGCCATTAAGAAGTCGATTTCCATATCTTCCGTTGCTTCGGCAATTTCTGGGAGGGGATTTGGGTATTTTTTCTGGTAAAGGTGGAGTAAACTGAGCAAGTCTCTGGCGTATTCGCTGGCGTGGGTGATGTTGCCGTAAATGAAGCTAATCGGGTTGTTAATTTCGTGGGCGACTCCGGCAACTAGCTGGCCGAGTGAAGAGATTTTTTCGGTTTGGATTAGTTGAGTTTGAGCTTGGTGCAAGTCGCGGAGAGCTTTTTCGAGCTGGACTGCTTGCGATCGATATTGTGCGGCTGATTGTTCCATCGCTGCCAAAACTTGCACTCGATCGCTAATATCGGTGTGAGTTCCTACCCACTCGCGAACGCTGCCATCGGCTGCCAAAATGGGGACGGCGCGCACCCAGAAGTGTCTGTAGCTGCCGTCTGCACCCCGCAAGCGGTGCTCGACTTCGTAGAGACTTTTTGTTTCTCTGGCGCGCATCCAAGCTTGTATTGTGCGATCGCGGTCTTCTGGGTGCACTGCTTGTATCCAGTTGTCCGTCATCTCTTCCAAGCTCATGCCCGTGTAAGCCATCCAATCCGGCTGAGGTTTGTCGAAGAGTCCGCTAGCGTTGGTCATCCAAACCATCTGTGCGGTGGCCCTTGCCAGCGATCGATATCTTTCCTCGCTCAAACGCACAAATTCTTCGGCTTGCCGGCTGGCTGTCACGTCGCGCAAAATAGCTGTGAAGATGATTTCGCCTGCAACTTCGAGTTTGGAAATAGAAGCTTCGGCGGGAAATTCCGTACCGTCTCGGCGGCGCCCGAAAATTTCTTTGCGGTTGCCCATTTTTCGGGCTTGTTTAACGCCGCCGAAATTCCTGACGAGGTGACTGTGAGAGGTGGCAAAAGCTTCGGGCAACAGTAGGCTCAGGGATTGCCCGATCGCCTCCGCTGCAGTACACCCAAAAATCCTTTCTGCACCTTGGTTGAACAGGATAATTTTTTGGTCAGCACCGACGGAAATAATCGCGTCGTCGGCAATTTCTACAATCCCGGCGAAACGAGCTTGAGACACTTGCAGCGCTTGTTCAGCTTGTTTGCGATCGCTCATGTCGCGGGCAATAGTTGAAATGTATGCGAGTTTGCCGTCGGATGCCGAGTGGGATAGGATGACTTGGCTGACGGGAATTTCCAGGCCCGATGCTGAGACAAAGGTTGTTTCTCCACTCCAAAAGCCCTCGGAAACAGCGGTGGCGATCGCGCCTTTCAAAGCACTGCGGGCTGAGGCTGCCGTGAATTCTGCAACTTGTCGGTGGGATATATCTGTATTTTCGTCGATACCCACCATTTTTCTGCCTGCTTTGTTGATGTAAACGGCACGTCCTTCGAGGTCGCAGATACCTACAAAATCCGGCGTTGCTTCCAGAATTGCTGCCAGACTTCTGTTGGCAATTTCGGCTTGTTTGCTCTCAGTAATATCCCGCGCGACGCTAACTATTCCGCTGATGTTTCCTTGCCCGTCCCGGTAAGCGTTTTTTGTCGAAAGAAATGTCCGCAAATTGCCTTTAATTGGTAGTTGTTCTTCGATAACTTGCGTTTTTCCCGCTGTTACAATCTGGCGATCTGTTTTCCTAATATTGCTCGCAATTTCGGGCGGAAATAACTCGCTGTCATCTCTGCCGATAATTTCGCCGACAGATTTGCCAATTATACTAGCGCCCGCATCGTTTAGCATGATGTAACAACCATGAATATCTTTGACAAATAGGGCTGTTGGCGTACTGTTAATGACTGTCACCAGCAGGTTGTAGTTTTTTTCAAGCGCCTGCTTTGTTGTTTGAGAATTTATAATTTGTTGCTGCAATTGCTCGTTGGCGACTTGCAGTTGAAGAGTCCGTTTTTCAACTTGAGTTTCTAAGTCTGATTTAGCTTTCCTAAGTCCCAGTTCTGCTCGATAGCGCTTCCGGTCTGCGGTACACAGAGTTTTCGCGTTCTGCCAAATCAGAACTGTAAAAACGATCGCATTCAAGACACTTAACAGCGATAGTCCTAGCTCTGGTTCGTAGGCTTGAAATCGCTCTCCGTAAATGATTAAAAAACCCGCTAAAGGCGGAATAATGATTGCCTGTGGCAACAAGCGCCTTGCCATGATGCCGCCCGCGCGATCGCTCGCCATTACTGCTATTAATCCTTGCTCTGGATTGGTAAATAAAATGCCGAGGCTGAGCAACATAAATGCTGCGGACGTGTGCAAGGCCATGCCTGTATGATCGCCAATTCGGTAAAATAAAGCTTTGCCGTAGAAATAGCCTATCAAACCCAGAAATGCAATTAAAAATGTACAACAGCTTAATATTTGAACCGGCGGGTATTTAGGGCGGCGTTGTGACAGCAGCAACTGGGCTGTTCCCAGAAATAAAAAAGCAGCAGCAGTATTCGGTGCCATGCGTCCTGGTGTTCCGGGGTTTGGCAAGGTGTAACTTTCTTTAAATAACAGTTGGTCGATGCCTAATTCTAAATTAAAGCTGTATTGAACTAAGGTTAACAGGCTAATGAGTATGATTAAAATGGAACTGCTAACAATTAAAAATTTAGATATTTTTTGAAGTTTTATTGTTGTTAATTTGGCGCGTCCTTGTTGTTGGAGGCACAGAGAAAGCCCGCCCAAAATAAAGCATACCGCTGTATTGGCTTTCATGGTTACGAGTCCGGGCAGAATGCTTTTTAAGAGTTGCAGATCGAAGATCCAACCCAAAATGACTGTACAGCCGATCGCGATTACTGCAATTCCAGCTTTTTTGGCAAAAGACTGGAGCGCAACAATTGTGGTTGAAGGTGGCTGCGCTTGTGCGGGTTCAAAACGTTCCAATTTCTCGATACCTCAAATTATTGGAGTTTATACTTATCTAAGGTAACAATAAAGACTGTCGTTATATTGTTGCGCCTTATACAAAGCTGCTTAATATCTTGTGAAAATTGCCTAGCCCAAAATATTAATTATCTTATCTAATTTCAGAGAGAGTGTCAACTAAAAGTAGAAGGCTAGAGATGTAGAAAAAATTTGGCGTAATTCAAGATTTTTTTGGGCTGGTTAGTGAAAATCAAAGATTGCTTGTTTGTTGTTCCTTCGGTTTTTTTCATTCTATGTCAAAAATTAGCCATCGCCCGATTCATCGGTTCAGGCGAGTGTTTGCAGTCAGTCGTTGGAGGGGTTATGGTGGCGGATTGTGCGATCCTCTACGTTGATCAGCCTCCCATAGGGGCGGGCTGCACTAACGGCACAAAAAATAAGACTCGGCGGTTGAAACCGCGTCTACACAAACTTTCGTCCGCGCAACGCGAGACTCAATAGGGCGTATTAAAACCGGATTTTGGTATCAAATCTCACATCAATGGTCTTGGGTTTCGTTCTTTAACTAATGACTAATGACTAATGACTAATGACTACTGTCAACTGTCAACTGTCAATTGTTGAAGTGCGAGCATTGCTTCGGTTGCTGATGGGTAACGCTGGGGAAAAGCGTACAGCACCATCTGGTCTAAAATGCTAGCAAACTCCGGGGTGACAGTTGCATTTTTCTGCCAGATGAGATTGCCTAAATTATCGACTTTGAGTTGTTTCGGCCGCATCCCTGTCAAGGCTTGAATGCCGATGATTCCGACAGCGTAGATGTCGCTGCAAAATTTTGGCGAACCGATGGCTTGTTCGGGGGGAATGTAGTCTTGCTGGGTGCCGCCGCGCGATCGCGTTTGACCTGTGCTATTTTGCGAAATGTTGATTTCTTTAACTGCTCCAAAGTCAATTAATACAATCTTGCCGTCTGATGCACGCTCGATTAAGTTTTGAGGGTGAACGTCGCGGTGAATTACATTTTGTTTGTGAACGAAGGCCAGGACTTCTAAGATATCTTTTAACAAAGCAATAACGCGATCTTCTTCCCAGGGTTGACCTTCGATTAATTCTTGATACAGGGGTTCTCCTTCGATGAATTGATAGACTAAATAAAAATATCCATCTTCTTCAAATCGAGCTAACAATTCCGGTATCCGATCGTGTTTTCCTAAGCGATACAATACGCGCGTTTCTCGATCGAATAGCTGGCTGGTTCTGTCTGACTGGCTTTTCAGGCGCTTGACGAGACACAAAGGTCGATCGGGCAAATTTTCATCTTCAGCGAGATAGGTATCGCTGTACTCGGTGCTCGCCAAATGTTCTCGGATTCGGTAACGCATCCGCAGCAGTTGTCCCAATATCGGATCCAGAGATTGAGCTGGTTGCGTGCCTTTTTGTACACCTCTGATGATGCAGTCCCAAAGGTTTGCTCCGACTACTCTTTCTTCTGCTTCAATAATTCCTGCTTGCTTCAGTACCTTGGTGAGGTCTTTCCACAAGTTGTAGCCGACATACCGCGCCAGGTAGCCCACTGTGTAGCCACGGGCGGATCGTTTTGCTGAATTTCTTGATACGTCAAACCCCCTAAAACGCCTCGCGCGATCGACTGTTGCAACCGAGTTAGGCGTTTTTGGGTTTGTTCGTACACCAGATTGTCTAAAAAATTTATTGCTTCTTCTACTGTCATATTTTCATGGTTTAAGTTACTCGTGCAGCCGCTATAGGTTTTGTTTTTATGTTTCTGTTATGGGCGGTTTATGTTCAACTGATTAGTCTTTTAGGATCGAAAACTTAATAACTTAAGCACTTCCTACAGTCTTTTCGTATCTAAGGATCGAAAACTTAATAATACCAATTTCATAAAGTAGCGCTAGATATTACCCCCCCCGAACTCGCGGGGGGCTAAGACTTCATCTATAGCACATCTTTAGAAAAATGGTATAACTTAAGCACTTCCTACAGTCCTCTCTCCAGAAGCCGCGAGATAGAAGGAGGCAGAGCCTCCGCACCTGCATTACCGGGCAGAGCGAAAGTAACGAGCAATTTGTTATTTGTTGATTATAATTCCGAATTGCCAACTGCCAACAATCAACTGCCAACTGCCAACTACTTAATCTTGTTTACGTAGCCCCACAAACTGTAATCGCGGCTCAGCCAACCCCGAAAAAAAGCCATTTGACTCGGATCTTCTTGCACCCGTTTGTAGCGGTAAATAATCCGTTCGTTAATCATTTGTAGCGCTGTATTTTTGTTATTAGCGACTTTCAATGCTTCCCTGGTGCGCGAATCAAAAATACCAGTTTGGGGCAATCCTAAAGCTTGCTGCAAAAATGTAATAGAATTGTTAATACCGAAATTAACTGCGGTGTCAAACATGACGATCGCCAAAGCAGGCTGCATAGTTCCCGAAAGACTAGAATCCCAGTAATATTTATAAATTTCTAGGAGCTCTGCTTCCGACATTTGCGTCACGTCAAGGGGCGGCAGCCCGCGACTGTAGCGGTACGAGTTGTATTCTGTTTGCAGGATGCCCCGATAGGTTCTGCCGCCTTTATCGGCTGGGTGATTGCTGAATCCACCCTCAAAATATAAGGTGAAATAAAGAGCAGTTTGAAATACTCGCTGCCGAAAGTTCGCTGTTTGCTGCTGTGCGAGAGTCTTTTGGGCAAAAGGCAAGGGGATTGCTAAGGCTAACAAGAGTATCCCCAGCAGGAGGTTTGGCTTCCACTTGATGTTAGGTTGGTGCTGTGTCGCTTGCTTGTCGCTCATAAATTCTCTGTGACGATCGCGCGTAATTCCGCTAAAACTGGTACTCTGCAAAATAATATAGATTCAACCTTTAACTTGATAGCACAGATAGGCCGCCAAATGAATTCCGATTTTCGCAACCAATCCGAAACACCCCAATTTGAAGATGCTGCATCGCTGACAGTCGTTGCAGAAACCTATTACTCCCAAGGTGATTTAGCAGCAGCAGTCGCTGCTTGTCGCCAAGCTCTGGAATTGCAACCGGATTGCGCGGCGGCTTACGTGACAATGGGTAACGTGCAGCAAGCCAGCGGCCAAATTGAGGAAGCGATGCGGTTTTATTCGGAGGCGATCGCCCTGAATCCCGATTTTGCTGAGGCCTATGCTAATTTAGGCAGTATGCTCTACAAGCAAGGGCGTTTGGTGGAGGCGACTGTCAATTACCAAAAGGCGATCGAACTCAAACCAACTTTGGCCGCTGCTTACTGGAATTTGGCAGGGGCGATGAAGCAGCAAGGGCAGTTTGATGCTGCTGTAGCCTACGAACAAAAAGCTCTCGAACTCAATCCCCATCTGGCTCAGGTAGATTTTTACATAAATTTGGGAGATAAATTAGCGCGGCAGGGAAAGCTAGATGAGGCTGTAGCTGCATGGCAGCGGGCGATCGCATTAAAACCCGATTTACCCGAAGCATACTGTCAAATTGGCATAATTTTGCGCCACCAAGGCAAATTTAAAGACGCCATACCCAACCTGCAAAAAGCCCTAGAAATTAAACCCGATTTTATTTCGGCCCACCAACATTTGTGCGGCATCCTCAGAGATACTAGCAATTTAGCAGCCGCGCGGCAAGCCGTGCACGCATACAGCCAAATGTGCGCCGAAACCGATCCTATTATGACGGCGATTTACTTCGTCAGCACCTATCAAGTATCGGGATTGAATCAAATTGCAGGCGATCGATTTTTAGAATTAGAATCCTACTTGCAGCAAAACTTAGAAACGGCAAGTTCGGTAGAAATTAAATCGCTTTATGCAAACTTCTTATTCAGCACGCCCTATCTGCGAGATGACTTGGCAGCCAACTCTCAACTTTACAGATTAATTGCCAAAAAGTACGTTGACAAATGTATCAAACCTAATTTTCCTCAACCTGCAAATTACAGTTACCAACCAAAAGCCCCAGGTAGCAAATTAAAAATCGGCTTTTTATCCAATCACTTCAGCCGCCATTCTGTAGGTTGGTGCAGCACTGACATCATTCGCGAATTGTCCGGCATCACACCCAACCTGCATTTATACGCTTCCGAAAGAATTATTCCAGACGATCGCACTCAGCAATTTGAAAGTTTCGGCAAACTGACTTTTCCCAAAACTTACCCGAACGGACTTGCCAATTCCGCAGAAATTATCGCCCAAATTCAGCAAGATGAATTAGACGTTTTAGTCGATTTAGATTCTCTCAGCGTACCGATTCACGCAGACATTCTCTACCAAAAACCAGCACCAGTTTGTATTTCTTGGTTGGGATTTGATGCACCTTACATATCCTCGGAAAATTACTTTCTTACAGACTGGCACTCGCACCCAGAAGGTCGCGAAAAATATTATGACGAACAGCTAATTAGGATGCCGGATTCTTTTGTAGCGGTGTCAGGTTTTCAGAGGTACGGAGTCGATCCGGTGGCATTGAGAAGGTCGAATCGGATCGGTTTGGATCAGATAGTTTACCTGTGCGTCGCTCCGGGCCGAAAATTTAATCGCGACTTAGTAAAAGCACAAGTTGCGATTCTCAAACAAGTGCCGAACAGCGTTTTAATTCACAAAGCTTTGGGCGATGCTGCGGTGTTTGAGGCTGCGTATCACCAAGCTTGCGAAGCTGAAGGAGTCAGCAAACACCGAATTAAGTTTTTGCCGAGGTTTGCTACGGAGGAAGAACACAGAATTGTCTATTTGCTGGCAGATGTTTTGTTGGATTCCTATCCTTATAATGGAGGAACTCACACTTTAGAGGCTTTGTGGTTTAATTTGCCTGTGGTGACTCGTACCGGAGAGCAATTTTTGTCGAGAATGGGTTATTCGTTTTTGCAGGTTTTGGGGATGGAAACTGGTGCCGCTCAGTCTTGGGAGGAATATGTGGATATGGGTGTAAAATTGGGTAAAGATGGTGATTTGAGACAGGCAATTCAAGCATATTTGATGAAGTCTAAAGACCCAGCTAATTTGTCGCCGCTGTGGAATCCTAAAAAGTTTGCTGATGATATGTATGGGTGTTTAAAAAGTTGTGTAAAATAGGATGACTAATATCATTTCCGGTAACACCGGAATGATGTTGACTGTTGACTGTTGACTGTTGCCAACTAACAACTAACAACTAACAACTAACAACCAACAACTAATGACTAATGACTAATGACTACTGACTACTAACAACTGACTAATGACACTACCAACTATTAAGTTTTTGAAGCAGCCGACTTCGGAAGCTTGGATCGAACAGGCGATCGCCCATTTGGATACAATTTTGTTAGATCATTCTCACTGCGAGCGGAAAGCGGCGGGAGTAGCGTTAAATTTAATGTTTCGCTATCCAGCGCGGGAAAAGTTGGTGAGGATGCTAACAGCGATCGCCAGGGAAGAATTAGAGCATTTCGAGCAAGTCAACCAGCGGTTGGAACAGCGCGGTATCGCTTTGGGGCCTTTGGCTGCGCCTCCCTACGGTGCCGGTTTGTCCGCCCAAATTCGCAAACAGGAACCGGAGAGACTTTTGGATTCTTTGCTGGTTTCTGCTTTGATTGAAGCGCGGAGTCACGAACGGCTGGGGCTGTTGGGCGATCGTTGTCCCGATGCCGAATTAGCTAAGTTTTACCGCAGTTTAATGGCTTCGGAAGCGCGCCATTATGGGATATATTGGATTTTAGCAACAACTTATTTCGATCGCGCTTTGGTGATAGAACGGCTGGAGGAATTATCATTGTTAGAAAGTGATTTGCTGGCAACTCTTTATCCTGAACCGAGAATTCACAGTTAAAAATTGGGTGTATTTCTATACTGTAAAGCACAAATAATCAGTAGTTTTACGGTTGCTACAGCAAACCAATAAGTATAATTTTCAACAACCCATGAAAACCCAACATTTAGATTTTTTGATTCGTTCCTGGGAAACGCGCGATCGGGCGGATGCGTTCAATTTAATTAAAAATATTTTAGCAGAGTACGGTTTAAACTGTGAGCCTTGCGGGGCAGATCGAGATGTCTATGATGTCGAATTATTTTATCATAAAAATGGTGGAGAATTTTGGGTAGTAGAACGGCAAGAAGAAATCGTGGGTACGGCCGCTTATTATCCGATTGAACGCGGTAATAAGGCTGTAGAAATTCGCAAAATGTATATTTTGCCGACAGTAAGGCGAAAAGGTTTGGGAAAGTTTTTACTGCAAGAGTTAGAAAGTACAATAATGGCTCGCGGCTTTGATGAAATTTGGATCGAAACGGCTAGCGTTCTCAAGGAAGCTGTTAAGATGTACGAAAATAGCGGATATTTACCGACGACTGGTGTGGAAACGCCAAGGTGCGATCGGGTTTATGTAAAATGTTTAAGTTAAAAGCCAAGTCCAAAAAACCAAGTTCGTAGTGAGGACTTTAGTCCTTCTTTCCCCAAACCCAGTTTGTGGGAATTTTACGGGTTTTAATTTCTTTTTTGCCGCAGCGGAATCTCGATCGCAAATTCGGCACCTTCTCCCACTACAGAATTGCACGACAACTGACCGCCGTGTTTTTCTACGACAATAGAGTGCGAAATTGCCAATCCTAAGCCAGTGCCTTTGCCGACTGGTTTTGTGGTAAAAAATGGGTCAAACAAGCGCTGTTGCACGTCTTCGCTCATCCCTGGGCCGCTGTCTGTTATTCGCATCGCCACGCAGTTATTTTCCGTTACTTCGGTACGAATCGTAATTGTGAGATTTTTGCCCGTGCGAGCGAAATTATCATTTTCCATTTCCACAGCGTCGATCGCATTTGTCAACAAATTCATAAATACTTGATTTAACTGACCGGGATAACATTCCACTAAAGGCAAGTTACCGTATTCTTTGACAATATTAATAGGCGGGCGATCGGGTTTATTTTTCAGGCGGCTTTGCAAAATCAGCAGCGTACTTTCGATGCCTTCGTGAATGTCAACTTGTTTCATTTCAGCTTCGTCAAGTCTTGAGAAAGTCCGCAGGCTCAAAACAATGTCGCGGATGCGATCGGCTCCGAGTTTCATAGATGATATCATTTTCGGTAAATCTTCAATAAGATAATCAATTTCCAACTCTTCTCTTGCCTCTAAAATTGTGACAGGTGGCTGCGGGTATTCCTGCTCGTAAAGTTGCAGAATTTTTAGCAAGTTTTGAGTGTATTCACTGGTGTAGCTGAGATTACCGTAGATAAAATTAACCGGGTTGTTAATTTCGTGGGCGACACCTGCTACTAACTGTCCCAAACTCGACATTTTTTCACTTTGAATTAATTTAGTTTGGGTGCGTTGGAGTTGGTGCAAAGTTTGTTCTAGGTGTTGAGTTTGAGCTCTAGCTAATTCAGCCGCTGTACGGGTTTGGGTGTATAATTCTGCGTGGTCGATCGCGATCGCAATTTGAGCAGTTACCGCTTGCATCAGCTCGACTTCCGAATCGCTCCAATGGCGCGCTGACACAGCCTGATAGCAGCTAATCGTGCCTATATCGCCGGAAGCAGTATGAACCGGCAGCGACAGCACTGAGTTAATTTTAAATAACTGAAAAATTGCGCGCACTTCTACATCTTCAAACAAGCTAACATCATCAACTCGCATAATTTTTCTGCCCAAAATCTGCTGCACTGCGGCACTAGATTTGTCATCTACAGCATAAGTACCCAACAAACTCGGCAAATCGGCATTCTTCGCTTCGCAAACTATTTCCCAAACCGGAGGATTGCTGTTGGGGCGATACCAAATGAAGATGCACCAATCTAGCTGGATAAGATTGCGAATTTCTTGAACAGCGGTTGCTAAAATTGTGTCTAAATCCAAAGAATTTCGGATTTGGTTGGCAATTTGATTCAACAGTTGTTCTCGTTGAGCTTGCTGTCTCAGGGCTTGTTCCGATCGCACTAAAGTGTCTTCTGCAAGTTGGCGATCGGTTAAATCTTGGACGACCGCTTGGATATGTTTTTGATTTCCCACTTCGATGGCTGTCAGCACGACTTCTGCAAGAAACTCAGTACCGTCCGAGCGCTGGTGCAGCCAATCAAAACGGTGGTTTCCGCGCTCAAAGGCGATCGCCATCATTTCGCTCGCCAATGTCGAAGAATCTCTGCCATTGGGTTGAAAAGGCGGCGACAATTTACCCGGATGATTGCCAATAAACTGCTCTTTGCAAGTATATCCAAATAGTTTTAATGTGGCGTTATTGACATCGTAAATACTATTTTCATCGGACATAAAAACAGCTATAGTGGTTAATTCGTAGAGCGAGCGAAATTTGGCTTCCGACTGCTGCAGTGCGGCTTCTGTTTGCTTGCGATCGGTAATGTCGGCAACCATTGCCAAAGCCCCGACATAGCGCCCTTCTTTGTCAGACAACGGATTAGTAGAAAGTATCGCCCACAAGTCGCTGCCGTCGCGGCGACGGAACTTAAAATCGTGCTGTTCTTTAATTCCTTGACGGCGGCGCTCCAGATTGAATTGCGCGATCGCGATGCCTTCTGCATCCATGAAAGCAAATAGCGACTTCCCGATCGTCTCCTCTACGGTGCAGCCGAGCATATCGGCCATTTTTTGGTTGACAAAAGTAGTTTTACCCTCCGCATCGATTATCCAAATTCCTTCATCGGCTGTCTCGACAATGCACCTGTATTTTTCCTCGCTTTCCTTGAGGGCTTCTTCTGCCAATTGGCGCTCAGTAATGTTTTGAGTCATCAACAATCCGCCGGTGATTTCTTGCCGTTGGTTTCTGACTGGCAAAGTGTAAGCGAGGTAGATGCGATCGCGGTAAGTAAATTCTGTTACAACTGTTTCTCCTGCCAGGGCTGCCCGATAATTTGGCTCGACAGCAGCGCAAAAATCCGGCTCGAATACTTCCCAGATTGTCTTGCCTTCCATCAATTCTTTGGAAAGCCCCACTGCTGTTAATTCTGTACCTTCTACCAGGGTGTAGCGCATTTCTGTGTCAAACAGCATCACCGCACCGTTAGGAATGTTGCTTGCCATCGTGCGGTATAGCTGTTCGCTTTTTTCCAGTGCTGCTTCTGCTTGTTTGCGATCGCTAATGTCAATCACGAGTGCACCGATGCCGATCGCCTCACCGTCTTTATCGAGCAGAGGAAAATAAGAGCCTGTCATGTGTCGCACAACCCCGGGCAGTCTGGGATTTTCACGGCTCATCTCAATGTTAATGAGGGGAGTTTTCGTTCTCAATATTTCTTCGTACAAAGGCTCTACTATTGGAGCCATATGCGGCAATATTTCGCGTAGAGTCTTGCCGAGGTGTTCTACGGCAGTGAGGCAATTTATTTGTGCTAAAAATTGATTAATTTGCACGTAGCGCAGTTGCGAGTCAAAAATGCAAATTCCCGCCGGGGCTTCCTGCAAAAAGCTATCGAACAGTGCTTTTTTTTGTGCTAATTCTTGTTCTAAAACTTTGCGATAGCTGATATCTGTCAAATAGCCAACCATCCCAATAACTTCTTCCGTCTTGTCTTTCAGCAGCGAAAGTGACAGGTGCGATTCAAATTGTTCTCCAGACTTGCGACAGGTAATAATTTCTACTTCGTGAAAACCTTTTTTTTGTAGGGGTTTGATAACTTGCTCTAATAAAAATTCCTGCTGTTGGGGAGGGTAAATTATAGAAATATGCTTTCCGATTACCCAATCTTCTTGATATCCGTATAACCTTTCGGAGGCTTGATTCCAACTGGTAATATACCCGTCGATATTGGTGCAAATCACCGATTCTCGAATTTGGTCTAAAACCAGACTGTGGTGGTGCAGTTGCGATTTTGCCACTTTGAGTTCGGCGTTTTTTTGTTGGAGTAGTTCCTGAGTTTTTGCCAGTTCAGCAGTCTGCTTCGCGAGCAATTTTTCTAGATTTGAATTGCTGTGTTCTGTTGATTCCAGCGGCTCGCTATTGTCATTCTGAATATTAAAAATTTCTTCCGCACTCAACCAAATCGCGGACTCTCCTTCTGTTTCAATTGTCCGCTGGGAAACTCGCACGGGTACGAGATAGTTATTTTTATGTTTATATGCTGCAGCGCACGATCGCGTAGAGCTATTTTTAGTAAGATTTTCTCGATCTTTTTTTGTTTCAGCGCAATCTGTTTGCAGAATTTCCCAGTAGTTGAGCTTGATAGTTTCTGCAACTGTGCGCCCGATCGTACTTGCAAAAGCTGGATTTACGTCCAAAAAAGTCCCGTCCGCGCGGCACAATGCTAGCCCGATCGGACTTAGTTCTAATAAGTTGCGGTTGCTGCGATCGCTCCGGTCTTCTCCTAACTGGCTTTGCATCTGACTTAGCTAGACTTGGGTGATTCAATTGGGAGCATATGGGGCTTTGTAAAAAGCATTTTTTTATTGAGAGTGTTCCGCGCGTGCATTCATTGTAAAACTCGCGAGCCGGGACAGCACTCTAAATGTAAAACAGAGACGCTCCGATTCAATTATATCTTTATTATCTAGTTTATTGTAACTTTTATAACTCGGTAAGGAAGTTCGACCAAGAAAGCCGAACTTCCCTCTATGCGTTACATCAGTTAAATCTGCGATCGAATCCGTTGCGGAACTTCGTTCAATTAATCGCGGGCGATACCTTCGGCGCGGGCGGCCAACTGCACTGCATCGGCGACTGCTATCGCAACTCTTTCGTCAAAAACAGATGGTATAATATGTTCTTTGTCAAGTTGAGAAGAGCTGACTAAAGAGGCGATCGCGTAAGCTGCACCCAAATACATACTGGTCGTAATCGTGCTAGCTTTGCAGTCCAAAGCACCTCGAAATATCCCCGGAAATGCCAAAACATTGTTAATTTGATTTGGGTAGTCGCTGCGTCCGGTAGCAATAATCGCGGCATCTTCCATAATTAATTCTGGCTGAATTTCGGGAATGGGATTTGCCATTGCAAAAACAATCGGATTCTCGGCCATCGATTGCACCATCGATCGCGTCAGCACGCCGGGGGCGCTAACGCCTAAAAATACATCCGCACCGGCGATCGCATCTGCCAAAGTACCGCCCTTGGCCACAGCAAATTCTAGTTTTTCTGGGTTCATGTCCGTGCGGTCTTTGGAGAGGATACCTTTGGAGTCGCACATGATGATATTTTCGGCACCTGCTTGGCGCAACAAGCGGGCGATCGCGACTCCGGCCGCACCGGCACCGTTAATCACGATACACACTTGGGCGAGGGTTTTTTTGACAATTTTCAAGGCATTAATTAGTGCTGCCAAACTGACAATTGCAGTGCCGTGCTGGTCGTCGTGAAAAATTGGAATATCTAAAGTTTCCCGCAATCTTGCTTCGATTTCAAAACAGCGGGGAGAAGAAATATCTTCGAGATTCACTCCCCCAAAAACCGGGGCAATATTCTGCACCGTGCGAATAATTTCTTCGGTATCTTGAGTATTCAAACAGATAGGAAAGGCATCAATTCCGGCAAATTCTTTAAACAGCATAGCTTTGCCTTCCATGACCGGCAGGGCGGCCTCTGGCCCCAGGTTTCCCAGTCCTAAAACTGCGCTGCCGTCGGTAACAATGGCAACAGTATTTTGTTTGATTGTGAGGTTGTAAACTTGTTGCGGATCCTTGGCGATCGCAGTACAAATGCGGGCGACTCCGGGGGTGTAGGCCATTGCCAAATCAGACTGGCGTTTGAGGGAAATTTTGCTTTCTACGCTGATTTTTCCGCCTCGGTGCAAGTGGAAAGTGCGATCGTACACGTCGAGCACTTTGATATCCGGTAGCGCTTTCACGGCTTGGACTATTTCTTCGGCGTGCTCGGTGCTCGAAGCATCGACGGTGATATCGCGAACTGTAGTGGCGCGGGTTTGCTCGATCGAGTCGATTTCTCCGAAGTTGCCGCCGACAGAGGCGATCGCGCTGGTGACGCTAGCGAGCATTCCCGGCTGGTTCGGCAGAGCAACGCGAATCGTTAAACTAAAGCTGGGGTTCGGTGTCAGTTTTACCATGATGGCTTAATTTGAGATTTGAGAATTTCAATCTTAGATTTTATCGCCCATGTTAGACATAAAATTTAATAATTAAAATTTTCAACTTAAATTTTTAACAAATTCTCCGATCGCGGCAGAGCGATCGCACGATATATCGCCGTAGGGTGCGTCAGTTTCAACCTGTTTGAATTGTGTCAAAAATCGGGACTGACGCACCCTAAGCTGTTGCTCATATAGATTGTGTATGGCAATTGAGGGGGAGAGGGGGATCGGGGGAGAGAATTTGACAATTTTTGATTGTCATCAAAATCTACAATTTAAATGCACAACAGCTTACGAACTACTAGCGATATATCGCCGTAAGGTGCGTCAGTTTCAAAGTGTTTGAATTGTGTCAAAAATCGGGACTGACGCACCCTACTAACTACTAACGATATATCGCGTGGTGAGGTACGCCCTATGCCCTATGCCCGGTTTGGCCTATGCCCTATACCTCATAGGAGAGATCGAAAGGCTCTACTAACTCTCAACTGTCTTTTGAAGCGAGACACCCGGAAATTTTATGCGGCGTTTTAGCGGCTTTGATGGTGGAGCTAAAAAGTAGATGCACGGCTGTTTGAGCCTGCAGGTAAAAATCAGAGCGACTGACAAGCGAGCCTTTTATATATTAATTTTCCCGACTTGTTTAACACTCTTTTATAGCGAGTGAAATGTTGATTTCGATCGAATTACCTGCACGATTTGCCCTCTAGATTCCAGCAACTGAACTAACAAGCAATCTATGCGATGCCTGCACGCTGCACAGCTTGGGCAGATCGCAGCGATTTGCTGGTTGCTAACTGTCAATTTTAGCGATCGTTCGCAGCATCCGCACAAATAACAGTAAAGAATTTGCAAGCAATACAATCGGGGGGAACTTTTTCGGAGTTTGGGAGTTCGACAGGTTGCTCGTCTTCGCTGTCGGTGGGAAAGATGCACAGGCCAACTTGTCTGACTCCAGCCATGAGTTCGACAACTCGATCTAAAATACTGTCGATTCTTTGAATTAGTTCGTCTGCTACATCCAGACTCGGCGCGATGATGAAAAAGGTTTTGACTCCTTCGGGACAAGTGGCGAAGCCGAGGGTGCAATCTTCTAATAGTGCTTGAGTTGAAAGACTCAGAGGCTCATCGAAGCGATCGATTACTGCTCGATCGAAGGCTTGTGTCAGAGAACGATCGCCAAAAACAGGTTGAGATAACATAACTACTTCCTTTCGTAGGATTTTTGGGAGCATTGAAAAAATTTTAACATACCTTAATGTAAGCGATTTAACAAAATTATTTAGCGATCGCGATCGTTGACTATATGTGATCTTGACAGGTTTGTTTGGCGATCGGCATTGTGATAATCTGTAGTCTAAGATACGAAACGCTGTGATTGAGGTCAGGATAGAAAATATTATCGAGGGGGAAATCCCCCCAGCAGTAAAGCTAAAAGTTGCGATCGACCTCAACCCCTAGCGTTTAAAATAAATATCCAATCAAAATATTAAAGATGAACTCGATCGCCCAACAGTTAAAAACCAGATTTGAAAAAGCCTTCACCTCCGCATTCGGCGAGAGTTATGCGGGTACAGATCCGATGCTAGCCGCTGCGGGAAACCCCAAGTTTGGGGACTTTCAGTGCAATGCAGCGATGAGTTTGGGCAAAAAGTTAGGCAAGCCCCCGCGGGCGATCGCCTCTACAATCATCGAAAATCTCGACATCGCCGACATCTGCGAAACCCCAGAAATCGCCGGCCCCGGTTTTATCAATTTGAAGCTGAAACCGGCGTATTTGGAAGCGCAAATAAGTGCGATCGCCGCCGACACCCGTTTGGGGATTGAACCGGCGAAAACGCCTCAGAGAGTGGCGATCGACTTTTCCAGTCCGAATATCGCCAAAGAAATGCACGTCGGACACTTGCGATCGACAATCATCGGAGATGCGATCGCCCGCATCCTCAAATTTCAAGGCCACGACGTACTCAGAATCAACCACATCGGCGACTGGGGCACCCAATTCGGGATGCTGATCGCCTACTTGCGCGAAGTTCACCCCGAAGCATTAACAACCGCTGACGCTCTAGATTTAGGCGATTTAGTGGCATTTTACCGCCAAGCAAAACAGCGCTTCGACGCAGACGAAACCTTCAAAGAAACCGCCCGCCAAGAAGTAGTAAAACTGCAAGCAGGCGCAGAAGACACCCGCCGCGCTTGGAAACTGCTGTGCGATCAATCCCGCCGCGAATTCCAAGTAATCTACGACTTGCTCGATATCAAATTAACCGAACGCGGCGAATCCTTTTACAATCCATTATTACCCGCAGTAGTCGAAGATTTAACAAACTTAGGTTTGTTAGTAGAAAGCGACGGCGCAAAATGCGTATTTGTAGAAGGTTTTACCAACAAAGAAGGCGAACCCCTGCCGCTAATTGTCCAGAAAACCGACGGCGGCTACAATTACGCCACAACAGATTTAGCAGCCATCCGCTACCGCATCCAAAACGACAATGCAAAGCGCATCATTTACGTCACAGATTCAGGACAAGCCAACCATTTTGCCCAAGTATTTGCCGTAGCCAGAAAAGCCGGTTGGATTCCCGAAGATGTCGAAATTGTCCACGTTCCCTTCGGTTTAGTCTTAGGAGAAGAAGGCAAAAGATTAAAAACCCGTTCAGGAGAAGCTGTGCGCTTGCAGGATTTGCTCGATGAGGCGATCGTCCGCGCCCGCAAAAATTTGGAAGAGATATTAGTCAAAGAAGAAAGACAGGAAACTGAAGAGTTTATAGCTAACGTAGCTCACGTAGTTGGTTTGAGTGCAGTTAAGTATGCCGATTTAAGTCAAAATCGCGCCAGCAACTATGTATTTAGTTACGACAAAATGCTCGCATTGCAAGGAAATACCGCACCTTATATGCTGTATGCTTACGTGCGCGTCCAGGGCATTCGCCGCAAAGGAGAGATTGATTTTGACAACTTAGATGCTGGTGCAAAAGTAATTTTGCAGTCAGATGCCGAGTTAGTATTGGCAAAGCATTTATTACAGTTCAATGAAGTTATAAATGCTGTGGGCGGCGACTTGTTACCGAATCGAATTTGTCAGTATTTGTTTGAATTAAGTCAAAAGTTCAATCAATTTTTTGAGCAATGTCCGGTATTGAAAGCCGAGGAACCGCTGCGGACTTCGCGGTTGATTTTGTGCGATTTGACGGCGAGGACTTTGAAGTTGGGGTTAGGATTGTTAGGGATTCAGGTATTGGAAAGGATGTAAATTTTTCACCGCCGATCGAGAAAGAGCGATCGCCTTTTTGAAGAGATGACTTGAGCAGATATTGGCTGATTCATACTAAAAAAAGCGTTCGTAATCATCGTGTTTCCCAATCCAAAACCATGTCACTGTATCTCCTTGTAAAATCCCTACTGCTCGATAGCTCCGCGTTATTCTCACAGACCAGATATTGTCTTCTTGGTTGATACACTTGAAGTACAAATATCGATGAAAGGGATTTTCCAGCCAGAAACTATAAGCTTTTCTAGCTTGCTCTTTTACTCTAATGTCAAGAGAATTGTAGTTTTCCCAAAAAGAAGGAAGGGTAGCAGATTTCATAACTCATTCAGTTTCATTTCCTGTGCCTTTCCTTCAGCAATTTCTTGTTTTGCGCGTTGGGCAGCAGCCACAAGTTGCGGTTGCGTTTTCTGGAAAGATTCGTCCCATCGAAGCTCATCTTTTAAGTCTTCGATATACTCTTTCAAGTATTCTGCTACTCGCTGCTGTAAAGTTTCTGGCAGAGACTCCATCATGTCGATCGCTGCATCAATACCTTCCCACAGTTCAGAAAGCGGTACAGTCTCTCCTGTCATTGCTTCGTGCCATCCTTGACGAAAACAATCTTCGGCTGACTTCAGCGGTTCCTCGTCAGCAAGAACAATAACGCGAACTCGGCGACCCGAAAATTCTGAAGCATAAGTAAGAACTTCTTCCCAAGTTCCCTCTAGTTCTAACATTTGTGATGTCATTTTTTTTTATTTTGATTCTTAACCGTCAGGACGGACGATCGCTATCCTCTTCATCTTGTATTTCTTCAGGAATAGTGGCATCATTCAACTGGCTAATAATTTGTAGAATTTGCTCTACTGAAATATCCACTTGTTCTGATTTTGCATAAATACTCATCAAAAAGATTGCTGTAGGCATCAGAACGTAATATATTAGTCGATACCCAGCACTTTTGCCCTTTTTGATATCGCTGTTTTTGACACGCACCTTAAAGACAATATCATTAATTCCCGGTATTCGATTTCCCGGCAATTCTCCAGCTTGAAGTTGTTCGACAATCGGCTGAACGTCAGAGCGAATGTGGCGGTACTTTTTGGAAAGTATGCGTAAATTGCGCTTAAATTCATCGGCAAAGTACACATTAATTGAAGGAGATTTACTCTGCATCAATTCCATCCCACAGTTCTGATACAGGTCTAGTTTTTCCTGTCTTTATTTCTAGCCATGCTTGTCGAAAACTTTCTTCTGGAGATGGGAGTGCTTCTTCATCTTCGTTAGCAAGAACGATGATGCGGACTCTGCGTCCAGCAAAGTTTGCTGCTTGCGCTAGAATTTCTTCCCACGTCCCTTCTAGTTCTAACACTTGTGCTGTCATTGGTTTTACTTTTTTTAAAAGTTGGATTTAGTAAATTGTAGCGCATTCCTCAAATCGAGCATTTACGGCTTTTTGTTAAAAATCAAGCTCTCCAGAAGACCTTTAAACATTGTTACCACAATTTGGCGATCGTTATCTCTCACAAAAATATCGTAATTGGGACTTGAGTTAATTTCAATCAACCAATATTGTCCGTTTTTATCTAGCGCAATGTCAAGCCCAGCATAATTAATTGCCATTTCATCAAAAACAGGTTTAACAAAATCTTCAATCTCCGACATGAGAGCAGGATTAATTATATGTTTAGCTTTTGCACCTTCCCAGTGCAGCGGGCTTAAATTCCCCGCAAATTCAGCCTGAGATTTGTCTTTCTCGTACAGCAAAACTAGCTTTTGTTTGCAGAATACAGCCCGATATTCGTGGGCAATTTCGATATATTCTTGAGCTAGTGCCACATAGTCATAATCTTTGCTGTTGACATTAAATATAATTTCTAGAGCTGCTTTAATTTGCTCTATAGTTTTACACAAAAAAACATTGTTGCCACCAGCACCGCGATTTCTTTTGAGAATAACTGGAAAAGCAAATATTTTATTTACTTCTAAAACTATTGATTCAATATCTGGGAAAGTTAAATATTTTTTATACTTCTCCTCGCAGTGAGGCGAGACAAAACCGAGAGTTTTGGGAGTATTTATCTTGCCGTTTAAGATTTGATAGGTATATTCTTTGTCTTTAAAAATCTCTGCTGCTGACGCGCTGTTAAATGGCGTCATGTAATTGACAAAATAATATTCTTCGCCGCCATGTTTGATTCTAATCAAGTTTTGGGTAGGATGCAGGATTTCGCAAGGGATATTTAATTCCTCACAAGCTGCCAGCAGGATTTCAATATTGGTTAGCATAATTTGAACAGGATAAATTTTTAGGACTTACGCGCCCTGACCTCAGAAACCCGGTTTCTTAAAACTCGTAGAAACCCGGTTTCTAGCCACCATGCGTAAGCCTTGATTTTTTTCATTCATACTGTACCACAGGAGGAAGCAATGAGACTAAAAGGGCGATCGCTCTTTGCAGAACAACCCTATACCCCTCATGCTGCTACTGCTTCATCCGAGGCAGTCTCCTCTGGCAAAACATAAAAATCTACATCAATTGCCGCATTCAATTGATGTACTTTTTCAACAATATATTTATCAAAATGAATCGCTGGGATGCTGCCACTTCTGTAATAAATGACGCAAGAAATCTCGACTTTACAATGCTTACACAACTCTACCAAAGATAGCCATCCCGGTTGAAGTTGTTCCATCACAGATTTAATGTGAGATTCTAAGTCGTCCGACTTGCTAAGTTGAGAATCTACTCTCCAGCCATTGTACTTTTTGCGGATAGTAGCCTTTGAGTGAATTAAATCGCCAATTTTCCAAGTTTTACTTGGTTTTATGCCGACTTTTTCTGTTACCTCTTCTGGAGATAAGTCAGTTCCAATTAAGGCAAAATAAGCGTAAATCTCTGATTCCATCCTCAAACTCCTGTTTAATATGATTAGAAATCATTAATGTTTATATCTGTTGGTTCGCCCGGACTCATACCGCCTTTAGGTTTGACATATATGTTTCCATCTCTGTCTTTGTAAAGGTCTTTTTTAGAGGCATTTTCTTCATTTTTGATTTCGTGTATGTCAATTTCTCCTGTTTTCAATCTCTCAATCTCCTGCTTGGTAAGCAGCTTGTCTTGTCTCCAGTTTCGCTCTTCTGCACTATTCCCTGATATTATTTCCGCTATTCCTTACACCAAAAAAAGCTGAGGTTTGAACATTTCTCTCAAACCTCAAATTGAATCAAATTTTATCCAAACAACCGCTGCTGCCCGTTTGCCGCATCTTTCCCGGCATAAATCTCGCGCGTTCCCTTGGGAATGTAAATCCAATCGAATTCTTGCAAGCGGTTGGTCAAATTGGAAATACTGACTCCCAATTCATCTCTCATTTTGTATAAGTGCGACCATTTTGTTAAATCGCGTCCCTGTCTTTTATCTTCCAAAACAACTCGGGGCATTAACAAACAGCTTGCAAAATATTGGGCTTGCCATTCGATCGACGCAATTTTGGTATTCGCGATCGCACCCCGACAGACAAACGGTTCTTCGACATCAGACGCTGTTTTTTCTCGATCGCCCAAATTGAGTTCTAACTGTTCCACAGTGCCGTCTGCTTCGTCTTGATTGACGTGCAGCATCCAGTGGCCGATTTCGTGGGCGATCGTCGATTCGATGAACCCCGGCGGTTTTTCGAGAATCAATTCGTTGATTTCGATTAACCGCTGCTGGGGTAAAATCCTGGCGGCGATCGCACCTTCTTCATCCGGCTCAATGTAGTCCCAAACTACGCCCAAATCCAGAAAATCAGCAACCGTCGTCGCTTCAAAAGGCCATTTCGGAGCAAACTTTTGCGTTTTCTGCATCTGCATCAGGATGTCATTTGCCAAACGCTCGATCGATTCTTTGGGATAGAAGCAATACGGTTTAAAAATACTCACTATCAGGGGCCTCTCTTACGCTTCAAAAGATTGTTTGAGCCAATCTGGATTTTCTTGCATCCGGCGGAAAAGAGCCTGCATTTCCTTCGGATTTTGCTTCAGCAGCGCTTCGTACTGCTGAGGCAGTCTCCCCGCCAAAAAAATCAATTCCTCTTCGTTGATATCGAGATTCCGCGCCAATGCTCGAATTACGTCCTCTTTTGGCGCGTAATCGGCGCGATCGTTCTCCAACTTCGACAAATAAGTAAAATCCACACTTAGCATAGCAGCAAGCTCACGTTGTGAGTAAGCCTTATCCTTGCGAGCTTGACGGATCAGTCTTCCAAATGTTTGTTCCACGGTTTTTCGCCTCCTGACAAGCATTCTAGCCTGTTTTGATGAAAACTTCAACAAAATACTTGACGGGAAAATCAACATACGTTACCATGAATTTAGTTGACGCTTTAGTCAACTCTTTTTGCCACACTGTTGTGGTAAAAAGTGGAAATAATCTAAAAAACACGCTATATATAGCGCTACAAACTTGAAAGGAGCGATCGCCACCCGGATCTAAACCCTTGTACGCAGCAAATAAGGAGGAACAGATAGCAAATGCTGAGAACCTGGACAGACACGCATTACAAGCTCGAAGACGATGACTGGCTATACATCGCCACCCACGAAGAACAAAGCTCAGCCTCACTGGTTTGTCCGGGCTACGCGCGGGATGGCGAAGGCTTCAGCATCCACTTCACCCCAGCCCACCTAGAAACCTTAGAGCATTTGCTCACCGCCCTGCGGATTATCAAAGCTCAACAAGAGGCGATGCTGGAGTACAAATATCCAGAACCAAAAGCTACAACACATCTCATTCGGTAATCGGAAGGGGAGATGGAGAGATGGGGAGATGGGGAGAGGGGGAGAATTAGCCAATTACCAATTCCCAATTACCAATTCTTAATTGTCTGTAAATCAATAAAGAACTAAGGAAAAACAACAATGACTACTACAAAAGAAAGACCTACATTTTCAGTATTTGGAGCCAAACCGAGCAACGCTTTGCTAGTACCAGAAATCCCGATCGCAGTCCGCAACAATTGCCAAAGCGGCCAATGGGCGATCGGCGATACCGATTACGGTTCCAAGTGTTCGATCACCATCCTCAAATTTGCCAAATTTTTTGGTTCCCTCGGTCAAACTTCCCACACACTTTGGGGTCAACTTTGGTTCGTCGCAGAAACAGGCGAACTCCCCCAAGGAGTTGTCATGGTGACATACATCAAAAACCGCAGTTTAAACGATTTTAACCGTTTAGTCGCATCAGTTCAATCACGCGGCGTAGAGCCGGCAACCGGAATCTTTGTTCCCGAATTCGTCAAACATTCCGGTCAAAAACCAGACGACAGCGGAGTAGTAAAACCAATCAATTACTACAGTTTAAAATGGTCGTGGATGGAGCGAAAAGACTGGGCAGTTATCGATCAAGCCGCAGCAGTTTTGTCCGATCCGAGCAATCAATCGCGGATGATTGACTTAGAAGGAACCAGGGCTATGATCTGTTTAGATAACCTACCAGCAGCACAAGTTGCGTCCTTGATGGCCGCTCACACTAGCGGTGAAAGCGATGCTATTGCTTTGAATTCTAACGGCGGTATGTCGCTACCGTCAGCGGAAGATAGAGCAACTGCTGACTTGTTCTAATTTTGTGGAAAAGGCGCGATTTAATCGCGCTTTTTCCGTAACTGTGACAACGAAGAGTAAAATGAAAAAAGTCACTAAAATTAAAACCAAACCAAACCTGCAAGAAAGCCGTTTGATAGAGAATTTCGAGATGCTCGATCGCATTCGGGATGATACAGTCAACGACATCGAAAGTCTTACCGAAGACTTCCAGCACATGACTGTAGTTGCCGAATCTATCCGGCGGAATTACCGAGCTTTGCTTTCGGAAAATCAACTGCTAAAAAACACGCTTTTAAGTATAGTTGAGGAGTGCGAATGCTGGCAAAGCAATCGGTGCGATCGCTGTCAAAAAATTCTCAAATCTCTAGACAGCAATTATCCCGACTTTCCACCGAATGCAGCCAAAGAATACCGAGCTATTCTCAGCCAACTGCGGAAATTAGAATAGCTAAAAACGTCTCACAAGCCAACCCTGCAAAAATTTGAATCAGGAGCAACAAACCTTATGACACTAGCAACAGCCAAAGATAGCAAAACCAAGATTTTGCAAAATTTTCAGCAGATTTTAGCAGACAAAAAAAAGATTGAATCTAAAGTCGAAACTAAGGAACAGTCAGCCGAAAAAGCCAAAAGCAAACAACTCCTAGAAGTTGCTTCTACCTACACAATCGATAGCATTGTTAAAGGCTTGGCAGACTTGCAATTAGATTTCGGCAGCATCACCAGCGGACTTTCGGAAAAACTGAAGGCGGAATCTGCAAAATTAGATGAATTAAAACGGGCGATCGAAATTGAAGCCGAACAATTGCAAGAGTTGCAGCAAGTTAGAGTTGTAGCAGACGCTCTCCACATTTTAACTCAAGAGCACCGGGAAAAACTGACGCTCCTCGAACAAAACGCCGCCAATCAGCGCGAAGTATTGGAAAAAGATACAACCCAAAAGCGCAAGATTTGGGAAAAAGAACAGCAAGAATTTGATGCAGCATTTCAAGAACAAACTGCACTCACAACTAAACAGCGCCAGCAGGAAACAGCCGATTATCAATACGAATTGCAACGCGACCGCAAAATTGAAACCGACGAATACGAAGAAACGAAGCGCAAACTAGAACGGGAATTGCAAGAATCTACCCGCGAAAAAGACAAAAACTGGGCGGAAAGAGAAAAAGTCCTCAGCGACAATCAAGCGGAGTTTGAAGAGAATCAAAGGAAAGCCGCTGGATTTGAAGAAGAACTCAAACAGGCTTATATGAAAGCCAAAGAAGAAGCTATTCAAGAAGTTTCCCGCGAAGCTAAAGTCAAGGCAGATTTAGCGGACAAGGAATGGGAAGGAAGCAAGCAGGGATATGAGTTGAAAGTGCAATCTTTACAGCAGACAATTGCGCGGCAAACTGAACAAATTGCTGAGATTTCCGCGCAACTGCAAGCTACGATAAAGCAAGCGCAAGATTTGGCAATGAAAGCTTTTGCGAGCAAATCTTAAAGATTACTCGGCGGTTGAAACCGATCCTACACAAACGAAGTCCGCGCAACGCGAGACTAAGAATTAGAATTGAAACCAGACCAAATTTGCCCAACTATTAAGAGATGGAAAGTTGTGAACAAAAAAGTTAGCGACAAAAGCACCAAGGCTGAAATCTTAGAAGCGTACAAGGAAGCCGCGCAAGAAAAAGCTGCATTAGAATTGCAAATCAAACAGCTAAATGCTTCCCCAAAGCAAGCAGCAGTTTCTGAAAAACTTATTGTGGAGGCACAAAAATCAATGGTTTTAACTCAAACTCAACAAAAAATGCAGTCCACAATCGACAATCTGATTTTGCTGCAATTTGGCTTTGGCGGCGCTGTCAGCGAGTTGTCTGAAAAGTTAACTTCCGAAGCTACTAAATTGGAAGAATTGCGGCGCGTTGTGGGGGAAGAAGTTCAACAACTGCAAGAGTTGCACAGTTTAGAAGATGTTGCGGAAGATACGCTGGATAATTTAATTCAGCAGTACGAAGAAAGTGCGAAAACTTTTACTGACGAACTCAGCAAACGGCGCGAAACTGTTGAACAGGAGTTGTTGGAACTGCGGCTGGCTTGGGAAAAAGAGCAGGAATTGCAAAAGTTGACTGTTACAGAACGTAATGATAATCAGCAAAAAGCTCGCAGCCGGGATGAGGAGTTGTATGATTACGATCTGAATCTTCAGCGAAATCTGGATATCGAAGAATACGAACAGCGCCAGCAAAGGCTTTATCAAGAAATTGAAGAGTTTCGCCAGGAACAGGAGAAACAGTGGGCGGAACGCGAAAAATCTATTTCGGAACGGGAAAGTTTGTCTGCGGATGTTAAGGCTAAGGTGGAAGCTTTCCCGAAGGAACTCGAAGCTAATATCAAGAATGGGAAGGATACTGGTCGCAATATTGGCAATTATCAAGCTAAGGTTAAGGCGGATTTGTTGGCTAAAGATATTGAAGGACAAAAGCAAAATTATGAACTGCAAATTCAAGGGATGTTGCAGACTATTCAAAATCAAGATGCGCGGCTTGCTAGTTTGTCACAGCAACTTGATTCTGCTTTGAAACAGGTTCAAGATTTGGCTGTGAAGGCGATTGAGGGTTCGTCGAATTTGAGTTCTTTCCAAGCTGTGAGGGAAATTGCGATCGAACAAGCTAAGACTCAGCAGAAAAATAAGTAGATACAGCGCTTTTAGGAGTTAATTAGGTTGCTTTAGATACCCGATTTCTTGAAGAAGTCGGGTATCTGGGTGGGGTGAAGTAAATGGCGTTTATGCCTAAGTCTTGGAGATAATCTAATTGTTACATGACACCCCATAAGTCGCCGCCTTTTTAGCCTTGAAGGGTGGGAATTTCGTGCCATTGTTCCCAAAGAAAGTTTTGCAGTAGCCGTCTGCGGGGTTGTTTACTTCTGGCGAAGCGATCGGGGAATTTTTGATAAAATATAGCGTTCTTAACCCTAACCCAGTCTGGTGTTTGAATTTGCATATTAGTCTTGCTGACCTTCTATAGGCTAAGGCTACAATTATCAGGGCTGCTTTTGAATCTAACTTTTGGTATAACCCCTACCTGTTAAGTAATATTACTTTAAATAAAGTTTTATTGATATTCCCTGATTTTTTCAGGTTTTTGCTCAAGATTAAGTATATGCGTAGTGTGTTGTAGCATTCGGGAAGTTAAATCAATGGTTACTCTTCGCCTTCAAGAATTAGCTGAAGCAAAGGCTTTATCTTTACTGAGTCATATTTCAAATATTCCAGAAGAAAATATTCCAGTATTATCTAGAGAAAACTTAGGAAAACTTGCTTCTGCATTAGGAAACTCAGGAGGCGACGAATTTTTTGAAATATCAATTTCCCAAAAGGCTCGAGAACAAGCTTTATCTTTACTAAGTCAGGCAGCGGGCATTGATGAAACTGTTATTCAAAAATATGCCAAAGAGCAGATTGAAATAACAAAGGCTACTGCTACAGATTTGACAAAGATTGCCGAAGTTTTAAAAGTTTCTACTCTCGAATTAGTTAATCCTGTTTTGAAAATAGAAGCCGTAAAGCTCAAAATTAGTGAATTGATTCAGGCAAATAATACATCTTTAGAAGACTTAAGTGCTAAGACTCAAATAGACTTACCAACTCTTTGTTTTTACAGCACGCAACCTATAGGGAAGCAAAAACTAAATGACTCTCCAATACGCGACAATCTTGGAAAAATTAGTGAAGCGTTGGGTCTCTCTAGCATAGAAAATTTACTGGATGCAGATGTAGAATTGCCCCCGACAAGACTTCGCATTCTAGAGGTAGCCAAAGAAATAAATCTAAGTTTAGAAGAATTAAGTTTAATTTCAGGTATAAACCCCCATCTCCTAGATTTGTTAGCCAACCATCCTGTAGATATAACAGCTCTAAAAATTTTAGATCCTATATCTTGGAACACAGAAGGAATACTTTGCAGATTAGTTTGTATAGTTTTAAATCGGACTAACAATTGTTTTTGTGAATAATTAAAATCTATAAAAAAAATGAAATCTCATGAAAAAGATATTAGAAGTTTTGAATATCGAGGTCAAAGTTTAAATAATAAAAATTTTTCAAATGCCTGTTCAGGACAAAAACCTTTAGAAAAAATAAAAATCGTTAGTTTGGGTATCCTCGGATGTTGTCTATCGAGTATTGTACCTTTTCTTTCAGGTGGCTTGTTAGAAATTGTCTGGACGACAACAAAAGCAGATTATTCAGTAGACTTAATTAAAAGTGTATCCATTACCTTATATCTAACCAATTTAGTTTGTATTGGACTTTTAGGCTGGCAAGTTGCTACAGCGATCGCGAGCGTAGTATTGATGTTTATAGGAGCTATTATTTACATTACTTTTGAAATAAATAGTTCCAATTTAGGAATAGGAGGCGTTGCTGTTGCTCAAGGCTTTAGCATGGCTTTAGCTTGGGGAGGAGCAATTAGTATAGCATTTTTTATGAGTTTAAATGATTTATGTCTGGGAGCTGTCGGGAAATCATTAACACTTTTAGGAGCTGTAATTTCAACTGAAAGTATAATTTTATTAGGTTTAAAGTTTGTGAATAATCCAAAAGCTGAATCTGGTTTTATTCATAGCATTGCAGCCCTCGTAGTCATCCTTACAGCCAGTATTATCGCTCAACAAGTAGTGAAAGGTTCGCCCAAATTTGCTTGGCTTGCAGATGAAGCGCTTTTATGGGCGGCAAAAGGTGGAACGTCTTTTTATGGAGTCGATTTAACAGAGGCTTGCTTTGATGGCGCACATTTACCCCATACAGATTTTAGAAAAGCAAATTTAACTCGTACAAGTTTTAAAGGTGCAACCGGATTAGAACTGGCTCTTTTAAAAGATACGATATTAGAATCACCTAAAATCAGAGATTTATTGACAAGTCACGAAGGTGAAGGGGAAATTTATAGCGGATTATCTTTAAAAGGAGCAAACTTGAAAGGAGCCGATCTCCAAAATTCAAACTTTATGGAAGCTGATTTATCGGGTGCAGATTTGAGAGGGGCGAATTTAGAAAGAGCTATACTTACAGGATCTAATTTAAACAATGCTAATTTAAAAGAAGCTAAATTAAACGGCGCGAAATTAGTAAAAATACAAGCATTAGGGGCAACTTTTTCAGAGGCTTCTTTAACAGGTTCTTGTATTCAAGATTGGAGTATTAATCAAACTACTGACTTTGATGATGTCAGATGTAAGTATATTTTCCTGAAATTAAGTCAGCATCAAGGTGTAGAACGGCAACCCACTGATAGAGAATTTCAACCCGGAGAATTTGAGAAATGGATAAAAAAATCCAATCAAGTGTTTGATTTAATTTTTAGGCAGAAATTAGAGTTAAGTGCTTTTTTGATTGCTTTAGCTCAAACTGCTAACGAACATGAGGGTGTTGATACTTCTCATTTTATTATAGAAAAAAATGGGAATAGTATCTTAGCTAAATTAGGCGTTTTTCAAGGGGCTGATACCTCAGTTATTCCCCAGAGCTTTATAAATTATTATAAAGATGCGGTGGTTATTCAGGGTGAAGAACATAATATTGTAATGAATTCAAATGCAGAGGTAAAAATCGTGGAAAAGAAAAAAGAAACCCATGTAGGCGGCGATCTCATTGGTGGAGATAAGGGAAATAAGACTACAGTTGGTAATATCACTGCTGGCGATGTCACGGGTTCAGCACTGGTAGGCGATCTCAGCGGTCAAGTTTCCGTAACAATTCAACAGCTAAAAAATGTAAAAGCTGTCGATAGCGATGAGTTAGCAAGTATTCTCACGGCTTTACAAGAAGCAATTCCTGGTGACTCTGCTCTTTCTGAAACACAACAGAGAAGTGCATTAAAAGCAGTGGAAACAATAGCAAAAGAAGGCAAAAAGCCACCTAAAGAACGCGATAGTGACATTTGTTCGATGGCTTTGGATGCTCTGACAGGTGTTACCGCTACTGTAACAAATGTTAGCAAACTAGCAGAACTTGTTGAGAAATATCTACCGACTCTTACTCAACTACTAAAAATTAGTTTGTGATTAGCTATACTAAAATCAGCATCCCCAACCCATCAACAGTTATGGTACAACAACTACCCGCCGAAACTGTATCAGAAATCATCTACCCCGATCGCGACGGAGAACCAACAGCAGACAATATCAAACAATTCCGATGGATTGTCACTATTAGCGATCGCCCAACTTGAACCAGAACGACAGCGTTATCAAACTTTGCTACCACAAATACAGCAGCAAACCATAGATCCCGACCCTAGTAATTAACAAAACGAATCCAACTCAATCAATATCCCTTAGTCCAGTTTCCCAACTGTCTACTCCCACCAAGTCTTTCGAGAGCCTCAAACCCTATTTAGAGCATTATAGTTTTTAGTAAAAAGCCCGATCGCCCTGTGCACTTCTAGAAACTGTCCTTTGTTCTCCTGACTGCTTCATTCACGCTCATTATTGTATAAGTTAATCAACCAAAAAATATATTTGGGGCTTAAAGATTATGTCACAACAAATCATACGTCAAAAAGATACTAATGCTTGGATTCTGCAGTGCTGGGTTTCTTTTATTGTTGCCATTTCTGCAACTACTGTTGGTGTGATTTATTTACAGGTAGATCCTTGGCAAAAAGCTTTTATGGGTATGGGTTTAACTTTTTCGGTTGGCTCCTCTTTTACTTTAGCAAAAACCATTCGCGATAACAACGAGTCAACAAGATTGACTGCGAGAATCGACGAAGCGAGAGTTGAGAAAATTCTCGCGGAACATCATCCTCTCAAATGAATTTTAATTATACAATATATACGACAAACAGCCCGGGCGGGCTGTTTTTGTTGAGCTTGAGGTTAAAACCTGCGGATTTCAATGGCTACCTTTGAACTGACGATCGCCCTTATTTTTTTGGCGCTGGCGAATGCCGGCCTGAACCGTAGCCATATCTACGGGAAAACCAACGACAGGAATCACCTGATCCTTGCGTTCTTCTTCCAGATTCTTGAGTTCGGTGTAGTCAACCCAGTGAATGCAATTTACCGGACAAGTGTCGATCGCCTCAGCAATCAACTCTTCAGAATCCCCGTCTTGTCGAACTACGCGCGATCGCCCGTAATCCGGCTCAATGTAGAAAGTATTGCGAGCAACATGAGCGCAGTGCTTACAGCCAATACAGGTAATCTCATCAACATAGACACCTTTTTGGCGAAACACACCGCCTAATTCCGGTTCCAAACCAGAGCGATCGGGCGCATCCCGCAAAAATCCGCCCAACTCCGGCTCCAAACCAGTGCGATCGCTTGCTGTATCTATTCCGAGTCCAGAAAGCTCAGACATTTAGATCCCTCAGAATAATCAATAAGTCCAGGCGGACTCGAATCTTTCCCCGATCGCCAGCAACGACTTGCATTCCTGGCTGCGAACAATCTGTAAATTTTTAAGCACACCAGCGCTGAACCACCAAGCGGATCGAACCGTCTTGATTTTGCTTTTGCTCAGAAACTTGGAAACCCTGCTTAGCGCTTTCATTAACCACAGTATGGTAAGCATAGCGCTGAGTCACCTTATTCAGAAAACGGTCTACAGACCAAGCTTGCTGCCAAAATTGCAAATCGGCCACCAATTCATACTCAGTCCCGTTCCAGCTAAAACCTAAGTCATAGCCGTTTTCTTGCTCGATTACAACCTCAGCGGTGCTGGTGAGGCCGCGATAGCCGCGCACCTCAGTCGGGCCCGACTTCCAGTCGATACCCAAATCAGTTAAAGCAGCTTCCAAAGAATTCAAATTGCGGATCTGGGTCTTAATTTGGCTAAAGTGTGACATGGTGATTCCAAAAAAAATTTAAGTGAACTCAACAAAAAAGATTACCAATCGCTAAAAGCCACTTGGGCCGTCGCTTCGGCTGACTGATTGAGCGCAAGCGCGAAATATTCAGATGTTGACTCTTGATGAAGCACCACGCCAAGCTGGGCTTCTATAGCAGCAGTTACCTCAGCGCAGGAAGCACCGACAATGCCGGTGACTGTTTCCTGTACGCGGCCATCTGGATAAATCACAAATTCTAGTGTTTCCATAATCCGGGCTGACTGAATAGGAACGATGAAATCAGACACCGACGCCAGCAAGCTTGGTACGATGCCTCCTGAAGTCGCTTCTTGAGAGTTGGCTGACTCGCCACTATATCAATTTTGACTAATTGATAGGTTTTGAGTCACAACTTAACAGAACTTATTAATAGGTGGGATCAATACGTCAGTGTTATGTAAAGTTTCGCGTACATCGTGACATCAGTCAAGTCGATTTTAGATTTGAGATTTGAGATTTGAGATTTGAGAAAGAGGAGGAAGTTCGGCAACGGATTGTATAGCGGACGTAACGGATGTAATTGATGTATGTAATGGGTGGATGTTGAGGTTCGAGGGTAGAAGAAAGATTTTGCCCAATCTCCCAATCTCCCACTCTCCCAATCTCCCCCTCTCCCAATCTCCCAATCTCCCCCTCTCCCCCTCTCCCCCTCTCCCAATCTCCCCCTCCCCCAATCTCCCACTCTCCCTTCTAATTCCCCCTGGGGTCTAAAACGTCTCGCAGGCCGTCGCCTAAAAGGTTGAAACCGAGAACTATCAAGGTAATTAGCAAACCTGGAAACAAAATAGTCCAAGGAGATGAAAGAGCATATCCGCCTTTAAAAGCATCAGAAAGCATCGTCCCCAACTCAGGAACCGGCGGCTGTGCGCCCAAACCCAAAAAACCTAAACCAGCAGCTTCTAGCGTGGCTGTACCAGTCGAAAGAGTTGCTTGTACAACTAGCGGCGCGAGACTTCCCGGCAAAATGTGGCGAAAAATAATCCGCAAGTCGCTGGCGCCCAAGGCTTTGACTGCTAAGACAAATTCTTGTTCTCGCAGCGATAGCACCATGCTGCGCGTTAGGCGGATGTAAATGGGAATTTGCACGGCGCTGACGGCGATAATTACGCTTTGCAGGCTCGGCCCGGTGACGGTGACAACGGCGATCGCCAGTAAGATCGAAGGAAACGCTAGCAAAATATCCGCAAAAGTGCCGATCGCTACCTCAGCCCATCCGCGAAAATATCCGGCGAAGAGTCCCAACAGCCCTCCCACAAACAATCCCGCAGCCACAGAAACTAAGCTGACGAGCAAAGATATCCCCAATCCGTGCCACACTCGCACCAACAAATCTCGCCCCAAACTGTCGGTGCCGAACCAATGCTGGGCGCTAGGAGCCACTAATCGGGATAAATAATCGCGATCGACCGCCGGATTGTAGGGGGAAAGTAGGGGAGCTAACAGTGCCGAGAAAATCAGCGCTACAGTCAAAATTAAGCCGATTTTCCCGGAGGTCGATCGGGCGAATCGCTGCCAAGCAGGCTGTCGAAATATTAAATTTTGATGCAATTTGGGATTTTCCATTTTTAATAATGTCAAAAAAAAACAGTTGTGCCCGATCGCAGTTTTTATAGCCAATGACAGATGCCGAATCCTCGATGCCTTCGTTAAAGACCATTTAAGATATAGAGAACAAATAAATTTAAAACCCTAATGACATCAACCCTGCTCAAATCATCCTCCCGATCGCCCCTAAACGCTCCAACAGTGCGCCATTTCCCCAACGGCCTCACAGTTATAGCCGAACACTTACCAGTCGATGCCGTTAACCTCAGCGTGTGGATGAATTTAGGCTCAGCCGTAGAATCCGACGAAATCAACGGTATGGCTCACTTTTTAGAACACATGATTTTTAAGGGAACTCCCAGCATTCAGAGTGGAGAATTTGAACGGGCGATCGAACAACGCGGCGCTGTCACCAATGCCGCCACCAGTCAAGATTACACGAACTATTACATCACCACAGCTCCTAAAGATTTTGCTGAACTAGCCCCCCTGCAAGTCGATGTCTTGCTCAACGCCAGCATTCCCGACGATGCCTTCGAGCGCGAACGGCTCGTAGTATTGGAAGAAATTAGACGATCGGAAGACAATCCGCGCCGGCGCACCTATCAGCGATCGATGCAATTAGCCTTTGAAGTCCTGCCCTACAAGCGACCGGTACTGGGCCCGACTTCCGTCATCGAAAATCTGAGGGCCCAACAAATGCGGGATTTCCACAGCAGCAGATATCAGCCAGGGGCGATGACAGCAGTCGCTGTAGGTAACTTGCCGGTCGATCAACTAATAGAAATTGTCGCCGAAAGTTTTGCCAGCAAAAGCACAGCACAAAACAGCACCATAAATCTGCCCGCCCTCAGCAACTTTCACCCAGAATCCGAAATTCTCAACTACGGCCAAGAATCGCCCTTTACCGAAACAGTTCGCCGCGAATTTGTAGACTCTGCCCTCCAGCAAGCTCGACTGATCGTGATGTGGCGAGTCCCCGGCTTTGTGGAAATGTCCGAAACATACGCCCTCGACGTTTTGGCGACAGTATTGGGGCACGGGCGCACAACTCGCTTGGTTAAGGATTTGCGCGAAAATCGAGGGCTAGTCTCGTCAATTTCCGTCAGCAACATGACTCAGCGACTAGGCGGGGTATTCTCGATTTCCGCTCAACTGGCGACAGAAAATATAGCCGAAGTGGAAGCAGCCATCGTCGGACACATCCGCACTCTGCAAACCGAACTGGTGACTGATGCCGAAATTTCCCGCATCCGCACCCAAGTAGCAAATCGGTTTATCTTCGGTAACGAAACTCCCAGCGATCGAGCAAGTTTGTACGGTTACTATCAGTCGATGGTAGGAGATATCGCTCCCGCCCTCAACTACGCAGCCTGCATCCAATCTCAGACAGCCGAGGATCTCCGGGAAGCCGCCGTCAAATATCTGTCTCCCGATGCGATGGGTGTGGTGGTAATTCGCCCCGAAGCAGCATAAACCCGACTGCTTCTTTCCCAGACGCAATCGTTTGCTTGTCAAGCTAGGGAGCACAAAGAAGGTAAATCATCGCCTTCTTTGATTTGAAAATACTGTGTCAGATCGTGTCTGATCTAGGATGGTAACAAAAAAAGGTTAGTAGTGCGGACTTTAGTCCGCACTACTAACCCATCTTATTTCGATCGATCGACTGGACAGGATATCAAGTTCGATCGCACTCCGCCTTAAAGGTTTTGTATCGAATCATGAATTTAAAGCTTTTAAGGTACGGACGATCGGTAGAATGGCCGTAATTTTCTGAGAGTATAAACTTGGAATCGTTGAAGTGTGCAGGGAAGCATGAAATTACAAAACTTTCTCAACTCAAAAATTAGGTACGATGCCAAAGCAATCGCTGCCGACAACGAGCTCAGCCGCCAAATTCAAAGCCGTCTCATTGACCTGGGTTTACTGAAACCTCCAGTAGACGGCATCTTTGGCCCACTTTCTACCGCCGCCCTCCACCAATTTCAAACCTTGATGAAGTGCGGCGAACCGGGTTTTTTGGGAGCAATCACAGCCAAAAAGCTGATCGAAACGAAAACGACGGACATTCCCACACCTCGCCCGATCCTGAAAACGACCAGAGACACTATTTTTAAATCAAAACCCCTAGCGTCTTCTCAACTTCAGGACTCAGAAAAACAAGTAATCCCAGCGGGAAAAGAGTTTGAACTCCTGGCTTTTGTTCCTATTCGCGGTCACATTAGGGTTGCTCTCCGCAATGAATCTTTCAAAGGTTCAGGGATTTGGTATGTTTACGGAGGACACGCTCAAGTTACTTTAGACGGCGTTTTGCTTTATCCCAAACCAAACCCGCCCACTGTCCGACTTGGCATTCCTTATCGATCGCAATTAGATAATTTTTACAATCCTACAGGTGCTTGTAATGTAACTTCCATAGCGATGTGTCTGGACTTTTTGAGAGTGCCGCGGCGCAATAGAAGCGGACAATATGAAGATGAACTCTACGAATATGCGATCGCCAAAGGTTACAGTCGCTGGGATCCCTATGATTTAGCAAAGATTGTTAAAGATTACGGCGCTCAAGATTACTATACCGAGAATGCAACTATTGAGGACGTTCAAGATTGGCTGGCCAGCGGAAATCCCGCTGTCATCCACGGATACTTCACGTCTTTCGGTCACATTATAGTTGCTGCGGGCTACGACAGCGAAGGATTCTTCGTTCACGACCCCTATGGCGAGTGGTTCCCAGGCGGCTACGATACAAGTGTCAGCGGTTCTTATTTGCACTATTCCTATCGTTTAATCCGCAGCGTTTGTATGGCTGACGGAGATTTTTGGGTGCATTTTATCTCGAAGTAGTTGTTTGTTAGTGGTTATTTGTTAGTAGTTAGTTGTTTGTTAGTGGTTATTTGTTAGTGGTTGTTGGTTATTGGTTATTTGTTAGTGGTTATTTGTTAGTGGTTATTTGTTAGTGGTTATTTGTTAGTGGTAATAACAAATAATAACTAATAACTTAACCAATATAGAATTTACGCATTTCAATCTAATGATGTCATTCTGAATGAATGCCGACCCTAGGTTCTGCAAGTAAAGTATGAATATCAAACCCTTGCAAACCGCCCTTGCGTAAGTTCTACTAAATAACAAATAACCAATAACCACTAACAAATAACCAACAACCAATAACCACTAACAAATAACCACTAACTATTAATTTTCATGCTCAAATCCAGCCAAGTCGATCGCGTAATTGGAGCACTGGTAGAAATATAATCAACTCCGGTTTCCGCCACACTCCTAATAGTTTCTAAAGTAACATTCCCAGAAGCTTCAATTTTTACCCGATCGCTCTTTTCGCGAATTATGACCACAGCCTGCCGCATTAAGTCAAAGGACATATTATCCAACATGATAATATCCGCCTTGTGCTGCAATGCTGTCTGCACTTCAGCCAGAGTTTCGGTTTCGACTTCGATTGTCAGCGGATAGGGGATAGAATTGCGAATTAGGGCGATCGCCTCTGCAATTCCCCCAGCCGCTGCAATGTGATTATCTTTAATCATCACCGCGTCATCTAATCCCATCCGGTGATTGCAAGCGCCGCCGACTTGAGTTGCGTATTTTTCCAACAATCTCAACCCCGGTGTTGTCTTGCGGGTATCGACTAATTGCACGGGTAAATCGGCAATTTTGTCAACATATTTCTGAGTTAATGTAGCGATGCCGCTCAAACGCATTGCTAAGTTTAATGCTACTCTTTCTCCGGTTAGCAGCGCGTCGAAATTGCCGGAAATCTCGGCAATTACTTCTCCTTTTTCGCACAGTTTCCCTTCGGGTACTTGGGGGAGAAAACTGAGGCTGCTGTCTAAAAGTTTAAATGTGCGATCGGCGATCGGCAATCCGGCAATGACTCCAGCTTCTTTGACAATCCATTTAGCGGTACCCTGGATGCTGGCTGCGGGAAATAAGGCCGATGTTGTGCGATCGCCCCTACCGATATCTTCTAGCAGCCAGTTGTGCAGTAGGGAGTCTAAAACTATCCAAGGTGGCAATATTGCTGTCATGTTTTCTTTGTGATTCCTGCTACTAGGAACGATAGTCGATCGCGTAATTTTCGGCAAGTTGCAAGATAGTGATGGTGTTAGTGCGATTTTGGGCGATCGCACTACATAATGGGCTATTCTGTTGCTGACATTGGGTTTTGGTGGTTTAATGGAGTAGATGGGCGATCGCGAGTAAAAACAATGATACAGCCAGTCATTTTAGAAAAATTAGCAGAACTTCCTGAGTCTCTTCAGACAGATCTGTAGGAGGATTTTGAGTTGGCGTGCGATCGCTCTTTGGCCCAGAGTAACAAGACTCTGGCGACTTGCGAGCGGGTGGCGGTTGAGAAACAAAAAGGGCCGATCGCTGAGGCTGTGAATTTTCTGGGAATTGACAAGGGTGGCGACATCTGAGTGTTCTTTAGCGGCTGCGGCGGGTATCCTATTGACGACCTTGGGTGTCGGTGCTTTGATGGGATGGATGGGTTTACTTTGGTCGCGAGGAGGGTTTGTGGCGGGACAACCAGTTCATTTCATCTGACTCAGGATCTGGCGGAGGCTTTGCGGTGGGCGACCAGTGCTGAGGGGACATAAAACCTGTGGAATTCCACTTTTGTACTCACTCTGAGAGTACCTATATTATACTGGACTTACGCACTATCGAAAAAGGTTGGCTTATGTTTGTAAATGTTATAGTTCATGTGCGAACGCCCCAGGGAGATAATCAAGCAGGGGTTGAAGGTTTTTCTAGGGTTCCTAGTATTGGCGAAAGCATCCAAGTTCCACAAGGAATATTTAGAGTTATAGATGTTACGCATTTTTCCAACAGAGGCTTATCCTCAAATCATCCAGTAGCATCTATATTAATTGAGTCTTAAAAGGAACGCAATTTTTGGATTCTGCACTTGCTATCAATCCCAAGAAAATCACCTTCCCACTCGCTATGGAAACGACTCTCCTAGATGCTAGATGTGAAAAGTAGTGGTTGATCCAATTCAACTGGAAAAAGAAGGCTGAAAACCTTGATGCCGCTAAATTATAACCTTACCTTATCACCAAAAGTACGGGAGAGCCGAAAAGCGGAAATTTATGAATGAAATGTTTCCGGTTTTAGGCCCTGTAATGGCGCATGAAAACTTGTTATGTAATGTAATTAACCTTACCTAATTAGAAGCTCAGCATATGAAGCGATTAATAGTATTGGCAACTGGACTCAACGGATCACCTCAAAAATGGCGACCTCTATTAGAGAGACTACGTGAAGAGGAGTTAATAGTTGGCAGTAAATGGCTAATTTTTAATCACTGTGGATTCTATGATATTCCTGGATTTAGTAAGTTGTTTACTAAATCCATTGAAAGACTATCGCTTGAATTGAAAGCGAAAATCGAACAGTATTGGCTTGCGGCAGTTGCTAGTGATGAACCTTTTGACGATATTATTTGCATTGGTCATAGCTTGGGTGGATTAATTGTAAGACAAGCTTATTTAATAGCGGCAGGAGCTTACCCAGAAACTGTAAAAAGTGAAGTTTCCTGGGTAGAAAAAGTTAGTCGCTTTGTTCTACTTGCATCGCCTAATCGAGGATTTGAATCTAATAATTTTTTAGTATCAGCAGGTGTAGATATATCAAGCGCAACAGGTTTGTTACCAATTTTACGAGATATGGTTCAAGGATCTGCTTTTATTACTAACTTAAGGATCGCTTGGATTCGCTATTTTTCAAGTTTCAATGGACAAGAACCAGTAATGGTTCAGCTTCTTGGCATTCAAGATAGTCTTGTTAAGAGAAAAGATAGCATCGATATTCATCAATTTCCTAATGGTGTGCAGTTTGATATTTCTGATGCAAACCATCACAATATTTACCATCCTCAAGGAAGAAATTCTGAAGCACTTGAAGAATGGGAGCTACGCTATAAAGTAATCAAATGGGCAATTTTACAATGTAATCCTCAAGAACCCGAGCAAATCCCCTCTGAACTCAGGAGTGGTGTTACAATTAACCCTACAGAAAGCGCACCTGAAACCACAACTGTTTTTGTCATACACGGTATACGGGATAGTAACAGTGGTTGGGCTAGCCACTTAGAAGATCAGATTAGGAATCTTACCAAGGGAAAAATTGCAGTAGTACGCTCTACATATGGTTATTTTTCTGCTTTTAATTTCTTCTTTCCCGGGCTCAGGCGGCAGAATATTCGCTGGTTTCAAGATCAGTACAGTTATCGCTTTGCCTTAAATCCCAAAACAGAATTCCATTTCATTGGTCATAGCAACGGTACATACATTCTTGGAGAAAGTTTGAAAAAAGTGTCAGCTATGAGATTTAATCGAATCTACTTAGCAGGTAGTGTTTTACCTTGTCAGTATCCTTGGCAAGAACGCTTTGATTTAGGTCAGCTTAAGGAACTGCGGAATGACAGAAGTTGTTGGGATTGGCCAGTTGGAATTTTGTGCAGTGGTTTACGTGGACTTGGAATGAAAGATATTGGTACTGCTGGATTTGACGGTTTCTATTTCGATGATGATCGGATAGAAGAGGTCTGCTATTACTACGGAGATCATGGAAAACCTCTTAATAAGGAAAACCATAGCAGTATTCTTGCATTCATATTGGGTGGAGATCGCTCTCATCCCCCAAATCTCCTCACACTCGAACAAGTTTCAGCTAAGTTTAAATTGATTTCGCGAATGGCTCCCTACTTTGCGCCATGGCTGTTGTTGCTAGCCTTGTGCATTGTATTTCTATGGATTTGGTGGATTATTCAAGGTTTTGCGTGGAACAATTTGGAGTTCTGGCTCAAACTTATCATTTCGGTTGCAATTGTATATTTTGCCTATGCTGTTGCTAAAACGGGTTGACTGCTTTGTGATGCACAAGCACCAAAATAGAATAGCTGAACCCAAAATCCCAGACGATATTGCCAAAGCTTGGGCAAAATGGTTCGAGGAGGTCGATCGCTTGGAAGTAATGACTAATCAGCCGAAGAGCGAATATCAGCAACTCCTACTCAATAAGTATCGGCAACAAGGTTTAGAACTATGATCCTATGCGATGCAGAAGTTTTACAACGAGGAATGGTTGGGTTTAAAATGAAGAGGCTATCAACCTATCCCCTATGAGCGAAACCCTCTACATTGAAACCAGCATCTTGGGCTACCTAACAGCTCGATCGACCAAAAACCTAATCCTGGCTGCCAATATCGAGGTAACAAAAGATTGGTGGGAGTATCGCCGCAGTGCTTTTACAATGTACATCTCACAGGCTGTCCTAAACGAGGTAGCACAAGGAGACACAGAAATTGCGGTTCAACGTATGGAACTCCTTCGCGGTGTTCCATTGCTAGAATTAAATCAAGCTGTCCGAGAGTTAGCCGCACAATTTCTTGCACGCAGCAATCTTCCCCCTAAAGCAGATATCGATGCAATTCACATTGCCGCAGCCACCGTTCACGGCTTGGATTACCTGTTAACCTGGAATTGTAAGCATATCGCAAACGCTCAAATCCAGGGAAAACTTGCAGAAATCAGTTTTGATTTCGGATACGAGTTGCCGATTCTTTGTACGCCCTATGAACTACTAGGAAATTAATTTATGTTGCAAGATGAAATCGTAGAAGAAATTCACAAAATTCGTGAAGAGTATGCCAAGTCTTTCAATTATGACTTGGAGGCAATATTTGCAGACTTGCAGAAGAAACAAGCTGAAAGCGGCAGAGAAGTTGTGAAATTGCCACCAAAGCGCGTTCTAACAGGGCGTTGGAGCGGACGAGGTAAAAATATTCTGTAAAAAAACTAAAGCTCCTTTCCGTTGTTGCGGGAAAAGAGCTTTAATTTATTATTAACCTGGCACCGAGCTATTTTACCGGGCAGTGACCCGCCGAGTATCTTCGCCATAGCAACGTTTAACAACCGAGTTCGGGATGGATCGGAGTGGTTCCATTACATCATAAGCACCAGGAAAGCTTTGAAAACTTTGAATCCTGTGTCTGCGTTTAGTTTGATGCCCTGCATCTCTTTCGCTCGACTTAATTACCTTAGCAAGCTTTCCCCAGTTTGTCAACCCCTTTGTCAAAATTTGTTTTTCGATGATGTCATGGAGTCCGATGAGAGGCGAGAAACCGGGTTTATTATGAAAATATTTCGTTGCAGGCGACAGATTCCGAAAAAACCCGGTTTCTGGGAGTCTGAGCGCGTCAGCCCAATCACAAATCCAAAAACGCCGCATCCGTTCCCTGCTCTCGGCGAACCTTCCCGTCCTTTACAAACCACGCCACAACCTGCTTAACTGTTAATTGTTCGATCGCACTTTCAGATTCTGCCGCAATTTGCTTCAACGGTCGCAAAGACGCCACCACCAAATTAGTAAAAAAGTTTTCAAAACTAGCATCAACTTGAATCGACCGTTGAATGCTCTCATCATTCTTAATCCAATCCATCACCTGCTGGTTAGACACCTCAGTTATCGGCAAACCAGTCTCCCCAGCAATTTGCTTGAGCACCCTCAAACCATAAATTGCCAACCGAGTCGAAAACTTTTCCTTCGACGACAGCAGCGCCCTATCAACTTCCGCGCACTCTTCCGGCTTTAAAAAATCTGCTAGCGGTTCCATAGTTATTAGTTATTTGTTATTAGTTATTAGTTATTAGTTATTTGTTATTTGTTATTTGTTATTTGTTATTGCTAATCGGTGACATCGGTGACATCCGTTACCAAATCCGTTGCCGAACCGACATCCGTTAAATCCGTTACACTCATCCGCTGCCGAACTTCCTTCCTAGCAATCAAATAACCGCAGCGGTGTTCCCCATCAATAATCCAGTGAGTCCGCTCCACAATACAATCTGGCAAAACCCCCGCAAACATTTCCAACTCATTGCCGCAAACACTCGGAAAAGTTTCCGCCACATTAGAAATAGCACAGTTGTGTTCCATCAACACAAATCGATCGCCCTTAACATCGCGATCGCACATTTCCACACCTACAGATTCTACAGGATAACACTCAGCCATATAACCTTCAGCCCTGCGGAGTTCCACCAACTTAGTCACCCGCTCTTGCAGCGAACCCGAACCCACCAGCCGCCGATAGTCCGTAGCCTTGCGCTGCCACTGTTTTCGCAGGATACTAATCACTTGCTCGCGGCCGACGGTTTCCGCCAAAGTATCCAAGAAAGACACAGCAAAATCGCCGTAACGATTCGGGAAGCGATCGCGCCCCAGACTGGTAAGCTCATAAATGTGCTGCGGCCGCCCCATACCAGCCTGAACCGACTGATACCGAATCAGCCCCTCCGCCTCCAAATCCTTCAAATGACGGCGAATCGCCTGCGGGCTCATCTCCAAAGACTCCGCCAACTCAAGAGCCGTCCCCTGACCCCCCTTGAGCAAATATTGCAGGATGTCCTGTTTCGTGGAAGTCTGCTGAGTGGTCTCCATCTTCACAAAAAATTATTAATTTGACTTTGACAAGATCGCTGTTGTTAATGTAGCTTAAAATATACTAAAGCAACAAACTTGTTGTTTAACTTCCCCAAGCAGCCCCCAGAACTAGCCGGGCCCCGGACAGTTCAAGCGTCTGCCATCTTTGAGAGACTTATCCAGAACACTCGAAAGCGCAAAATTCATGAGCTCTACAGTCACAACCCTAGTCAACCAGCCCTATAAATACGGTTTCGTTACCGACATCGAGTCGGACACCATCGCCCGCGGCTTGAGCGAAGATGTAGTCCGCCTGATTTCCTCCAAGAAAAACGAACCGGAATTCATGCTGCAATTCCGCCTCAAAGCATACCGGAAGTGGCTGACAATGACCGAGCCTACCTGGCCTCATGTCAACTATCCCGCGATCGACTACCAAAACATTATCTACTACTCCGCCCCCAAACAAAAGCCCAAAAAGCTCAACAGTTTGGACGAAGTTGATCCGACACTATTAGAAACCTTCGAGAAATTAGGAATTCCCCTATCCGAACAAAGACGACTGGGAAATGTCGCCGTCGATGTTGTTTTCGACAGCGTTTCAATTGCCACAACCTTTAGAGAAAAACTAGCCAAAGACGGCGTTATCTTCTGTTCCATCACAGAAGCCATCAAAGATTATCCCGAACTAATCGAAAAATATCTTGGCACAGTCGTACCAGTCGGCGACAACTTTTTTGCAGCCCTCAACTCCGCCGTATTCACCGATGGTTCCTTCGTTTACATTCCCAAAGGCGTAAAATGCCCGATGGAATTGTCAACCTATTTCCGCATCAACAACGAAGATTCCGGCCAGTTCGAGCGCACACTAATTATTGCAGAAGAAAACAGTTCCGTGTCTTACCTAGAAGGCTGCACCGCGCCGATGTTTGACACCAACCAACTGCACGCCGCCGTCGTGGAATTGGTAACAATGGACAATGCCGACATCAAATACTCAACAGTCCAAAACTGGTACGCCGGCGACGCGAACGGTAAAGGCGGAATTTACAACTTTGTGACAAAGCGCGGTTTGTGTCAAGGAGTCAATTCCAAGATTTCTTGGACACAAGTAGAAACAGGTTCCGCGATTACTTGGAAATATCCCAGTTGCGTCTTAGTCGGCGACAACTCCGTGGGCGAATTCTACTCAGTAGCCCTGACAAATAACAAGCAGCAAGCTGACACCGGCACCAAAATGATCCACGTCGGCAAAAATACTCGCAGCACGATTATTTCTAAGGGAATTTCGGCGGGGAATTCTGCAAACAGCTATCGCGGATTGGTAAAAATGGGGCCGAATGCTAAGGGCGCTCGCAATTACTCTCAGTGCGATTCGATGCTGATTGGCGACAATGCTCAAGCGAATACTTTCCCTTATATTCAAGTGCAGAACCACACTGCTAAAGTCGAACACGAAGCTTCTACTTCTAAGATTGGGGAAGAGCAATTGTTCTTCTTCGCACAGCGGGGAATTTCCGCAGAAAATGCTATTTCGATGATGATTAGCGGTTTCTGTAAAGATGTTTTCAATCAGTTACCGATGGAATTTGCGGCGGAAGCTGATAAGTTGTTGAGTCTGAAGCTGGAAGGAAGTGTGGGATAGAAGGAAGTGTCGGATAGAAGGAAGAAGGAAGAAGGAAGAAGGAAGAAAATATTTTGGCGGGCGAGAAACCCTCGTTACCAGGCTCTGCCTGGTAACGCATATCTAGAGGCTCTGCCTCACGTTTCTCTCTCCCGTTTCCAACGAGGCAGAGCCTCGCCACACGCATTCCTAGGCAGAGCCTAGGAACGAGAAGAACGAGAAGAAAAAACTGTAAACTGCATTGAGGCAAAGGAAAAAAAAAGATGATTGTTGAAAATAGTCAAGTGGTGTTATCCGTCCGCGATTTAACTGCGAATGTGGATGATACCCAAATTCTTAAGGGTTTGAATCTGGAAATTAAATCGGGTGAAATTCACGCGATTATGGGCCCCAACGGTTCAGGTAAAAGCACTTTGTCCAAAATATTAGCTGGCCATCCTGCTTATACAGTGACAGGTGGAGAAGTTACATTTTTGGGACAAAATTTGCTGGAATTACCGCCGGAAGAACGTTCTTTGGCTGGCATATTTTTGGCTTTCCAATATCCTTTGGAAATTCCGGGCGTTAGTAATGTGGATTTCTTGCGCGTGGCTTACAATTCTCACCGCAAACATCGGGGATTGGAAGAGTTGGATGCTTTTGATTTCCAAGATTTAATCGAGGATAAGCTGGATGTTGTGAAGATGAATCCGGCTTTTTTGAGCCGCAGCGTCAATGAGGGTTTTTCTGGGGGCGAAAAAAAGCGCAACGAGATTTTGCAAATGGCGCTGTTGGAACCGAAGTTAGCTATTTTGGATGAGACTGATTCGGGTTTGGATATCGATGCTCTCAAGATAGTCGCCGGCGGTGTGAATCAGTTGTCAACTGCTGAAAATTCGATGTTGGTGATTACTCACTATCAGCGGTTGCTCAATTACATTATTCCTGATTTTATTCATGTCATGGAAGCGGGCAGAATTATCTTGACTGGCCCGAAAGAGTTGGCGCTGGAATTGGAAGAACGCGGTTATGATTGGGTTGTGGAAGAGGAAGCAGCAGGAGTTGGGGCGCGATGATAAATACGCAAGTTGCTACTAGGGAAATGTTTTTGGCTGATTTGGTTAATCAGTGCAGCAAGTTGGAGGTTGCTAATAGCAAAGATTCGGCTTACGGGTTGCAGGATTTGCGGGATGCGGCGACTGAATACGTGCTTGCTGCAAGTTTTCCGACGGTGAGGGATGAGGAGTGGCGCTTTACTGATTTGTCGTCGATGTTGCAAGTTCCTTTTCATGTACCGCAAAGCTATCAGTCAACGGTTAAGCTGGCTGATATTGTTATGCCTGTGAAGAATCGGGAGGATTTACCGTTAAGATTGGTATTTGTCAACGGTTTTTATGCGCCGGATTTGTCAACGGTGGAGTCGGCGGTTTTGCCGAATTTGTCGGACTTTTATGCAGGTAATTTATCTAATGTACCCGAAAAATATCGATCGCGCATTACCGATGTTTTGAGCAAGCACAGCCAGCCAACGGAAGTGTTTACAGCGCTGAATACTGCGGGTTTAGCAGATTCTGCGGTGGTGTTCGTGCCGGCCAATGTGTCCGTCGAAATGCCGATTCACTTGCTGTTCCTCACCGCACCAGGTGCATCTGCGACGATGTGTCAGCCGCACTGCTCAATCATAGCTGAGGCTGGCAGCAAAGTTACACTGATTGAGGATTACACCACAATCGGTAATTTACCCGCTTTTACGAATGCTGTGACGGATGTTTTTGTGGGCGAAAACGCCACGGTGAACCACGTTAGGCTGCAGCGGGAAACTTTGAATGTGGTTCATATTGGCAAAAGTGCGATCGAGCAATCGCGCAACAGCAGTTATACTTGTCATGCTATCAGCTTGGGCGGCAAAATATCGCGCCACAATTTAGAAGTGTTTCAAGGCGGCGAAGGCACGGAAACAAATTTAAACGGCTTAACCGTAGCCTTTGGCGAACAGTTAGCAGACACTCACAGTCTAATTGATTTCAATCATCCTCACGGTACAAGTAGGCAATTGCACAAGTGCATTGTTGGTAACAAAGCTCGCGCAGTATTTAACGGCAAAGTTTTCGTTCGCAAAGCCGCACAATTGACAGATGCCGGACAGTTGAGCCGGAATTTGTTGCTGTCGCCGAGGGCGCGCATCGATACCAAACCGCAGTTAGAAATTGTGGCGGATAACGTTAAATGTTCCCACGGTGCAACTGTCAGCCAATTAGAAGATGATGAGCTTTTCTACTTGCAAAGTCGCGGTTTGGATTTGGAAAGAAGTCGCTATTTGTTGATTGATGCTTTTGCGGCGGAAATTCTCAATATGTTGCCGATTATTGGGGTGGCGAAAATGCTTTCTACTTGTGTGGCTGTGCAAGAATAAAGGAATTAGCAACAGGCTGGGTGATGTTTTATTGTCGCAATCAAAGCCGGAGATCCCGCCTAGCCCCCCTTAATAAGGGGGGAACAAGAGCTTTCTCAAAGTCAACCCCTACTCCCCTTATTAAGGGGGATTTAGGGGGATCTCCCGATTCAACAATACGCCCTATAAGCGAGTTTCACAACAATACTAACTTCAAAAAATATGACACTTATTCAAGAAAAAACCTTAGCCTCAAAAGTTCGCGCAGACTTCCCAATTTTGAATGAAAAAGTCCACGGGAAACCGCTAGTTTATTTAGACAATGCAGCTACTTCTCAAAAACCCTTAGCTGTACTCAACGCTTGGCGCGATTACTACGAACAATACAATGCTAACGTGCACCGCGGCGCTCACTCTCTCAGCGCTAAAGCGACTGATGCTTACGAAGGTGCGAGAGATAAAGTTGCAGCGTTTATCAATGCGGCTTCGCGACAAGAAATTGTTTACACTCGCAACGCCACCGAAGCGATTAATTTGGTTGCTTATTCTTGGGGTTTAAACAATCTGCAAGCCGGAGATGAAATCATCCTGTCGGTGATGGAACACCACAGCAATCTGGTGCCTTGGCAAATGATTGCTCAAAAAACTGGCGCGGTGCTGAAGTTTGTTGAGTTGGCGGAGACTCAGGAGTTTGATTTGGAACAGTTTAAAACGCTGATTTCAAATAAAACTAAGTTGGTGTCTGTAGTTCACGTTTCTAATACTTTGGGTTGTATCAATCCGGTTAAAGAAATCTGCGAAATTGCCCACAGTTTCGGCGCAAAAGTTTTAATTGATGCTTGCCAAAGCGTGCCGCACATGGTAGTAGATGTGCAAGCAATGGATTGCGATTGGCTGGTGGCTTCCGGTCATAAAATGTGCGCTCCGACTGGCATCGGTTTTTTGTACGGGAAACTGGATTTATTGAGAGAAATGCCTCCGTTTTTTGGCGGTGGCGAGATGATTGCTGATGTGTTTCTCGAATATTCTACCTATGCCGATTTGCCGCACAAATTTGAGGCGGGCACTCCGGCAATCGGAGAGGCGATCGCCCTTGGTGCCGCAATCGATTATCTTAATAACATTGGCATGGATAAGATTCACGCCTGCGAAGCCGAATTGACGGCTTATCTGTTCCAACAATTGCGACAAATTCCACAGATTAAAATTTACGGGCCGCAACCGGACAGCAACGGCGAAGGTAGGGCAGCTTTGGCGGCATTTACTGCGGGAGAAATTCACCCTCAAGACTTGTCTACCATGTTAGACCAGGAGGGAGTCGCGATTCGTTCCGGGCATCACTGCACGCAAGCTTTGCACCGCTATTTGAATATTTCATCTACGGCGCGGGCGAGTTTGTATTTTTACAATACTCGCGAGGAGATTGATGTGTTTGTGAAAGCGTTGAAAGAGACGATCGACTTTTTCGGTTAGATGATGGGGTAAGTTGATAAGGTGGGCATTTGCCCACCTGGTTAGAATATTGTTTGCCTTTGCCGAGCGGAATATCTCGTGAAAATAGTTGAGTATTATAGTTTAATAATACAACCACTAAAAAATATGAATAAATATCCTATTATCCTCTTGCCCGATCCTGTTATGCAAGCACTGGAGGCAGTTCCATTCACATGGAAATTTAGTGAGCCAAAACCTTTACCTCCCACTTATAAGCCCAAACCAATTGATATATTTTTGTTTGTCTATAAAGCTCTTCCATTAATTATTCCTTTTACAACTATTGCTCTGATTGTCAGTAGAAATATTGTCATCACTTTCTATATTTCTGTAGGTGAAATTTTGGTTACTGCCTTAAACTTCGGGCGACAACAAATGTATTACTTACGAATGCTTAATAACTACGAGCAAGAAATGCGGGATTATCAACGTCTGTTAGCAGAATGGAAAAAACGTGAGATTCAGCATAAGCGGCAGATGGCCGAATCCCAAAAACCGGAAAAAATAAAACAGTATCGGTATCAGATAATTAAAGACATTATCATAAAAACCGTCCCTCCCGAAGGTATAATTGTCAGTACAAAGTGTCAGTGGCTTGAAACTAAATTTTATAAGAATTTACAGCAATTATTTCAAGATAAAGTTTATAACAATTTAATCATCCACAAATCCCACTCCTATCAACCTTACTGCATAGAAATTTCTTATTTTGATAAATTAACAAATTTACGTATTGATATAACAATTGATAAACCTTATCACTATGAAACCGGGGAGCCTAAAAATTACGAAGTGCTTGTCCAAGAAAATCAGCGCCATCAACTATTTTTAGAAAAAGGATGGATAGTCATTAGATTTGCTGAGGAGCAAGTAGTCTGTTGGCCACAAAGCTGTTGTCGGGTAATAGCCGAAGTAATCAATCAAATAATAGGTACACCAATTCCCGATGAATTGACAACTGTAGAAACTTTACGACCTATCCAGCAATGGAATGAATTTGAAGCACGACAAATGGCACAGGAGCGCTATAGAGATAACTATTTAATCTAGCGATCGCCTTTTATAATCTGCGGTCAAAAAAGAGCGCTCGCCCCGATCCATCTATTCCTGGGATTTTTGCAATCGTCAAAATTGCCTGTGGTACAATAAAACTATAGTTTGCTCAACTCAAGGAGATTTTGAGATGATTGCTACTACTTCAAGTTTAGCCGAACAGAGAACACTGCTAGAAAATATTAGCTGGTCAACCTTTGAAACCTTGCTCAAAGAAATAGGCGATAGCCGAGGTTATCGCATAGCTTATGATAACGGGATGTTGGAAATTATGAGTCCTTTATACGAACATGAAAATCCCAAGATTAAGTCTGACCGCTTCATTTTTATTTTAGCAGAAGAACTAGGCATTGAAATCAAAAGTGCTGGCTCAATGACTCTCAAGCGAGAACGGGCTAAAAAAGGCATAGAACCTGATAATTGCTATTATATCCAAAACGAACCAGCAGTCAGAGACAGGCAAGAACTAGATTTAGAAACTGCACCCCCGCCGGATTTAGCAATTGAAATAGATATTACCAGCAGTTCAATTAATAAGTTGGCAATTTATTCAGCACTTCGCGTCCAGGAACTCTGGCTATATAATGGACGAGTTTTGAAATTTTATCAGTTGGTAGAGACAGAATATGTTGAGTGCGACTTTAGTATTGCTTTTCCCTTTGTATCTGTAGCGGAAATGGCTGGGTTTTTTACTCGCACTCAAACTATGGGAGAAATGGCTTTGCTGAAATCCTTTAGAAATTGGGTTAAAGGAAAAATAGAGAAGTTGTAGGATGAATTTTAACTACAAAAATCTTACAGATAAATAACGATCGCCCTTTCTGACTATCCGCATCTCATTTTTGTAAAAAGCATTTTTTTCTTATAGTGCGAGCGTCCCCGCTCGCGTATTATACGATACGCGAGCGGGGACGCTCGCACTATTAAATGCAAAACACCAGATGCTCCCTTTCTTCATTTGCGTCTATCCGCGTTCATCTGCGGTTAAATCACCTCTTAATTTCGCCTCTCAGATCGAGTTTTAGGACGCCAAAAGAATTCAGAAAGCTTAATTTTGGGATTACCTAACCGTTTTCTCAACCCTTCCATATAAATGTAAAAGACTGGAGTCAAATACAGGGTTAAAATTTGCGAAAACAGCAATCCGCCGACGATCGCAATTCCCAACGGGCGGCGCGATTCCGAACCGCTACCCACGCCCAGGGCGATCGGCAAAGTGCCAATTAATGCTGCCATTGTCGTCATCATAATCGGGCGGAAGCGCACGACACAAGCTTCGTAAATGGCATCAAAGGCGCTGTGGCTGCTGTCTTGTCGCTGTTTCTCGATCGCAAAATCCACCAGCATAATCCCATTTTTCTTGACAATTCCCACCAGCAAAATAATCCCGATAAACGAATACAGATTCAATTCCACCCCAAAAATTACCAGAGTTAACAGCGCACCAAATCCGGCTGATGGTAAACCTGATAAAATGGTCAGCGGGTGAATAAAATCCTCGTATAAAATGCCGAGAATTAGATAAATTACTAAAATTGAAACCACTAACAACCAACCTAAATCGTTAAATGATTGGTTGAATACCTGGGCTGAACCTTGAAAACTTGTTGTTACTGACGGCGGCAAAACTTCCTGGGCAACTTTCTCAATCGCGGCGGTTGCTTGACTCAGCGATGTGCCTGGAAGCGTATCAAAAGAGATTGTAGCAGAAGGCAATCCGCTTAGGTGATTGACTGTGAGCGGGCCGACTGTTTGGGTGATATTTGCGATCGCACTTAACGAGATCATTTGTCCGGTATTCGATCGCACGTACAGCATCGACAAAGCACTCGGATCGCGCTGAAACTCAGGCTTTAATTCCAACACAACCGTAAATTGATTGTTGGGAGTATAAATCGTCGAAACCTGTCCTGAAGCGTAAGCAGCGCTGAGGGTTTTCTGCACTTGTTGCGGGCTAACACCGACAATTGCTGCTTTAGCGCGATCGACTTTAACCTCAAGCTGAGGCGTGCTCAATTGCAAATCGCTATCGACACCGCGCAATCCCGGCAGCGTTTTAACTTTAGCTAACAATGCCGGCACCGCTTGACGCAGCGCTTGCAAATCTAAACTTTGCACCGTAAACTGATATTGCGAATTCGTTTGTTGACCGCCAATCGGAATTGCAGCCGGAGAACGCAAAAAAGCTTGAATGCCAGGAATTCCGCGCAATTTCGGAGTTAGTTTTTGGATAATTTCATCCGCACTGAGGCGGCGTTGCGAGATCGGTTTGAGCCTAATTGTAATCCGTCCGTTATTCGCCGATGCGTTCGGGCCACTCGCACCTACAGTTGAATTCAACGCTGCAATATTTGGATCTTTCCGAAGGATATCAACAATTTGTTGTTGGTGAATCATCATATCATCAAACGAAATATCTTGCGCTCCTTTCGTGTTAGCCATCAATTGTCCGGTGTCTTCAGTCGGAATAAAACCTTTCGGAACTAAAACAAACAAATAAGCCGTAAATACCAGGAGAACAACCGAAACAATCAGCGTTAAAAAACGGTATTTCAAAACAGGTTTAAGCGTCCATTCATATCCTTGCAAAAGTAGCTCAAATCCCCGCTCCCAGAAGCGGTAGAAGCGGTTGTTTTTTTGGTGGTGGGACGGAGATTTAAGAAATCGACTGCACAACATCGGTGTCAGGCTCAGAGATACAAAGCCCGACACCAAAATTGCTACAGCAATAGTTACAGCAAATTCGTGAAACAATCTACCGATTAATCCACTCATAAACATCAGAGGAATAAACACTGCCACCAATGAAAGCGTCATCGAAAGAATAGTAAAACCAATTTCTTTCGAGCCTTTTAATGCTGCTTCTAGGGGTGCTTCTCCCATTTCTTGGTGGCGGACAATATTTTCCAGAACTACGATCGCATCATCCACCACAAACCCCACTGAAAGCGTCAGCGCCATCAGCGACAAGTTATCTAACGAGTATCCCAACTGATACATCACAGCAAAGGTGCCAATAATCGCCACAGGCAAAGCTAAACTCGGAATTAGCGTCGCTGTGATGTTCCGTAAAAAGATAAAAATTACTAAGACAACCAGACACACCGACAACATTAAGGAGAACTTCACATCGTCTACAGAAGCCCGAATAGATTGAGAACGATCGTACATAATTCCCATTTCGATCGATTGGGGAATTTGTTGTTTTAGTGAAGGTAACATTCGCACTACCGCATCGACAATATCAACGGTATTTGCATCGGGTTGAGGCTGCACTGCAAGCAAGATTGCAGGTTGATTGTTGACTTGTCTATCGCTGTACAAATTCAACACTTTGTTGTTCTGCACGTCATCAAGGACATTGCCTAAATCTTGCAGCCGCACTGCTGCGCTATTTTTGTAAGCAACGATCAGCGATCGATATTCTGCAGCAGTATTTAATTGACCGTTTACCTGAATTAAATAGCTTTTTTTATCGCCAGAAAGGCTGCCAGTTGGTAAGTTAACATTTCCTTGAGTAATGGCGGTTCTAATTTGATCTAATCCGATTCCCCTCGCAGTCAATTCTCGCGGATCGAGTTGAATCCGCACGGCATATTCTTTCTGCCCGTAAACCTGCACTTGCGCCACACCATCTATCGCCGAAATTGGTTGGGCCACCGTCACTTCTGCGGCTTCGTCTACTGCTGCAATGGATAGGGTTTTTGAGTACAAATAGAGGTAGAGAATTGGCGAAACAGAAGGGTTAACCTTGCGGTAGCTGGGCGCTTTGGTCATTCCAGCGGGCAATGAACCTGCGGCGGCGGCGATCGCAGCTTGTACGTCTTTAGCAGCAGAATTGACGCTGCGGCTGAAGTCGAATTGTAGGGAAATTCTGGCGCTACCGGTGGAACTTGTAGAGTTAAAAGAATTTAGCCCTGCTATTTCTGTAAACTGCCTTTCTAGCGGTGCGGCGACGGAGGATGACATGGTTTCTGGCGTTGCACCGGGTAAGCTGGCGGAGACGCTGACAAAGGGATATTCTACGTGCGGCAAGGCGCTAATTGGTAGCAGAAAATAACTCATTAAACCGAAGATTAAAATGCCGACTGTGACTAAGGTAGTCATTACGGGGCGGCGGATAAAGATTTCTGATAGGTTCATAATTATGAAGGAAGAAGGAAGAAGGAAGAGGGAAAAAGTTGTATGGTGCGTCAAAAAAACATTTAAATAAATATCAACAATCTCATGGCGACGCACCCTAGGACAAGGTTATTTTCACCGCTCTCCTTTAAATGAAAATACTTGCCCAAACTTAACCTCTCTGAGTTTCTTTCGCCACGATTCCATGTAGATGTAAAATACGGGCGTTAGATACAGCGTCAAAACTTGTGAAAATAACAGTCCGCCGACAACTGCAATACCTAACGGGCGGCGAGATTCTGAACCTGCACCAACTCCCAACGCAATTGGTAATGTGCCCATTAATGCCGCCATTGTAGTCATCATAATTGGTCGGAAACGCACTAAGCAGGCTTGATAGATTGCTTCCGCCGGTTTTTTGCCATCTATGCGCTGGGCTTCGATCGCAAAATCGACCATCATAATCCCATTTTTCTTGACAATTCCTACTAGCAAGATGATACCGATGAATGAATAAACGTTGAGTTCGACTCCAAACAACATTAATGTTAATAACGCCCCAAATCCCGCCGAAGGTAATCCCGACAAAATTGTAATCGGATGGATGAAATCTTCGTACAAAATGCCGAGGATTAAATAGATGACCAAAATTGCGATCGCCAACAACATCCCCAAACTAGGTAGCGAACTCTGAAATACTTGACTCGCGCCCTTATAATTGGTGGAAATGCTCTCAGGAATCAGCGATTTGATGATTTGGTCGATCGCGCTATTTGCATTTCCCAGCGCCACCCCAGGCGCGAGGTTGTAGGAAATTGTCGCAGCATTCATCCTACCGACGTGGTTGACAATTAACGGTGCAACTCCTAGAGAAATTTTGGCAACCGTTGCTAGCGGCACCTGGGTTTCACCCCCAGAAGCATCGCTAGAATTACCCGCTGTACTGATGTAAAGCTGCATCAAAGCATTCGGATCTTTTTGATACTTTGGTTCTAGTTCCAAAATAACTTGATACTCGTTACTCGCACCGTAAATCGTCGAAACTTGGTAAGCGCCGTAGGCATTTCTCAGGGTGTTTTCGATTTGACTAGCCGTAATTCCTAATGCTGAGGCTTTGTCGCGATCGATATCAATTTTGATTTGAGCAGTCATCTGCAAATCGCTGTTAACATCCTGAATTTCCGGCATTGCTTTCATTTTTTCAATTAGTTGCGGTACGTATTTACGCAGCGGTAAAACATCCGAACTTTGCAGCGCCAGTTGGTACAATCCCGTGCTTTGTTGAGTGCCCAGCGGGATTGCTGGAGGATTTTGCAGGAAGACTTGAATGCCTGGAATTTCGGCTAATTGCGATCGCAAACTCTGCACAATTTCGTCGGCACCCATCTGCCGCTGCGAGATCGGTTTGAGGCGCACAAACAAGCTGCCGGAATTCCCCGCAACCGCAGCCCCGCCGCCATTGGCGCTCGAACCGGCCCCGATATTCGAGTTTACTGCTTCCACGTTTGGATCTTGGCGAATCGCACTGACAACCGCTTGCTGGTGGCGAGATAATTCATCAAAAGAGGCATCTTGGGCGGCTTGGGTAATTCCGGTAATTTGTCCCGTATCTTGGCTGGGAATAAAGCCTTTGGGAACTACAATAAATAATCCAACTGTAACGAACACCATTGCTAATGATAAAATCATCGTGGTGCGGTGATATTTTAAGGCTATTTTGAGACTCCAATCGTACAGGCTTAAAATTCGATCGAATACGTACTCAGAAGCTCGATAAAGCCGGCTTTGATTTTCGTGATTTACCGGGCGCAAAAAACGGCTGCACAACATCGGTGTCAAAGTCAAAGAAACAAAGCCGGAGACTAAAATAGAAACCGCAATTGTGACGGCAAATTCATGAAACAAGCGCCCCAACAACTCGCTCATAAATAACATCGGAATAAACACCGCCACCAAGGAAAGCGTCATCGATAAAATCGTAAAACCGATTTCGCTAGAGCCGTTTAGCGCGGCTTCTCGCGGGCTTTCTCCGGCTTCGATGTGGCGGACGATGTTTTCGAGCATGACGATCGCATCATCGACTACAAAGCCCACAGATAGCGTCAGGGCCATCATTGACAAGTTGTCGAGGGAGTAGTCGAACAAGTGCATGATACCGAAGGTGCCGATCAGCGATACCGGTAGCGCTAAACTGGGAATGACTGTGGCAGAAAGATTGCGTAAAAATACGAAAATTACTAAGATGACAAGGGCGATCGTCAAAACGAGGGTAAACCGCACATCATCCACCGACTCGCGAATCGATTGAGACGCATCGTACATCACCCCAACCGCGATCGAACTTGGAATCTGAGTTCTCAAATTGGGTAGCAATTTTTGAATCGTATCTACCACTTCTACGGTATTCGTGCCCGGCTGTCTCTGAATCGTGAGGATAATTGCGCGATCGTTATTGTACCAACTAGCAAGTTGAGTATTTTCTACACTGTCAACCACTCGCCCTAATTGTTCGAGATAAACAGGCTGTCCGTTTTTATATGTCACAATTAAACGGCGGAATGCAGCAGCATCTTTCAGTTGTCCATTAGTTTGCACCGCAAAGTTTTTATAACTTCCCGAAAGGCTTCCTGTAGGTAAATTAACATTGCCTTGTTGGATAGCAGTTTGCACTTTATCTATGCCAATTTGCCGCGCTGCTAACTGTTGCGGATCGAGTTGAATTCGGGCCGCATATTTTTGAGAACCGTAAATCTGCACTTGCGCCACACCGTTGATTGTCGAAAGCTTTTGCGCGAGATAACTTTGCGCGTAACTATCAACCTCAGAAAGCGGCAAAGTTGGCGAAGTAAGATAAAGGTAAAGAATTGGCCCGTCGGCGGGATTGACTTTGCTGTAAGTCGGCGGATTTGGCAAATCATTAGGCATTTGGCCCGAGGCTGAAGAAATTGCCGATTCGACATCTTGCGCCGCATCATCAATATTATGACTGAGATTGAATTGCAGGGTAATTTGAGTTTTACCGCTGGTACTGGTAGAAGTCAGCGTATCGAGTCCCGCAATACTCGAAAATTGCTTTTCTAGGGGGCGCGCTACCGATGCGGCCATCGTTTCCGGGCTAGCACCGGGGCGGGAAGCGCTAACTTGAATTGTGGGATAATCGACGTTGGGTAAATCGCTAATGGGTAGCAAGCGATAACTCATCCAACCAAAAATTATAATTGCCGCCATCACCAATGTGGTCATAATTGGACGACGAATAAATGGTTCTGATAAATTCATTTAGTTACACCAGTTTAAGATCAAAATAAAATTGCATTCATTTGGTATATTTCGTTTTTTCCTGAGTCTCTATCCCCTAAATCCACCTTAAGAAGGGGGACTTTGAATGCTTCCGATTTTCACGTCAAAAAGGGGGCTTTGAGCGCTTCCTGTGATGAATTTCGTTTTTTCCTGAGTCTCGATCCCCCTAAATCTCCCTTAAGAAGGGGGACTTTGAAAGATTCTGATTCTTCCCTTAACAAGGCGAACTTTGCTCGCTTCCGGTTCCCCCTTTCTTAAGGGGGGCTAGGGGGGATCTAGAGCCCATCGTCACATCCAAAATCTAAACTCGATCGCCCTACGGATTATTTCGCGATTTACCTGACTTATTTCCCGACTAATGGGAGTCAGCGCCAGATTTTTTATCCCCTGATGTGTCTGACTTATCACCTTTACTAGACTCAGAATTATCTCGATCGTCCTCTGCATCTTTAATCCGAATCTTGCTACCATCAACCAGATTAGCTTGTCCGTCGGTGACAACATCATCACCAGCATCCACACCTTTTTTGATGACACTTAATCCGCCGATCGTATTTCCCACAACTACAGGCACATTGTCTACTGTATCGTCGTCTTGGGCGACAAATACAAACTGTCCGTTCGGCCCGGTTTGTACTGCTTGGGAGGGAACTACAATTGCATTTGGCTGTTGAGATAATGTTAAGGTAGTATTGACAAATTGACCGGGAAATAGTTTCCCATCGGCGTTATTAAAATCGCCAATCAGTTGAATAGAGCCTGTGGAATTATCAACCGTGTTGTTGACAAATGACAAGGTTCCTGATATTGGGCGATTGTTGCCGGCAAAGGTGACCTCAACTTTTAGCTTGCCATTTTCTACGTATTTTTGGATGTCTGGAAGGTTGGATTCGGGAACAGAAAAGGCAACTTGAATAGGATTGATTTTCGAGATTGTGACTAAGGGTTTGTCTGTGCTTGGTTGCACTACATTGCCTTCTGTGACTAGGATATTGCCGGCGCGTCCGTCGATCGGCGCAAACACTTTAGTATAGGATGATTGCACCTGAGCGTTTTGCAAACTACCGCCGTCGGCGCTGACACTAGCTTGAGCACCCTCGATCGCCGATCGATCGCCATCAACAACAGCCCGAGCATTGTCAATCCCCACTAAATCGCTCTTCACCGCCGTCTGAGCGTTCTCAATTCCCACCAAATCGCTCTTCACCGCAGTTTCAGCATTTGCGATCGCCACGGAGTCACCGTTGACGACAGCCTCCGTATTTGTGATGCCAATGCGATCGCTCTTTACCGCCGTTTCTGCATTGGCGATCGCCTGTTTGTCAAGCTCCACCGTTGCCGCCGCAGCTCGACTGCTGGTAGCGTATTGTTGCGCTTGATCTTGACTAATTACTCCTTGTTTGTAGAGCTCTGCGTAACGTTGACTTTGAGCTTCGGCATACTCGGCTTGCGCTCGATCTTTTGCTAAAGTTGCGATCGCCTGCTTAACCGCACCTAAGTCTTTTTCCAAAGTCATTTTCGCCTGTTCAACAACTCCCTTATCTTTCGCCAGAGTCATTTTGGCTTGTTCGACAACACCCCGATCTTTTTGCAGAGTCGCTTTAGCTTGTTCGACAATTCCTCTATCTTTATCCAAAGTCGCCCTAGCTTGTTCGACAATTCCCTGATCTTTAGCAAGATTAGCCGTCGCTTGTTGCACCTGGGCCCGGTCTTTTGCTACGATACCCTGAGCTTGTTGGATCGAAGCATTTTGAGAGCGATCGTCGATCGAGAAAAGCAACTGTCCTTTCTTAACTTCTTGCCCTTTCTTAAAATAAACTCTCGTCACCCGCCCGCTAGCCTGTGCAGTCACCGAAACAGTAGCACCAGATTGCACAGTACCGATCGCCTGTAACTGAATCGGTACAGTTTTTTTAGTCGCCGTCGCCACCAGAACCGGAGTTATTTGCATTTTACCACCGCGACGACTCGCTTTTTCCGGTTTAGGGGCGATCGCCCGTTGCCAAACCAAAAATCCCAAACCACCAAGCAACAACAACCCCAGCAAAAACATCGCAATTCGCCCTTTCGCCAGCACCTTTTGAGGCTTCGGTTCTTTTGCTAAAATATTATTTGTAGGCTCGCTTTCCGGCAAACTTGGAGATTCCAGAGCCACTTCAGGAACAGTGTCATTCGGAATTTTATCAACAATTTCCAAATTCTGCGTCGGTTCCTCGTTCAGCTTCAAATTTTCATCAGAAACTTTAGGGCGAGTGCCATTTCGACTGTCACTAATAATTTCTTCTATCATCACAAACCTCTTAACAATAGCCCTCATCTCATGTCCCGTCGATGAGCGCAAAAAAACGTTTGGCAGGGCGGAATTTAGTGCACTGTTGAAGTTCGTAGTGCGCTCAATCCACCGGACACAATATCACTCTTCATAGCAGTTATTAGATTTTCAGTAGAATTCCCTTTGGTATCTTGAATTTATCTGAGTAAATCGGTCTTGATCTGCCTCGATAGGCGGTTAACCTATTACTCAAACATTTATGAAATTCAAGTTTATTATAGGGTGCGTCAGACCCAAAAGTTAGCAATTACTGAAAACATTAAACCCCTGACACACCATACAAAAACTGAAAACGAACAAAACTTGTTCTTAGATCATTTACTTAGCTTTAGCTCCAGACTGCCCATTTTGCGAGCGAGGATAAGCAGCCTGGAGAATCCCCTTAACTTGGGTTTTTTGCTCAGCACTGAGGTTTAGCTCGTTAAGAGCTTTCCGCATTTTTTCGCCTCCCTTGATTTTGGAGTCCAACTGTTTCACCTGCTCGGGAGTTAGCACCGCTTCGACTTGTTTGCGAAGTTCGTCGCGTTTCTGGGCGCGTTGAGCAGGAGAAAGCTTCGGTTGTCCTGAAGTTGCTGCATTTGCCGCCACCGCGTTAGATTTGGTGACATTAGAAGCGTTGGATGGCATACAACCAGACAAACTACCTACCAAGATGGTGCCGGCGAGGATAAATGCTGCTGCGATGGTATTTCTTTTCATGATTGACTTTCTGTAAATTAATCTTCACCTACAAATCTTAGAAGCTTAAACCAGCCAGCGCATCACGCAATACTCCTAATCTAACCAGTCAAAAAGCACATAGCACTTGTGACTTTTTTCCTAGTCCCAAACCCCAAAATCAGCCACAAAGGCTCTAACGCAATCGATCGCACCTTCGCTAAGCTGTTATAGCAAAAGGGGGAATGGGAGAGGGGGAGAGTGAGAGAGGGGGAGAGTGGGAGAGTGGGAGAGGGGGAGAATTGCCCAATTACCAATTACCAATTATCAATTACCAATTCCTTCAACATCCATCCATGACATCCGGTGACGAACTTCCTTCACCATAGGGGGAATAATATGTTTTTTGACTCCAAAATACCATCTATAATTAAATCATTGCGATTGCTTGAATCGCTTCAGATATTGATGGGAAAAAGTTCTATGATTCGGCTAAACTATCCGTCCTTTCGTTTGTTGCTTTATTTGGAGTGGCTGCTGCTAGCGACGGCCGCAGTGATAGAAATGCTGCATCAGTTTCAGTCGCTGCAGTCGCTAATATGGCGCGTGGGGGCGATCGCACTTTTCGGCATCATCGGGCTGCGTTTACCAACAGTTAACTTACGCAAAAAAGTTTTATTCACCGCCCTCGAATTTGGATTAATTTTCCTACCAATAGTCCAACAAGGATTATCCAGCAGATCGAGCTTTTTGCTGTTTCTCGTTTTGCTGATGCGGAGTTGCCTAATTTTCCGGCAGCCCGGACAGATAGCAGTCTTAAGTTTAGCAATGGTGTCCTATACTTCGCTGCTGTTGTTCAAACCAATTTTACCAGAAAAAGTCATTTCCACAGTTTGGGAATGGCGGTTGAGCAACGTGTTATTATTTGGGTTGACCTTAGTATTTGCCTTGCTATTAATCAATGCCTTAATTGCCGAACGTCAAAGCCGAGAGGAATTAGAAATTGCCCACGATAAACTAGCGGTGACTCACCAGCAACTGCGCCACTACGCACTGCGAATAGAAGATCAAGCAACATTGCAGGAACGCAACCGCATTGCTCGCGACATCCACGACGGATTGGGACACACCCTTGCAGCTCAAACAATTCAGCTCAATAACGCCCTATTGTTCTGGAATTCTGAGGATGAAAAAGCCCTGGGATTTCTGAAACAAGCCAAACAACTCGGTTCAGAAGCATTGTTAGAAATTCGCAAATCTGTTTCTGTATTGCGATCGAATCCTTTGCAGGGATTATCGCTCGAAAGTGCGATTAACAAACTGCTCCAAGACTTTAAGTGCATGACTGGTAGCGAAATTTCTGACTCAATTAACTTACCTGTTAGTTTATCTCAAGAAATGAATATCACGCTTTACCGTATTGTGCAAGAATCGCTGACCAATATTCACAAACACGCCCAAGCAACGCTCGTCATAGTTAAATTGCAGCAACACGCCGGACTGATTCATTTGTCGATTTCTGACAACGGCAAAGGCTTCGATCCGGCCCAGAATACTACAGGATTTGGAATGCAAGGAATGCGAGAACGAGTGGCGGCGCTGAGCGGTCAATTTGCCATTTATAGCGAGTCAGAAAACGGTTGCCGAATTTCAGTTTCTTTGCCTTCTCAAAATATTTAGGGTTGATAAGTTGATAATATGATTAGAATATTGCTAGTAGACGATCAGCATATTATTCGTCAAGGACTCAAAAGTATGTTAGAGTCCAATTCAGATATGCAAGTAATCGGTGAAGCAGAAAACGGACAGCGGGCGATCGCCCAAATCCCAAGTTTAGCACCCGACATCGTATTGATGGACATTCGGATGCCCGTGATGGACGGCGTAGCAGCAACCGAGGCGATCGCCAAATCCTATCCCGACACAAAAGTCCTGGTACTAACCACCTTTGACGACGATGAATATGTCAGCAAAGCAATGCGAATGGGTGCCAAAGGCTACCTACTAAAAGACACCGAACCCGACGAATTAGCCCTAGCAATTCGCGCTGTTTATAAAGGACACACCCAACTAGGCCCCGGATTGTTTGAAAAAGCCCTGATGACACCTGCGGTAACTAATTCTCCGGCGGTTTTGCCACCAGAATTAGAGCAACTCACTCCCCGAGAATTAGAAGTATTGTGTTTAATAGCTTCAGGTGCAAATAACCGAGAAATTGCTCAAACCTTATTTTTGTCAGAAAATACAGTCAAAAACTATGTAACAAATATTTTGAGTAGATTGAATTTGCGCGATCGAACTCAAGCGGCGCTATTAGCTCATTCACTATTTAATCCCAAAATCTCATGAGACCTTATAGTAATGTATGATGGTTTCTATAATTAAAATATTGAAATGCGATGCTTTCCAAACTATTAACTACTGCAATTGTTTTTCTGTCTGCCACCACCCCTGGTTTGGCGATGACTCCCTCAGAATTAGCAACATTTGCAACCAACTATAAATACAATGAAAATGCTCCGGTAGCTTATTCTTATTATGACAAAAGTTGTCAAACTACTGTTTCTGTGCCGCTGGTAAAAACTCTGGATTTAGGTAGTGGAAGAATCGGAGGAATTACTAACAAATATCTGTGTTGGGGAGCTACCTATACTTATTTTGAAATGACTCGCGGCAACTTAGAATCTATTCGAGTCTTTGCGGAAGTAGGTGCAGGCCGATCGACTCGTTATACAAACTGGGGCCCCGTGGCAAATCCTGGGGATGATTTAACTCAGGATCAGCTTATATCTGTAGCAAAAGCGATCGCCAAACATACGCAATAAGCTAGCTTTTTGTACAAATATTCGATCTGTTAACCGCAGATTTCCAGCAGATAAACGCTGATTGACGCAGATAATTGAAAAAAGAGCGATCGCCTGAATGCAATTGTGTTTAATGTGTGCTTAATGACTGCATTTAATACTCTCTAATTTCAGGATGGGTGAATTGATAACCAGCAGCCTTAATCTTTTGATTCGACACCTTCGCATTATAAGGCCGCACGCTAGGACTTCCATCCCAAGTAGCTTTTGGCAGATTGTGACGTTCAAAAATGCGATCGAGCAATTCGCGACTCGACAGCGATACATCCCCAACTAAATTGTAAATTCCCTGCAATCGATTGTCCAAAGCAAAGGTTAATCCCCCAACAACATCATCTCGATGTACCCAATTTGTACCATCTTCCCCCCTACCCGGACGAGTGGTTCCAGCCCAGCCTCCAAAGATTTTAACTAATTCTCGCCCGGGCCCGTAAATGCCACCCAAACGAAGAATGCAGGTGTGAAGATTTGGACTCGATGCTGCTAATAAAATTCGTTCTGTTTCGGCGAGAATTTCACCGTTGGGATTGGCTGGCTCCACGGGCGATTCTTCGTTTACAAGTTTACCTTGTCGATCGCCATACACAGAATAAGTACCCGTATAAATCACCTGCTTGACTGTCGGTACTTGCTGTAAAACTGATACCAAAGTTGTCGCCGTCTCTAAGTAACTTTCTCGATAAGCACTAGCATTTGGAGCGCCGACGCACAGCATAACAGCATCTTGGTCTTGCAGTAAACTGGCGATCGCACTTGCATCATTTCCCTTAACTACAGCTACCCGCTGGGCGACAGCCTCCAATTCACTGACTCGGCTCGCCGTCGTAGTTGTCGCCGTCACGGTACAATCGGGTTTAGCGCGTAAATATTGGGCTGTCGCAGTACCGACATAGCCACAGCCGACGATCGCCACTTTCATCAAAAATTCTCCCTTGTATCATTCCATCTCAAATTATTACCGATTTTGGCGATCGATTAGTCAGTCAGAACGATCGCACCTGAAGCCATCATTACAAACTGGATTAGTTGGGATTTTTCAGTTTTTAAGCGGCTTACCTTCTCGATTCACAATACGGCTTTCACCATCCTTAGCCGTGACATTTTCATAAACTCCTTCATCCCGCTTCACGTACTTGCTGAAACCAGAATTTTTATAATCGGTGTCGGATGTCGGCTTCATCAACCTTGGAGCGCTCAGCAAACGGCGCACCGGAGCATCGGCGGGGGTGTCTCCGGGTTCGCACTTAGCCAACTCGCACAGTTGGCCCCAAGTCGAAACTTCCAGATTCATGCTGTGCGAAACTTCTAACTGCTGGTTGTTTTTTGAACAAAAATAATCGTAGACAGGCATACTAAAAATCTCGTTGGCTACTACTAAAATTATTAATTGCACGGTAACAGCCAGTATTATAGCTCAACATTACTAAATGTTCAAGCCCAAAAAATAAAATTTACTATTTTTAACGGTTGTTGAAACACGAAATCAGCTATATTATTAACCCTGTGCTGTTGCTCCCGGATGCGATCGATACCGAGCCCAAAAGTACCCTACCGTGAAATCGTCTCGCGCGATCGCTCGATCGACGGTTAGCAAATGCCTGCAAGACTTCCCTAAATGCAGTCAAAAGAGCGATCGTCAATTTCAGACTGCACCCAAATAACAAATTCTAGTTTTCAAGTTTATTCATCTACTCACCAGCGAGGATTTACCGATGAGCGATTTCAAAGTTACACCAGAAGTAGAGCTGAACATGGCTCAAATGTTGGAGAGATACCAACTACAAGACGAGACAATTCTGCGGCGTTGGGCAAAACTGCACGGTATCAACAGCACTCGCGGTTTCTTCTATCCCGGTGAAGTAGATTTGATGGATCACGCTCACCACCACATTTATAATTTGGGAATGAGCATTGGTGAATATCAAAGTCTTTTAGACCGCCGCCGCAGCAATTCCGACACATCGGGCGATCGCAATAAAACAGTAGCAACTCAAGTTGCTGACGAAGCATACGATGCCATAGAAATGCTGAAAGAACAGTATTCTGAAGCAGTTGATTTAATGGGAGAACGTATAGCAGATCATTTTATCGACGAACTAGATTTATCAGTGATGCGACACCTTTCTCAAAAAGTTAAAGACCGCCGTGATCTCAACGGTCAAGCTAAAAAACCCAACCGTTTTCTGCAAGTGATTAAAGCCGTGTTGCAACCGAGCAGCGAAAATACGCTTCTAGTTCCCAGAAAAGATGACGACTCTAGTTTAGAACTAGAACAGCATCACCGGCTAGGCTAGCCTGCGAAATTTGCCAGGTGAAACGCTACTTATAGTGGTAGGGTGCGGTGTGCTTCGCCCCTACATAATTAAGTTGTGCCCCAGGAGCAGGAAAGCAATAAATTTGCTGTTTGTTACAACTCTAATTCACCTTTAAATTATCAATTTAAGACTGGAGAGAGATGTATTTTGTGGCAGATATACATAAAATCATAGTTGAATCTCAACCGTCAATCTAACAAAAGGTAGAGAAATGATTAAATCTTGGATGGTAATTGGAGGTGTCGCCTTTGCGGTAGCACTCTTGGCTAACTTGCTCTCGCCCAGCGACATTAAGTGGTTCAACCGCTTGCAGCGTCCGAAATGGCTAGTATTTGAAAAAGCAATTCCCATCATTTGGACAGTAATTTTTATTTGTGCAGCTTGGTCAGCAGTGATTGTTTGGGAAAAAGAACCGGGAACTCAGGAGACTTGGCTGAGAATGGGTTTATACCTGCTTTTAGAAATAGTAACCATATCTTATACGTCTGTGATGTGCAAACTTAAGAGTCTAAAAGTCGGCACAATCATCGGCGGAACGGGCGCTATTTTAAGCGTAATACTAGCTTTAAGCGTGTTGCAAGTTTCGCAGCCTGCGGCCCTGTTATTGCTACCTTACATACTCTGGAGTCCGATCGGCACTTACACGACTTGGGCGATGATGCACCTCAATCCGGCGGATGTTTAGCCTTTCATGGAATTAGTCATTTTAATGGGGTTGCAAGCATCAGGAAAAAGCACCTTTTGCCGCGACTATTTAGCTGCAACGCACGTTTTGGTCAGCAAAGATTTAATGCGAAACAATAGAAATAAATCGCGCCGACAAATTCAATTAATTGAAAATGCACTCCAAGCAGGTCATTCAGTCGCGATTGATAACACCAATCCCGCAGTTCTCGATCGCAGACCGCTGATTGATATCGGTCGCACCTATCATGCCCAAATCATCGGTTACTACTTTGAATCAATAGTCAGCGACTGTTTAGCTAGAAATCAAAAGCGATCGGGCAAATCTCAAGTTCCAGACATAGCAATTTATGCTACTATAAAAAAAATGGTAGTGCCCAGTTACGACGAAGGGTTCGATCGGCTGTTTTCCGTCCGCATAGCAGACAACTTTAACTTAGACATAAAAACCTTGCCAGCAGAGGAAGTTATTCATGGACAATCAGATATTTGAAAAAAAAATGCGGGAGCTAGAATACTTTCACAGCTTGCGTTTATTGCCGGAAACTCACACAGTAATTCGCGCCGACGGCCGCAGTTTTTCAAAATTTACTTCCTCAAGTTTTGATAAGCCTTTCGACTTAAAATTCCACGAATTAATGGTGGAAACCGCCAAAGCGCTCCTGTCAGAACTAGGCGGCATTTACGCTTATACCGAAAGTGACGAAATCTCAGTTTTGTTTCCTCCAGATTGGGATTTATTTGACCGCAGCTGAGAAAAAATTGTCTCTATTTCTGCCAGTATTGCCAGTGCAACTTTCACTTGTGCCGCCCAAACAACAGTCAATTTTGACACCCGCATTTGTTCCGCAGCGAACAAATCGCAAGTAGTAGATTATTTTCTATGGCGCCAAGCAGATGCAGCGCGCTGCGCTTTGAATGGCTGGAGTTATTGGATGCTGCGAAAAAATGGCGAAACGGGTGAAAATGCAACAGTTATATTAGACAAACAATCGGTGGCTTTCAAAAACGAATTGCTGTTTCAAAACGGAATTAATTTTAACGAACTGCCGGCTTGGCAGCGCCGGGGAACGGGATTGTATTGGGAAAAATACGATAAACCAGGTTATAACCCGATCGAACGCAAAGAAGTTGTGACAGTGCGGCGGCGACTCAAAGTCGATGAAGAGCTGCCCGTGAAAGAGGAATACAAAGAATTTATTTACCAATTTTTAAATGTTGGCGATTAACTCGCCAAGGATATCTTGTCAAATCTGGTGGCAATTGATGAATGCTCGGTCGGTTTTAACCGAATGCAAGCTTTGAGATGGGGGTTTAAACCCCCTGCCCAAAGTCTGGCAAGAAGTTAACCTAGGGACTCGGAGACGGGCTCGGAGGCTCGGTTTCCGGTGGCTCGGGAGCCACCGCCGGAGATTCGGCAGGCGGAGGATTCAGGGACTCTTCCCAAACTTTGATTTGCGATCGCGCTTGCTCAAAAGCCCGAGCTCCCGAGGGAATTTTCTTCAAAGTGGCGATCGCCCCAGCCAGATCCGACGACGACTGTTCCACAGCAAGCCCCAAAATCCGCTGGCTCCACTCATCAATCGCCTCACTCGCCTGCCAGCGGAGCGAACTCGACTCTGGTACCTGAAGAGCAAGGGAAATTGCCGTTTCCAAAGCGTCAGCAGTCCCCGGTATGGCTGCCTGACGGGCGCTCTGCAAACCTTGTTCGCCCAAAAATTGAGCCTGCCAAGTCCGAATGTTCGATCGAGCTTCCTCATAAAGCACCCTTCCCGATCGAATCCGGCGGGCCATCTCAATTGCCCCCGCCAAATTGCCGCTTGCTGCTAGCTGCTGAGCTCTATCCAAAAACGGCTGGTCTTGAAGGCGCTGTCTTCTCTCGATCCAAGCTTGAATTTTGGTTTGAGCTTCCCGGTAAAGCGTCCTACCTTGACCGATCCGAGAAGCTTGAGCCACGGCGGCCTCCAGAGAATTCGGATCGCCCGCGCTCGCCAAATCGTTAGCTCTTTGCAGGTACGGACTGTCTTCGAGCAGCTCGATTTGACGGCTCAAGTTAATAATTTGAGTGCGAACTTCCCCGGAACGGGGATTTGATTGGGGGACTGTTTGCAATTGCGCGATCGCAGCCCTCAAATCCTTCACTCCTCCCGGTGCCGCCAGCCTGCTTGCCACATCCAAAGTTTTCACATCAGCAATTTCTTGCTGCCAGCGGCCAACTAAATCAGCAGCTTGTTTGTACAAAGGGCGACCGTCCTTCAACTTTTGAGCAATCTCGATCGCCTTAGACAAACCCTCAACCGAGCCAGTCAAAGCCTGAGCCGTAGCACTCGCCAACTGGTTAAAATCTTCAACTTGTGCTTTTAAATTTGCCGCATCTGGAATCTTGTTAGCGATCGCGACCGCCTCCTGCCAATCGCCCGCCTGCAAGCGTTTTTGGGCGATATCCAGAATTTTTTTGCTAAATTCCGCGATCAACTTATTGGCAGCCTGATACAAATAACTGTTTTGATCGATTCCCTGAGCCAGCTTAATACCCGTCACCAGATTGTCCAGCCCTCCCGCCGACGCTGTATTTCGGGCTTTGATCAGCTTATTGCCTTCAGCCTTTGTCGTGTCAATTGCCTGAGTCAGTTCCTCATACTTCGTCGATTCCCAGAAGGTATTTCCCGTATCCAACAGCAGATTAGCTTGGCGGAAAGCTTGGCCCCACTCTTCCTGACGCAAGTAGGCGACTGCGGCAGCGTAAATTTTCTCTGCATCGTTCCATATCGACTGCCACTGTTGAATCTGCTTTTCCACCGCCGGGTAAGCGGGAACGTTTTGAGGAACCTTGCGGGCGATCGCGATCGCCTCCTCCAGCTTCCCTTCTTGGAATCTAGCATTTCCCAACTTGAGAATATCCTGCGACCACCGATCGATTTGACCGTTAATTCTCGGTCGCAGGGGGTGATCTGACGGCAAAGCATTCACTAATTCGATCGCCCTGAGCAAATCATCCACCGTCCGCTTGCTAGCTGCTTCTTGAGCGCAAAAAAAGCGATCGTTAGCAGAAGCCGTCGGCCAAAAAACCTTCGAGCAATTCGACTCCGCAGTCAAGTTGAGCAAAGACGCAATTGCCACAAACCCCATACCCACCGACAGTATCAAACTCACCGCCAGCCAAAACTGCCAGTTCTTCGACCACCTCCGCCACAAAGGATTATGTTCCTCCGGCTGCCAGTTTTCCCCAGACTCTTTGGGCCGCTGTTCCAGATACCCTCCCGGCTGTTTTCCCGAAGTCACCAACTCACGGATTTCTTTAAGTCGCTCAGCGCGGTTTTTCCTGGCGGGAATTGGCACTAGCGAGGAAGTATCCTTTTTTGACTCGAAGGATTCTGATGCAGACCAATGGTCTGGTGTTTTGCGATCTTGACTCATAAATCTCCGCTCACCACAAACAGCAACCAGCCTGTCTTAATTATTTCAAAACTGCGATCGCTGCTATCTACTGCTCTATAGAATGTATTCATTACTTTTACATACTCCCGTCGGCCCAAGACTGCTTTGGGCCGATCCCCAAACTGCCAAAATTTTAATTTTGCGATTAGGTAATTGATAATGCGTAATTGGCAATTGGTCAAGGCCGTCATCCCTAACTCGCACTCAATAGAGCCAATTACACATTATCGTCTCAAGAACCGGAGTCAGAGCGCAAATCGCCAATCAGTTCAGCCAATTCGTCGCTGTTAGCTTTGTAAACCTCGTTGCAGAAATGGCAAGTAGCCTCAGCCCCGCCATCTTTTTCGATCATGTCTTGGAGTTCCGCTTCGCCCAACATTTTGAGAGCTCCCAAAACTCGCTCGAACGAACAGCCGCAGTGAAAGCGCACCATCTGAGTTTCCGGGAAAATTTCTAGCCCCATATCACCCAGTAACTCTTCGAGAATCTGGTGCAGCGTTTTGCCCGATCGTAACAGTGGCGTAAAGCCCGACAGTGCAGCCACCCTAGATTCTAGAGTTCGCACCAGTTCTTCGTCCGCTGCAGCCTTCGGCAACACCTGCAACAGCACGCCCCCAGACGCTTGCACCCCGCCCGCCCCAACAAACACCCCCAAAACCATAGCCGAAGGAGTCTGCTCCGAGGTTGCCAAATAGTGAGTCAGATCGTCGCCAATTTCGCCGGAAACCAATTCTACCGTACTTGAGTAAGGGAACCCGTATCCAACATCCCGCACCACGTACAAATAGCCCTCACCGATGGCCCCGCCGACATCGAGTTTACCTTTGGCATTGGGCGGCAATTCCACTGTGGGATTGCTCACATAACCTCGAACCGTGCCATCAAGTCCCGCATCAACCAGAAGTCCGCCCAGCGGCCCATCTCCTTTGATGCGAATGTTGACCCTCGATTCGGGGCGCTTCATGCTGGATACGAGTAACAGCCCCGCCGACATCGTGCGTCCGAGGGCGGCTGTAGCCACGTAGGAGAGGTTGTGTCGCCCTCTTGCTTCTTCAGTCAGACGGGTGGTAATGACGCCTACAGCCCGAATTCCGCCATCTGCTGCTTTCGCGCGAATTAATTGATCGGCCATGAAAAACCTTACTTTTCTCTTTTGATACTTCCTTCAACTATTTTAGAAGCTCTTGAAGGTTGTCGCAGCAGGTAGCAGCAGACTCGGCGGGTATGGGAGGGCGATCGAACTTCACAACTCCCGTATTTTTAAAGGTAAAACTTTCATCAATCTACTATTTTTTAACAAATAGTCTGATTAATTATCAAAAATCAAGTTCTGACTGCATAATCTCTATACGTAGGGCGAAGCACACCGCACCGCGAGCCAGATAAGTAGTGTATAAAACCACTCTTTGCCCTGAGTCTTAAAATAAATATTTATTTGAAAAACCCCGAATAACAAGTGCATTTATTTTTCCGCTCCCGCCCGCACTCATTCAAGTTATAATTACTAACAACTAATGACTAATGATTCACCCTTATCTTACCGCACTCATTCAGGTGATAATTACTAACAACTAACAATTAAGGACTAATAACTAATGACTGATGACTAAAGTTTATCTTACCGCTAACCTGGCGATCGCCAAACCTTTACCTTGGTAAGCTAAAGTCAGATTCGTAGGTCTGACACTAATGTTTTTTAGCTGGAAATAACGGATATGCCACCAACATCTAAAGCACTTTTAGCGGAAGTCCAGCATAACACAGGAGCGACTCGAAACTTGCATTTTTATGCCAAAGGCGAAACCATTCCTTTGATGTCTCAAGGACTTTGGCGCGTCTGTCAAGGCTTAGCACAACTGAGCACGCTTTATCCAACCGGGGAAGAAGGACTTTTGGGTTGGGTTGGGCCTTCGATGTGCTTCGGTTTGTGGTTGACAAATTTGCAGACTTACCGAGCTACGGCGACATCTGATGTTTATTTGATTTGGTATTCTATGGTGGAAATCGAAGCTTCTCCTCAATTGGCTCAGGAGTTGCTGCCTCAAATGGTTCGGCGGCTGCGGCAAATGGAATCAATTTTGGCGATCGCCGGACAGCGGCGAGTAGATCACCGTTTGTATCAGCTCCTGCTATTATTGCAACAGGACTTCGGTCAGCCTGTGGTTGAGGGAACTCGTTTGAGCATCCGCTTGACACATCAAGATATTGCTAATGCTATTTGTACGACTCGGGTAACAGTAACTCGAATGCTGGGAAAATTGCAGCAGCAAGGGTTAATCAGTCGAGATGGCGATCGGCATTTAATACTTAACAAAGATGTTTTTGCCTCTACCTCGGATTTGTTTGGCTGCAACCCTCAAGCAGTGTAGCAAGCGACAGGAATTTGCATCTATTTGCATCTACTTGATAATTATTTGTGTTGCTCTTGCTCCCGCTATCTAGAGCCATAGATTTGTAGCCGGAAAAGATATAATTAAGCGGTGCATCTATTTAGGAAGAAATTCAATGGCTAACTCTACTCAAGAAACACCAAAACCAGACAAAAAAGAATTAATTGACATCACAGCTAAACCTCAAGAACAAGAAGAACCGCCAAATAAAGGTGACGGACGGAAATAAATATAGTCTTGGAAGCAAAAACCGGTTTTTTTACCAAGATTGCGGTTTTAAGCAAATATTTTGGTGAAAAAACCCGGTTTCTAGCTACCTGCGCTTCCAGCAAATAATTTGACAAATTACTCGGTTTGTGCATTGCCGTTGGTCGATCGCAACTTCGGCTTTCCAGGCATCTTTCTGCGTCCCTCCAAAGAAACAACATCAGCCTCAGAACTCTCCCTAGCCACCCGAATCAGCAACCCCGACAACAAAAAACTCGCCACCATCGACGAGCCCCCGTAACTAAAAAACGGCAGCGGCAAACCCGTAGTCGGCAAAACCCCCGTCGCCACCCCAATATTCAGCAGCGACTGTCCCACCATCACCACCATCGCCCCAATCGCCACCAACTGACTCTCAATATTCCGGGCCCTCGTCGCCACCCTCAAAGCCACAGTAGTGTAAGCCGCCAACATCAGCAACAGCGAAAAACCTCCCACCAAACCAAACTCCTCAGCAAACACAGCAAAAATAAAATCGCTGTACTGAATCGGCAAATAAAATAACTTTTGCTGCGACATCCCCAAACCAACACCCCAAATCCCCCCAGAACCCACAGCCAGCAGGCTTTGAATCAACTGATAGCCATCCTGCATCGGATCGGCCCAAGGATTGAGAAAAGACATAATCCGGCGGCGCTGATATTCCCGAAAACTAATACTTAAAACCGCCAACATCATGCCCCCCAAAGCCGTTGCGCCCAACTGCAAGTAAGGCAACCCCGCCGCCAAAGCCACCAACCACAAAGTCATCCCGCACAAAGCCGTGGTGCTCAAATTTGGCTGCAACAAAATTCCCAACAGCATTGCGCCGAAAATTAACAGCCAACTAAGGCGAACTTTATTTGTCAACCGGGGCCAGTTGCCGAAAATGCGGGCACTTTGGAGTACAAAAAACGGCTTGATCAATTCCGAAGGTTGAATAATCGGCACCGGGCCCAGAGATATCCAGCGAGTCGCCCCGTTGACGGTGGTTCCCACTCCCGGAATTAAGGTCAACCAGAGCAATCCCAGCAGCAACAAAATGCCTAACTGAGCTGATTTGAGCAGGTAGCGCAGGGGGGAGTAAACCATTAAGTTAAAGCCGGCCAGCCCGATCGCCACTGCGATGAGCTGTCGTTTAAAATAGTAAAGGCCGTCTCCAAATTCTGAATTTGCAATGGGATAGGAAGCCGAAAACAATGCTGTCAGCCCTACAAACAGCCACAAAAAAGTCAGCCACCTGAGCCAGCGGGCCTCAGCGCCCCATTGCGACGCGCTGGGGTCTAAAAATGGAATGAAGCGTCGAATGTCATTAGTCATTAGTGAGTTGTCAGTTGTCAGTTGTCATTAGTTCTTAGTCTAGTTTGCGATCGCACAGACTGTTAGAAACCGGGTTTTTTCACCCAATATTTGCTTCAAACCCTCAATCTAGATGAAAAAACCCGGTTTCTTTTAACTGGTTCCAAGGCAGAGCCTGGGAACCCATATCACTCTTACTCTGCCTCGGCAGAGGATTAAGGAGGCTCTTCCTCACCCATCTGCGTTACTTTCGCTCGAACTGGTAACGACTAGAAAAGTCAACCGCTGGGGGAATGGGCTACGAAGTCAACCGGTGTAGAGTGCACACCCAACAAATTACTACATTCATCCGTCTTCCGTCTTCCGTCTTCCGTCTTCCTTGTTCCGTCTTCCGTCTTCCGTCTTCCTTCTTCCGACGGACTTACATCCGTTACATCCGTTACATCCCGTACATTGCTCGTTGCCGAACTTCCTTGTTCCGTCTTCCTTCTTCCTTGTTCCGTCTTCCTTCTTCCTTGTTCCGTCTTCCTTCTTCCTTGTTCCGTCTTCCTTCTTCCTTGTTCCGT
>NZ_JAUBPP010000015.1:136909-182752 GCF_036700765.1 Microcoleus sp. S1D4
CTTCCTTCTTCCTTCTGCTATCAAATCATAACAAACAAAAAAAGAGGCCGCGATCGACCTCTTGCCCTCTACAAATCCATTCTCGGATCTTAAAGTAGACCAGTATTAGCTCCGGGCTTACCAGTAGCCAATTGCACTTTAATAATTCTGCCGCCCATTTTCATAATTCTTTGCTGTTCCCGGAACCAGTTGTCGTAAGGAACAAGCTTAGTAAAATAGGTATTTTGCAATTCGCGCTGAGTGCGGATGCGAGTTTGGCTGGGGACGCAAGCAGTCACTTTAAACATTCTCATGGGAAACTAACTCCTGAGTAGGTTTACAGATTTTTAGATGGATTTTAAAAAGATTGAAGTCAGGGAGTTAGGAGTCAAAACTAGCTCGTTAAAACTTGTCGGGCTTTCTCGACTGGCCTTTGACGGTCTAGCAATCACTCGTAACTTCCCTGACCTCTTTGAAAGCTAAAGGTAGCAAGTCCAAAGTTAAAAGTTTAAGGTTAAAAGTTTAAAGTTAAAAGCTTAAAGAGGTAAAAAATAATTTTTTTTTCCTTCTTCCTTCTTCCTTCTTCCTTCTTCCTTCTTCCTTCTTCCTTCTTCCTTCTTCCTTTTTCCTTCGATTTAGCTCAAGCCAGAGCAGATGTAGTCGAAATAGACGCCCATTTCTTTACCAGCGTCAGAACCAACCAAACCGGCGGTGACTTCTTTCATTGCTTGGATTGCTTGTACGGTAGAACCGATGGGCACGCCCAAGGAATTGTAGGTTTCTTTCAAACCGTTGAGCACGCGCTCGTCGAGGATGGAAGGGTCGCCAGCTAGCATTGCGTAGGTGGCGTAGCGGAGGTAGTAGTCCAAGTCGCGGATGCAAGCTGCATAACGACGAGTGGTGTACATATTGCCGCCGGGACGAGTTACGTCTGAGTACAACAGAGACTTAGCAACTGCTTCTTTGACGATTGTGGCTGCATTGGCGCTGATAGCGGTAGCGGCGCGGACGCGCAGTTCGCCAGAAGCGAAGTAGTTCTTGAGCTTGTCTAATGCGCTGATGTCAAGGTACTTACCTTGAACGTCAGAGGAATTGATTACGGCGGTAATTGCGTCTTGCATGGTTGTCTTGTTTCCTAGAAAGTGGCTGAGTCAGTCCAATTTTGGAGCTAGAATCTGGGATTTGGGATTGGGGATTTGAGATTTTTAAGTGGTTGGTTATCTGCAAAAGCTTTTAGCTTGCTGTCAGCAACCCCCGATTCTTCAATCAAAAATCAAAAATCAAAAATCAAAATTCCTTACTGCATCGCACCGATAACGTAGTCGAAGTAAGAGGAAGCTTCGGAAGCATCTTCTCCAGACAGCAGCGAGGAAGCTGCACTCTTCATAGCGCGGACGCCTTCGGCGACGGCTGCAATCGGGGTTCCGAGAGAGTTGTACATTTCGCGGACGCCGACAATACCGATTTCTTCGATCGGAGTAATGTCGCCAGCTACGATTCCGTAGGTGATCAAACGCAGGTAGTAGTCCAAGTCGCGCAAGCAAGTTGCGGTCATTTCTTCGCCGTAAGCGTTGCCGCCGGGAGAAACAACATCAGGGCGCTTTTGGAAAAGTTGGTCGCCTGCTGTTTTGACGATACGTTCGCGGGATTCGCTCAAAATTTGGGCGATGCGGACGCGGCGTTCACCAGAGGTGACGAAGCTCTTGATCCGATCTAATTCACCTGGGCTCAAGTAGCGAGCTTCGGCGTCTGCGTTGACGATTGATTTGGTGACGATACTCATCTTGTGTGTACCCGCTGGATATTTTGCTATACGAACTGCTCTGCGTTGAGCTAGCGGCGGCGGGCGCTTTCATCCCGTACCTTTCGCTTCGCTGGTCGCAGGAGCTTTGACGGGGAAGGGCGGACTTTCCAGAGCTAGCAAGTGTTGAATTTGCTTGCTGGTGACTGCCTTCGGTGTTTGACGGCGCTGGTTCTTCACGCCGGTGCGCTTGTGAGTGCCCGCACTGTGCCTGTCGCTTAGAATACCACAAATGACTGATGCGATCTTTAAATCTACGATCGAGATTGCAGCAGATCGCTAAGTGGCGATCGAGTAACTGTCGGGCAGTTAGTCAGAATATTGCTTGTCTGACGCAACTACCTCTCGCAAGTATTTTGAGGCATTATGTTCACATTCTGAGTGTTACTGTAATAGTTTGTAACATTCCTTTTCATATTGGGGCCCTAGTTGGGTTCTGATAGGTGCAAATTTGACAGTCAAGAAAAACGCTGAAATTATTTACTAGCAAAGGTTGCAGACGATCGCTCTAGGGACTGGTTTGTCCCGAAAACGGTGCCGCGAGGATCGGAGACTTCTGTCTCAAAAAAAGGTGCGGGAGACGGGAGGAGACAGGGTGGCGACTGGTACGGATCGGAAATGGTGACTTTCGGGCTTGTAGCTAAATTTGACTCTGCCAAAAAGGGAGACAAGCCCCCGACACTCGTCGCGATCGACCTAAAATTTTAGATCGAAGTCAGAATCCCACATTGACGGAGCTGCAAGTAATGCCATCTCCGGTCAAATAAAATTGGATCGAGCGTGCGGAATGTTTTTTTTACGAGCGTAGACCGGACATGATATTACGGAGCATCTCACTTTTACCATAACTATTTTTTGACGGCTGGCGATCGCCACAGCTCGCTAAAAATACAAAAGTACAGATGCTACCCCAACCAAATCTAAAATCTAAAACTCGTACTGAGCGACTTGTGAGCCAGCGTAGCCGAAGCAAGCCGAAGTATCTAAAATCTCAATATCGATTGACTCTCACTTTATAATTCAGGTGCGCCGTGAAAAGAAATCTATCAGCCATTAAAAAAGCTTTGCAGTTTGGGATTAGCGGTGCTGTCGGCGGTTTTGCCGGCAATCTCATCACCGAACCTTTCATGCAGCGGCTCAATAATTCAACATCTGTTTTTGACAGTGTATTGTCCACAACTCGCTGGTTTGGATTGGTAGGTGGCGGGATTGCTACTGCGATTATGCTCGGCTATTATTACTATATTAAAGGCAAGCCCCAAATTAAACAAGCTTTAAAAAATGGCGGATTGTTTGGCTTAATAGCAGGGGCAATTTCTGGAGCGATCGCCGAAGGTATTTTTAGCGGGATTGGCGACGGTGAAAACGAAATATTGCGAGTAATTTGCTGGGGAATAGCCGGCAGTTTGTTAGGACTTGGACTTTCCAAACGAATTCCTAATTTGGGAGCGCTGCGTGGCGCGGGAGGCGGCGGTGTTGGCGGGCTTTTGGGCGGTTGTTTGTTTATTCTGTTTGCTTACAATTTATCCGGTACGGCGGGCCGTTTAGCTGGCTGTGCTGCGATCGGCTTTTGGATTGGAATCATGTTGGTTGTAGCCGAAACTTTGTTTAACAAAGCTTGGCTGGTAATTAGTTACGATAATGGAGCGAATCGCACTCTGACTGTTGGTGCCGAACCGGTGACTTTTGGTAGCGATGAAAATTTGTCTATTATCTACATTCCTGGTGTTTCGCCTTTAGCGATGCGGTTTCAATTAGAAGGCGGTCAAATTGCTTGCGAGAATGTCGATAGCGGGGCGGTGAGTTATTTGCGATCGGGCGACCAAAAGAGAATCGGAAACTGTACAATTACCGTCGGAAACTCTGACTTACCCGCTGCAAGTTCGCCTCCTGTCAGCCAGACTATTATATCACACAAATCCCCAGCCGATTCTTCTAACAACGGTCAATTTTTTCTGAAATTGGGAAGTCGAGTGATGCCTCTGACTGCAGGAACTCAGCTATTAACATCGGACATCCCTAGTTTAACAGCTACCGCGTCTAATGGTGTTGTAGCGCTGGTTAATTCTCGTTCAAAAGACCAGCTTTCGTTGGGATTGACTAATTTGGGCGATCGGGCTTGGTGGGCCACAGACATTCAAGGCGACATAAAAATGATTGAACCTGAAAGTGCCCTAACTTTAGCCTTGGGAACTAAAATCGAATTCGGTGAAATCGAGGGCGAAATTGTCAGAAGCTAAATCATTATTTGGTTCGATCGTTCGGAATGCGATTCCGCATCCAAATTAGCGGACTCGCATTCCTCACTACCAACTTTTTGGACTTCAGATCAATCAAATCGCCCATAATAAATTCAAGCAGAACTACCGCTAACACCAGTAATAACCGCCGCACCAATCAAATGAGCCAAACGCAAAGCTTCAGGAACCTTACCAGTATCAGTCAAACGCTGGAGTACCAGCGCGATTACTTCCGGTTGTTCGCCGCATACCTGAAAAAAGAAAGGTTCAAAAGCATAAATTTTTCCAGCCCGACGCAACAATTCTAAACGGTATTCCAAGTCCGGTAAATAGCCGAGGGCTTTTTCAATAGCAGCTAAATCTGGTTGGCGGCGCATCACAGCAACGCAAGGAATTTGCAGCCGTGATGCTAACTCCCGAAGGTCAATAATATTGAAGCCGCCGAAAGCAATTCCATCTAGTAAAACGAGATGCAATTGCGGCAGAAATTTGCCTCCTAGCAGTAGCTGACAAATAGCATCAGTGGAATCTAATCCGTCTGGGAGGACTTGTCCCCACACCATTCCTTCAAATCTGGTGCCCCCGCAGACTACTCCGGCGACGGACACCAGACCGCCGCTGGTACGAGAAAATGGAGCGTCGTCAAAGCCAATAACCTTAATTGTGCGATCGAGTCTGAGCAATTCTGCTAGTTTCAAAGTAGGGACTTCCCTAAACTAAAAATTTTGAGATTAATTTGACTTTTACATATTATCATAGACGTTAAAGACTCGAACGCTCAGTAAATTGACTTAACTAAACCTAAAATACATATTGCTCAAAAGGTTGCTGTTTATGTCTTCTTTTTTCTTATGTCTTCTTTTTACCCGCTTGCAAAGCCGAAGGGCTTCCTTCTTGTGACTGATGAATAATGAATCCTTCCTTCTTCTTGTTCTTTCTTCCTTTGTATGACTAATGACTGATGACTAACCTTCGACTTCACGAGCGGGTAAAATGACTAACAACTAACAACTGAGGGCGGGGACGCACCATCCACCGCCCCTACCAACTAACAACTACCAACTAACAACTGAGAGGGCGGTCACGCACCATCCACTGCCCCTACCAACCAACAACTAACAAATAACAACTAACAACTAACAACTAACAAATAACAAATAACAAATAACAACTAACAACTAACAATCAACAACCAACAACCAACAACTTCTACTTAAAAAGGTTTTAAACAATTGACAAAAAAATACGTAGCAGCGATCGACCAAGGAACCACCAGCACTCGATTTATCATATTCGATCGCCTGGGACAGATAATTTGCAGCAACCAACAAGAACACCAGCAAATCTATCCGCAACCAGGATGGGTTGAACACAATCCCGAGGAAATTTGGCAGCGCACCCAAAGCGTCATTAAAAATACCCTTGAACTAGGCAAAATCGACCCCAAAGATATTGCTGGCCTCGGCATTACCAACCAGCGCGAAACTGCAATTGTTTGGAACAAAAACACTGGCAAACCTTACGGCAATGCGATTGTTTGGCAAGATACCCGTACTCACCAAATTTGCGAAAAATTAGCTGAAGTCGAGGGCAAAGAGCGATTTCAAAAACGATGCGGTTTGCCGCTTGCAACTTATTTCAGCGGGCCGAAAATCAAGTGGATGTTGGACAATATTGCAGGATTGCGGGAAGCTGCAAATCGAGGCGAGGCGATTTTTGGTACTGTCGATTCTTTTCTAATTTGGCACCTCACCGGCGGCGCGCACGTTACTGATGTTACCAATGCTAGCCGCACAATGCTGATGGATTTACCAACCCTCGATTGGGATTCTGAAACTTTGGAAATAATGGGAATTCCCCGCTCTATGCTGCCAGAAATTTTCCCTTCTAGTCACATTTTTGGTACTGCAAAAGGATTGTTAGATGGTGTTCCAATTGCTGCTGCTTTGGGCGATCAGCAGGCTGCTCTGGTGGGGCAAACTTGTTTCAATGTTGGGGAGGCGAAAAATACTTACGGTACGGGCTGTTTTATGCTGCTGAATACTGGTGAGGCGATCGTCCCTTCAAAGCAAGGGTTGCTGACAACTGTTGCCTACAAGATGGGAGAATCGCCCGCTGTGTATGCTCTCGAAGGCAGTATTGCGATCGCCGGAGCTTTAGTGCAGTGGTTGCGGGACAATTTGGGCATCATCAACACATCTGCGGAAGTAGAAACATTAGCAAATACAGTCGAAGATAGCGGCGGAGTTTACGTTGTCCCGGCCTTTTCTGGACTCTACGCCCCCTATTGGAAAGACAGCGCGCGGGGAGTAATTGCAGGTTTAACTCGCTACGCGACTAAGGCACACATTGCCCGCGCAGTATTGGAAGCTACCGCGTGGCAAACGCGAGAAGTATTGGATGCGATGAATCAGGATTCTGCTGTGCAGCTTTTGTCTTTAAAAGTAGACGGAGGTATGGTGGGAAATCACACGCTGATGCAGTTTCAGAGCGATGTTTTGGGAGTGCCTGTGGTGCGGCCTGTGGTAGCAGAAACTACTGCACTCGGTGCGGCTTATGCGGCGGGTTTGGCGGTAGGTTTTTGGAGTCAGCTAGCCGAATTGCGGGATAATTGGGCGGTGGATTTTACTTGGGAACCGAAAATGCCGATCGCACTTCGGGAACAAAAATATCGCTTTTGGAAAAAAGCAGTTACCCGCACCTTCGACTGGGAAGAATGAATCGGTGAGTCAACCCCAAAACCCGTATTTAGTGATATCATGAAACCCAGCACTATTTTTCAAATTGCAAATAGATGATTTCCCTAAATAAATTAAAAAAAATTCTCACCGCCTTTCTATTGATACTGACACTAGCATTTGTAGAAATCGCTGCTAATTCCCAAATGGCGATCGCCGATCCAGCTACAACTCCCGAAACTGCCACCGCCGCCGAAGTCTTCAGCGCCAACTGTGCCGGCTGTCACATCAACGGCAGCAACATTATCAGGCGCGGCAAAAACTTGAAACAAAAAGCATTAAAAAAATACGGCATGGATTCCATCGCCAACATTTCCAACTTAGTAACCAACGGCAAAGGTATTATGCCCGCTTACAAAAATCGTTTGTCGGAACAACAAATTATCGATGTTTCAGCTTACGTGCTATCCCAAGCTGAAACCGATTGGAAATAGAACCTTGGTAGATTATTTATAGCTTAGGCAATCTTGCCACAGACATCAGATATTTCTTGATCGCAGGTTGAAGCGCGAACAGGGTTTCAGTTTCGGCTGGGACTGTTTCAATTAGCGATCGCCTGAAAAGCGATTCCAACGTCTTAAAAAAATCCGAGTCCCGATCTTGCTGAATATTTGAACACAATTTTTCAATCTCAACAGGCTTGACTTCTTTCGCCATGCAGTGCAATAGCTGGATTTCTAAGGATGATAAGCGATTAAACTGCCGAGATAACGTATCGCTATAATCTCCCAGAAATAGCCCATTTTTTAAAAATTTAGCAATGCTTCCGCCAAACATATCCTTAATCGTTGTTGTGACTATTTTTAACGCTAAAGGATTGCCGCTGTATGCTTCTATCAGTTCTGAGTATTCACATTCTTCAGACAAACCCTTGTTTTTAAGGATTTCCACAGCCGCCTCTCCCAAACCACCCAATTTTAATGACCGTACAGATTGATTTTGACCTTCTAACGCTGCAATTTCTTTGGGTTTTTCACAGCTAGTCAACAGCAAGCAACTTTGATGCTGCGATTTTGCTACTTGTTTCAGAAATTCCCCATATACTTGATATCCTTCTCGATAATTTCCTGTTAACTGCTCAGTGCTGAAAACAGCTTCCCACTCATCTAAAATTATTAGGCATCGACGCTTTTGTAAACACTGAATCAGCCGCTGGATACCATCAGCGATGATCGTCTGTTCTATTGCAGTTGTGGAAGCGATTAGTTTTTCTAGATAAGATTCAAGCTGCGAGCGCTCTTTGAGAGCGCTCGCAGCTTGAAGAAAAACTTTTTTATCCTGACTAATTAACCGCAATTTATCTAAATCGCTTAGTGGTTTATCTGATAAAGATTCGATCAAATTTACCAGAGTATCTGCCAATAGAGGTGCATAACTGAGGTCTATCCAAATCAAGCACTCAAACTGGTCTTTAATCATATTTCTTAGCTTAGATGCTAAAGCAGTTTTGCCAATGCCACCCATACCCAATATAGCAACTAAGCGACAGTTTTCTTGTAAAATACATTGCTCTAAGTTAGCAAGTTCTGTTGTGCGCCCGTAGAAAATAGACGTATCAGCCAACATCCCCCATTCAGTTGGATTTTCAATGGGAGTTTGGGGAGTTTGGATATAATTTATCAATGTAGGATGCAATGTTTCTACATTCCCCTTTTGTTTATAACCAAATATTTCTAGCATACTTGGGATTTCTCTCCAGTCTTTGGGTTGTTGGAGCGTCAAAACTTCTATGTAGCGATACAGCCCTCTCGATAAGTCTACTCTAATACCGGCGCATTCGCGGTGGAGTGCGGTGGCAATTTCCGGGGGACTATAATTGCAAAGCAATCCTCGCAGGTAAGTTTTTTCTAAAGGAGTGAGTCGCTGCTTTGTACTGCTAGCGTACTCTTGTTTGGCTGCTGTCAAGTCTGCATACAACTGTTCGAGATTCCAGCAAGCCGAAGCCTCTATAAACTTCTGTGCTGGTATTTGTAAAAGTTTATTTCGCTGTGTCATGTATATTCATAATAAGTAAACACCCCATCAACTCGATACAGCTACTTGTCAGTCCGAAAAAATTAGATGCACCTGATGCAACCTTGTAAGCGACTTTAATCTGTTTTGCCAATTCAAGTCGAACACTTCTTTGCGATTAGAACATAATCTTGCTAAATCATGCGAAACTGTTTAGGTGAAATGCCTGTGTATCGGCGAAAGCACTTTGCAAAATGACTGGGATTGGCAAAGCCACACTCGATCGCAATATTGTTTATTGTCCATTCTGTCTGCTTCAGTAGTTGCTTCGATCGCTCTACTCGTTGCTGAATTAAGTAGGCATGAGGAGTCATTCCAGTTGATTGCTTAAACAATCGACAGAAATAGTATTGACTCATACCTAATTCGGCTGAAATTTCTGCTAACGATACATTTTCACTAAAACGATCGTTGATGTATTCAATAGCTTGCTTTAGTTTGTATTTTGACAAGCCGTCTTCATATTCCATCAGAGTATGCTTACGGGTTGAGTAATATGTTAAGCAATGAGCCGCTAGAGCCGTCGCCATTGAATCCGCATAAAAGCAACTATTATTTGGCTCGTTTTCCAATACTGCTGTCAGTGCTAAGATAATTTGCCAAACTAGCGGATCGGGTTTTTTAAGCGTCAGATTAACTTCAACTCGATCTGGGTTTACTGACTCATAGGCGGCATGATTAAGAAATGTAGGCTCAAGGTAGCAGTGAGTGATATCAAATTCCTGACTACACCTAGCCTTAATAGGTGCGTAAGCAGGAAGGATTTCAATGCAACCCGTTTCATCCCGGTCATGCTGCACTAGGTGACGCTTACCATCAAAGGCTAATTCCATTTCTGTTGGCTGCTTCCAAAATGGAAGACAAATTATATGTTGCAAACCAGATATTTCAGGAATTTCCATTGCAGGCAGTTGATAGTGTGCTAGATGAATATTTTTCCATCCCGCGTCATGACTGGAGTGAATGAGCGGGCGCGGAACAAACTTTGAAGTTGCATCTTGTTGAGAATAATCAATAGCTAAAGGTCTTTCTGTTAGCATCTTTTTCTGTCCTTCCAATCCCTATGGATAAAATTTTTGTCCAGTAGCTACCTCATCTTTATAACTCGTAGTTATACGGAAACTTTCTGTATAATATGCCAAATTGAGTAGTTTTCACAAAAATACCTAATAAAAATACTAATAGCTGTTAGGTAACTTATCAGTCTTGAGTGTTTTATAAATGTAGAAGGCAGTATTTTATAACACCTGCTATCAAAAAAGTTAAGAGGACAGCTTAAATGGCATCAATTCAACTGACAAATCAGTTAACTGCAACTGACAAGGATATCCCGACTCCTAATCCTAACGATGGTTCGGCAAGAACTCGCGCTAAAGATTACCTCTTAGACGTAGGGTTAGTTAATCAGCCTATATCAATCGATCTCTTTAAAGATCTGAGCACTAGCTTCGACCCTTACCTCCAAGTCTTTCAGGTACCCAAAGGCAGCAGGGGTGCGAATGTCGCTGATGGGGCTCTTCTTCTTGCTGAGGATGATGATAGTGGCGGCTTCCCAAACGCAAAAATAGCGAGTTCTCCTGGTACCAAATACTCCAATGGGGCTTCTTTCCCGCTTACAAGTGTGCCTGGTGTGGACTATGTAGTCCGCGTGACTAGCTATAATACGTTAACACAAGTTCCTCAGCCTTTCACATTACAGGTTTCAACTCCCAGTGGCAGTGTCACCTTGAAAGACCCTATAACAGGTGCGCCTGTAAATCCAGAAGGCAGTAGTGGCGTTCCCGTGGCGCGTTTCTTTGACAAGACGGCAGGAGGGCATTTTTATACTACAGATCCAACAGAGAAAAGTGACCGACTAACCAACCCTGCTCGTTTCCAGAGTGAAGGCGATGAATTTATTGCTCCAAACGGCGGTAACGCACAGGTTCAACGCTTCTTAAATACGGCATCAGGAACCTATTTCTTTACGAATAAACCTGGTGAGATAAGCTTTGTTCGCACCTTACCCCAGTTCCGCGATCAGGGGGAGGTTTTCAATTCATATAGCACGGCAGTTCCGGGTGCGATACCCGTCTATCGTTTTACTAACCTAGCGAGGGAACGGGAAAATTCGCTAAATATTACACACTTTTTCACAGCAAGCGACGAGCAGCGGCGTGCGGTACAAGGGAGATCTGATTTCCGGGATGAGGGCGTTGCTTTTTATGCTCTTCCCGGCGCTTAAGCAGGCAGTGGGATTATAGGTTTAAAATGAGTAGTAGGGCGCGTCGCACGCACCCTACTTTTTTATCTATTAAACTTTTGGGTAATAAGCGATATTTTGGTCATCCTATGAACAATCTCCGTAAAAAACCTTTTTTTTTCAAGGCTTTAACAATCATTAGCTTGTGTTTGTATCTAACCTTAACTCTCAGCCCGCCCGCTTTCGCCTCGATTCACAAGTATCCAGAAGCGGGCGACAGAGTAATGTTTCGTTCCGTACAAAGCCTGCGCGATACTGATGACAAAGCGTGGCAAGTGGTTTTGTACAAGCGAGTAAAGTCGGGAGTAGTAAACTCTTTTAATCTAAGATTGGTAGGGTTTCCCGGAACAGAATTGCAGCACCCTGTGCCGCTGAATGTGGCTGCGGGAAGTCGCGCAATGGGCATGGCTAATGATATTTGGAGCGAGTCGGATTTGCCGATTAATGTCGGAGAATACGATTTTAAATCAATCATTACACAAGTCGAAAGTAATCAGCCTTTGCGGTTGAACTTGCCTGTGAAAGGTGAAAAACAAGCTGCGTTGCTGGTTCCTCCTTTTGCTGTCAGAGAATGGCGACTGTTGTTAGAAACCAACTAATGCCTGTGACAATAAATTGTGCTACATTTTTAAATTTAATATCATTTTTTAAAATTAGATGATTCCTAGACATGGCAAGGGATTGCCAGTTTTTTTTCAAAGTATCCTACACTGTTTATGTGTAGCTTGAGTTTCAAGAATAGCTGTTGAATCATCAATTGAATCGCATTTTTGAGTAAAAATTGATACAATTCTCCACTGATAAATCGATAGATTAAAATATGCCTTAAGGTAGATTTGACCTATTTGAAGGGCGATCGCGAAACAAACTAAAATCAGAGTTAGTCTGGTGACAAAACTCCAATGTTTACGTGCGTGCCTTCAGGGTGAATCTACTATGACTTTAATCAGTACCATTGTCCAAAAAGCTTTAAAAACAGGTTATTTAACGGTTGAGGCAGAAGAAATGTTGCGACAGCAGTTGCAGATGACTAAGTACGGTTTGGAAGATTTTGAGGCTTTTATTACTTTACAAAAAGAGGTGATGGAGGGCAGGGTAAGACATCAGGCTTTGGAATTGTTGCGAAGTAGCAGGTGTTCTGCGACTGCTTGAATTTGGATAAATGGGATAAAAATGTCCAGCATCTTCTGTTTTTATCCCTAACAGTTCGCGACATTCAGACCAAAGAAACCGGGTTTTTTATCCTTACTCTGGGTGAAAACGCCCCTTTTCGTAAAAAAAACCCGGTTTATGACCGCCTTTGCGTGCAAGACTGCCTAATTAGAAAATTGCGGCGCACGGGAGAACTTGACAAAAATACCCAAATCAACAATAATTGTAGATTGTCTGTCTAAATCCTGCTCGGATCAGGTCGAGACATTCCAAAAGCTGGAGAGCAGCCGTCAAAAGTCCACAGCCAAAAGTCCACAGCCAAAAGTTCATAACTAATGACTGATGACTAATGACTAATGACTAATGACCAATGACTAACCAGCTACCTGTACGGCAAACCCAACGACTATCCCATGACCTACGCAATTATTGAGACCGGCGGCAAACAATTTCGAGTAGAACCGGGCCGCTTCTACGACATCGAACTGCTTCACGTCGAAGCTGAATCACAAGTCACCATTGACAAAGTATTTCTGATCCAGCACGAAGACGACGTTCATATCGGCCAGCCTCTAGTAGAAAATGCCACAGTCGAAGGAACTGTGCTGCGGCATTTCCGGGGCCGCAAAGTCCTCGTCTACAAGATGAAGCCGAAAAAGAAAACTCGGAAGAAAAAAGGACACCGCCAAGAAACAACTCGGTTTATGATTGACTCTATTACAGTCAATGGTGTTGTTTTGGCCGCGAGAGATTTGTCTCAAGCAGTTGTGGAAACTCCCCAAACTGGCGAAATTGAATCAGAATAAACAATAGTAAATAAAGTTGAGGACATTATGGCCCATAAGAAAGGTACAGGCAGCACACGTAACGGACGCGACTCTAATTCCCAGCGTCTTGGTGTCAAAAAGTACGGCGGTCAAGTTGTCAAAGCTGGCAACATTTTGATTCGTCAACGCGGCACGAAAGTTCACCCCGGTAATAATGTTGGTATCGGCAGAGATGATACTTTGTTTGCTTTGGTTGATGGTGTTGTGACTTTTGAAAGAAAGGGCAAAACTCGCAAGAAACTCAGTGTTTATCCTGTGGTTGCAGCGGCGACTGAAGCTGTGGCTGAAGCTGTCGCAGTTTAATTTTATGCGTTCCTGGGTTTTGCCTGGGAACGTATATAATTGGGGATATGTTTCCTGATTTCATATCTCAATATACCCATATCCTCGACTTCTTAAAGAAGTCGGGGATGTCATGTTTGGTAGACCATTTTTGTGAGAAATTCGGAATGATTTAACCGCAGAGGCCGCAGAGGCCGCAGAGGAAGAGAAGAGAGAGATGAATCATTTGGATGCCAAGGGATTTGATATGATTCGCTCGCTTTGTGGCTAGCCTCCTCCGACGATTGTGACTACTTCTAGGATGTCACCCTCTTGGATGTTTGTGGTTTCCCAAAATTGTTTGTGCAGGATTTCGCCGTTGTACTCCACAGCTATTAAGCGCGGGTTTAATCCTAGTTGTTCTAGTAATTTTGGTAACGGTGTGTCGATCGCACAATTGCGTTTTTCTCCGTTAACTTCCAGCGCAATTTGATTTGTCATCATTTAAATATTATCAGTTTTTAGAGCTGCTTCGGTACAAAAATTATATTTCAATACGCTTGAAATGAAAAGACTCGCCGGTTTGAACCGCCAGAAAGTCAGACAAAACCCGAACTCAGACGGGTTATATCGGTATACGAAACCCGCCCGACAAATTGCTAATCAACTAAGCTAATAAATTTAGCTTGTCCCTCGCAAAGCTTTCTGGGCCTTCAGATTCTGCATCCGAATCAACTGCGAGATCAAAAACTGCGTGACTAAAGTAGGCTGTTCTGCTTCCATGATCGATCGCACTACGGCAACTCTTTGAGATCCAGCATTCAATACTTGATCGAGGTTGTTGATATCAATTCCGCCGATCGCAAACCAAGGAACAGGCGACTTATCAGCAGCATACCGCACATAGTCCAAACCCGCCGCCGGCTTGTTTGCTTTCGTCGGAGTTTCGTAGACAGGCCCAACTCCAATATAGTCGGCTCCCGCATCAATAGCTCGCTGCATTTCCTCGCCATTGGTAGTCGAACAGCCGATAATCCGTCCCGGGCCGAGCAACCTGCGCGCCTCGGCTACAGGCAAATCTTGCTGCCCTAAGTGTACGCCGTCGGCATCCACTGCGATCGCCAAATCCACGCGATCGTTCACAATCAGCAAAGCATCGTAGCGGTGACAAAGTTCGCTCATCTGCCGCGCGTTGGCCAACCTTGCGCCGTCGTCAGAGGTTTTGTCGCGGTACTGCACCAAAGTCAGCCCGCCTTGCAAAGCAGCTTCCACGACTTGTAACAAGTTGTCTCGGGGCGAAGTTACCAGATATAAGTGCGATCGAAGTAACTGCTGGTAGCGCCGGTAAGCCAGCAAATCGCTTTCGAGAGTATACACCCGATAGCGCATCTGCTTAAAAGCCTTGCCCATATTTGGATCGTAAACTTTGCCGTACTCTTCCAGTACCCGCAGAGCTTCTTCCACCCGACAGAAATTCGCCTCCAGTAGCTGCTGGATGCTCGATCGCTGCTCTTCCTGCGGGTGAGTCAACTCCGTCCCCGGATCTGCCGGCGTATCCCTAGCGCTGCGTAATTCTGCCGTGTGCCAAGCCGCCAATTCCTGACGCAGTTGCTTGCACGCCAGGGCCTTTTCGGCGTTGTTAAGACCAAACCTGCACCATTCTTCAATAATTCTCAACCCTTCGCGCGCGCGGTCTAGATTTGCATCTAAAATCCGGCAGAGGGCCGGCTGTGCCGGTAAAGTTCTGTTTTGTTTCTCGGTCATTCAGAACCACCTTAATTAAAATTAATCTTACCTGTCAAACTGCTACATTTTCCCACACCGTCAAGATTGTGGCAAAGTGCGATCGACCTAATTTTCGCCTCAACGGATCTAAATTTGACAAATTTTTAAGTTTTAGGGAATTTGAAAAAAACAAAGCATAATAGATCAAACTTGATCAAAGTGGAATCGTTAAACTGCATACCACACTTCGGAGGAGAGCCGTGAGGTTAGCAGAGCACAAAAGATTAACAGCAGAAAACCCCAGCAGGCGGGTGAAATTAAAATGCGATCGCCAGAACCAGATACAAAACAGCGGATGCGAAATTTGGCTCAAAGATAAATTGTGTTTTTTTATGTTTCTAAATTCAAAACAGAGCGAGTGCAAAGAAAATCGTAGCTTGCGGGGCGGAACGCCATCGCCAAGGAAAGCTTTAAGTTCTTGCTTGCTGCTCGTCTTTGCCAGCACAGCTTTTTATAGCCCTCAAGCTTCAGTTATCGCTGCGGGTATCCCCCCGGTGCAGATTCTTTCTCAAGCAGCAGAAAGCGACATTAACATACTGTACGTGAGTTCTAGCGGCGGTAGCGACACAGGAGGTAACGGGAGCGATCGATCGCCATTCAAAACCCTCACCTACGCCTTAAGCGTAGCCCCGCCCAAAACAGCAATTTTACTAGCTCCCGGTACTTACAGCGCTCAAAGCGGCGAAAAATTTCCATTAATGCTCAGACCCAGCGTGACGGTGCAGGGAAATCCCAACACTCGCGGCCAGAATATTGTGATCAAAGGCGGAGGAGAATTCCTCAGCCCGACTTCGGCGGGTCAAAACATCGCAATTTTAGGCGCAGACGGGGCGGGACTTAGCGGGGTGACAGTGACAAATACCAACTATCGCGGTTACGCTTTGTGGATCGAATCGAGTTCTCCGACGGTTGTCAACAATACTTTTTCGGGGAGCACTCACGACGGGATTTCGGTAGTGGGAACTGGAAGGCCGACGATTGGCGGCAATGTTTTCTCGAAAAATGGAGCTAACGGGATTACGATTTTTGGCAGTTCCCGGCCGGAAGTTCGAGATAATGTGTTTGAAGACACTGGATTTGGCGTGAATGTAGCGCAGAACGCTTCGCCTCTGCTGATCGGTAACAAAATTACTCGGAATAAGGACGGCGTAGTGGTGCAAGCTGATGCTAGACCGGTGCTGCGTAACAATTATATCGAAAGCAACAAGCGGGACGGAATTGTGGCGATCGCCCGAGCTCTGCCGGATTTGGGAACTGCTGCCGAACCGGGGGGTAATGTCATTCGCAACAACGGTCAGTACGATGTCAATAATGCGGCGAAAGGTCAAGTAATCCCAGCTTACGGCAATCAATTGTTGAGCAATCGCACGACGGGTTCGGTAGCTGTGGCTGGAACTTTTAGCCCGCCTGCGCCCATTGCGGGCCGTGGTTTGCTGCTAACGTCCGATCGATCTGCGAGTATCGGCGGCCCTGAAACTTCTCTCCCTGTTTACACTCCGGGGCGGTTAACTCCCCAAGTTGAAAGAGCGCTAATTGTGCCACCACAGCCTGTTTCCATGAGGTCGCCTAACCCTCAGTTGCGGCAAGAAATTGCTCCGATAAATGCCACTGCTGCATCGATTGTTCCAGGGGCGATCGCAATTCCCGTACCAGATCCCGATGCTCGATCTGTTCGAGAAAGTTCAGTAGAGCAACCAATAATTTCGCCCAATTTTGATAGTTCTAGTTCGGTTTCTTCCGAGGGTAAATTGCCGGTTCCTGGCCGCAACATTCCTCTAGGGAGGGGCGGCTACGTACCTGCTATTTTAGGGGGGAATTCTGTGGCAGGTTTGGAGAATTTGCCGTCATTCGATCGAGCTATTGCTTTGGGTTTCCGGTATCGAGTTGTGGTGGATGCCCAGAGTTCAAACGACAGACAAAAAATACTCTCCTTGGTTCCCGATGCTTTTCGGACTTTTACCAACGGGCGATCTGTGATGCAAGCCGGTGCTTTTCGGGAGCGCGAAAAAGCTGACGAATTGCTCCAAATTCTCACCGTTAACGGCTTGAATGCTCGCATTGAAGATATTAAATGAAATGGGCTTGGCAGTTGGCAGTAGTCAGTTGGCAGTTGTTTGTTGTTATATCATCAATTCCGGTTGCATTCCTCATGATGTTGACTGTTGACTGTTGACTGTGAATCGAATAACTGAAAATTGCACCGAGATAGGTGGTGATTTGTAAAAATCCTTCATTAATTGCCCTCTAATTTATCACCTGACGATGCAGCCGGAAACGATATTATTAAGCTGTAACGTGTAGCGCAAATAAACATTGCATATTCAGGGCGGGACACCCCACTCATTGTTTTATTGTTTTTTGATATACAGTTTAAATGCCGCAACAGCTTATTAGCTAATGCCAACCACCAACCACCAACTGCCAACCACCAACTGCCAACCACCAACTGCCAACTGCCAACTGCACGCAAAATTTTAGGGCCTAGCATATCGGATGCCAGACCCTAAAACATTTGTGAGTTAAATTGATTCAAGTGGGTTTTTAGCTGTGCTGAAATCCAGCAAAACTACTACTAAAGTTTACTTTTTGGCAATTGCTCTGCGGGCGATATAGCTAATAGCGGAGCCTATGCAGACTTCTGTGTTTGACTGCGCGATCGCCATTCTAACTTGTTGACATTCGATTTCTCAAATCGCCTCAAGCTATTTCACAAATCTCGATCGCAAGATCAACCTTTCTTTGCTAATAAACTATACGATTCAGGCATGGCCTGCGAACTAGAGTCGATCGGGACAAATACTCTAATTTCAAATTTTTTATCCAAGTTTTTTTTGCTTCTTGGTTCTGCCCCTCATGTATTTAACATAACACCAACTTCCGCCATGACAATACTTTCTTTACTAAACTTGACACTTTTTAAGTCATTAGTCATTAGTCATTAGTCATTAATCATTAGTCATTAGTCATTAGTCCAACGTCATGTTTTGCTGTCGCCTCGGAGCTTTCCGTACAGCGTCATCAGGAAGAAGGTATATACAGCAGGCTTTTTAGAGTTCCAGACTGTATGTTTAATTAGGTTGATGGACTTAACAATTTGTACGATCGCCCGTTAGCCCTCGCAGAGGATCGCGCCATGTGCATATAGCGGTTGTCAAGAAAGTGAGGTATGCCCGGCGCGGGCCTATGCCCTGCGCGGGCCGATGCCCTGCGCGGGCCAGCGACAGCTCATCTTTCTGAGAAATGCTATATCCGACAGTATTTGCTGGCTTTCAGCGCAGCAAAGCTTCCCAAGTAGCGCGGCCGACAATGCCGTCTGCTGGTAGTTGATATTGTAGCTGAGCAGCCTTGACAGCAGCTAGAGTTTCCGCCCCGAACACGCCGTCAGCACTAGCGCGCAAAAATCCCTTCGCCCGCAGTCGTTCTTGCAAATCTCTGACCGCCGGGCCCCGCATTCTTCTTCTCAAAACCGGAAAATTGGTGGGCTGCGGTTGTGGGTTAATCTCTGAGTTTTCTGCCGTTGCAGGATTGTTGGCGATCGGGCTTTCGATCGCCCCAGGAGTCGCAGGAAACAGCCGGTTCCAAGTATCTTGACCGACAATACCGTCTGGGGCGATGCCTGCTGCTTGCTGGAACTGAGACACAGCTTTAGCGGTGCTTTGCGAGAAAATCCCGTCTACACTATCAGCGTAAAATCCCAACAATGCAAGAGCAGCTTGAAGTTCGCGCACTTCCGAGCCGCGGCTGCCCAATTTAATGGCCGGACGGACGATCGCACCTGTTTGGGCTGTTTGGGCGATCGAGCTATTATTGTTAGCGGGTTCGGAGGCCCGTAGCTGTGCAGCAGCAGGAGTGGAGGCGATCGAACTTATTGCCAAAAAACCGCACAAACCCCAGCCTAGGGGCCAACTCAGAACCTCGCGAGCTTCATTCCAGCGTGCTGTCTGGTTTCGGGACATGGAAAATTCGACCTCTGTCTGCACAACTCTTGGCGATCGTACATCAAATCTGGCCAAAATTGGGCGGAGCGAAGCGGAGGGATGGGGAATGGGGAATGGGGAATGGGGAATGGGGAATGGGGAATGGGGCATTTTTGATTCTCAGCGCTTCCCTCCGATCAAAAAATTAATCCCCTCAAATAGCTGCAATTGGCAAAAAAACTGCTAGATTGCCGTAGAGCAAACATTGAATTGCGTTCATTGGGCCACAGCAACACCATGACCGAATCCACCATCCCCACCAGAACTGCCAGCCAAATAGACATCGGCAATGTCAACATCGGCAACTTCCAAGTCGGCAGCATCAGCGGCAATAAATACAACGACTTCAACGCCAACGGCCGCCCGGATCTCCCAGAAGTGCCAATTCCTAACTGGCAAATCTACCTCGACCTCAACAACAACGATCGATTTGACTTTAATGAACCTTCCACCCTCACCAACGCCCAAGGCAACTACACCTTCGTCAACCTGCCGCCTGGAACTTACCAAGTTAGGGAAGTCCAGCAGCCGAACTTTCGCCAAACTACGCCCAATCCCGCGCCCATCACGATTAACAGCGGGACTTTTGCTGGCAATATCAATTTTGGCAACAACTTCAACGCCGGGACGATCGCCGGGACAAAATTCAACGACATCAACAGCAACGGCAGCCAAGACCCAGGGGAACAACCCCTAGCTAACTGGCAAATTTATCTCGACCTCAACCGTAACAACAGGCTCGACGGCGGCGAACCTTCTACTGTTACAAACCTTCAAGGCAATTACGCATTTGTCAATATTCCCGCAGACACATATTTGGTGAGAGAAGTCCAGCAACCGGGTTTTATCCAAACTACGCCAGACCCTGGCCCGATTGAGGTTACTTCCAATGCCAATATCAACAACGTCAATTTTGGCAATGTCTTTTTTGTCGGCAGCATCAGCGGTATTAAGTACAATGACCTGAATGCCAACAGCATCCGAGACGCGACTGACCCGCCTCTGGCTAACTGGCAAATTTATCTCGACCTCAACGGCAACAACAGCCTCGATCCGGGCGAACCGAATACCATCACTAACCCGGAAGGTAACTACACTTTTGGCAATGTTTCCCCCGGTCGCTATTTGGTGAGGGAAGTTCAGCAGCCCGGATGGGTTCAGACTACGCCAAATCCAGGGGCGATCGACATTACGGGCAACACTAACGCTGTCGGCGTCAACTTCGGCAACAATTTCCCCACCGGCAGCATCAGCGGCTTCAAGTTCAACGACCTCAACGCTAACGGTATCAACGAACCGACGGAACCGAGAGTTGCCAACTGGCCCATCTACATCGACCTCAACAACAACAACGCTAACGATCCCAACGAACCTTCGACTTTAACCAACCCCCAAGGCAATTTCTCTTTTATCAACTTGCCCCAAGGCACTTATTTCGTGAGGGAAGTCCCGCAGCCCGGTTTTCGACAAACTACGCCAAGTCCGACTCCGATTACCGTGGGTAACGGCACAAATGCGACTAACCTCAGCTTTGGTAACGTGTTGGTAACGGGGACGATTAGCGGTGTGAAGTTTAACGATTTTAATGCCAACGGTCGCCTCGATGCCGGGGAACCGCCGATCGCCAATACCCAAATTTACATCGACCTCAACAACAACAGCAGTTTAGATCCGGGCGAAGCGAGTACCTTGAGCGACAGTCAGGGGAATTACAGTTTCCGCAACGTTCCGGTAGGTAGTTACGTAATCCGGGAAGTTCAGCCTCCGGGCTTCATTCAAACGACTCCGCCTGCGGTGGTTGTTGTCTCGTCAGATGTTCGGGGTAGCAGTATCGATTTGCTGACGGGAGAGGCTGAGGGTCGATCGGCTAAATCTTTGAATGGCGACTCGCTGACGGATGGGGGCAACTCTGCGGGGGCGGAACCGGAGGCTTTGATGGCGGCGGATAGCTTGCTTTCGAGCGCTGGTCGTGCTATTTATCCAATTAGTGATTTTTTGGTCGATCGACAAGCGGCGAGTTTAGGCAATCTTCCTAACTTGGTGCAACAGAATGTCGGTCGGGAGCTAAATGCACAAGTGGGTGAATTTGTCAATAAAAACGAATTAATTAATTGGAATCTCGGAAACTCTTTCGTGCCGTCGGGTGCGAGGGATTTGTCGGTGATGTAGTGTAAAAAAAGCTCGATCGCCGGAATGCCAAACAGCAGATCAAAATCAGGAAGTGGTTAAAGGGCGATCGCGTGATACCGTATTGTTGGCAACCTCCAACACTCAAGCCTAAGTTCCGGCAACTCCGAAGCAGGCTTGTATATTGGGTGCAAGATTCAGAGGCTGTAGGATCGATCGTGAGTGAGAAACTATCAGACAGTTCCCCAACGCCGACCGACATATTTCCAGGCAAAGCAAGTCAGTTCGAGTCCGATCGCTCGATCGGTCTAAAGTTTTTTCAGGTTGGCAATCCCAGAGGCTGCGATCGCCTCTTCACAGCGAACCTTGACAAACCTGAATGATTCAGCCTGACTAGATATCGGGGAGAACACTAAGTCTTAGCCTTTTTAAAGCTCGAAACAGCAAGTACGTAGGGACACAGAAGGCGTGCAAATCTTGAAGAGGTTGCCCTCAAATTGCCAGGGTTCTTCAAAACCTGATATACTTGCCAGCGACAAAGCTTGAGGCATTGTTGTGTGAGATGGGGAACATTACCTCAAGCGCAGACGTATGTAAAATCGAGTGGCAATTGTCAGCGACTAGCAAAAGCTACTCAGCTATTGACAAACCCATACAGTAGTCTGTAATTAACGTGGATTTAGGTGTGAAGGAGAGAAATCATGGCAGATTTAACTAACGAAGAGCGGATTGCCCAGCAATTACAGGTTGGGAATGCAGGCCCGGCAATTTTAGGGATCAAGTTCAATGACTTGAATGCGGATGGGATCAGACAGGCAAATGAACCGGGTCTGGCAAACGTCCCCATTCTCCTCGAACCTGCCGTCGGCAGCAACGGCACATTAGATGCAGGGGATGTCTCCGTACTGACAAACGCCAACGGAGGGTTCTCATTCATAAATCTTGTTCCCGGCAACTACGTACTCACAGAAACCACAGTACCCGCAGGTTTCCGTAGTACGACTCCCAATCCCCTCGCTGTAACTGTTGGAAACACAAACGCCAACGTTTTCTTTGGCAACACCCAAGTTGTGGGCAGCCGGATCGTTGGATGCAAATACCTAGACGTAAATGGCGACGGCTTTCGAGACGGGAATGAACCGGGCATTAAAAATGTCAGGATATATCTTGATATAAATGGCAACGGCCAACGCGATGCAGGCGAACCCAACACCCTAACAAACAAAAATGGTGCGTGGTCGTTTGACGTAGCGCCCGGAACCTACAAAGTTCGGGAAGAACGGATCGCATCACAAGTTGATGCAAACGGACTAAGACTTAACAGTCCGACCGCAGAACCTTTAGAAACACAAGATTTCCCCCAAAGCACCCCACCCAACAACATTCCCGTACTCGACGTAACGGTAGCCGCCGGCCAAACCTTTGCCTGCGCTCAAGTTGGTGACACTCCGCTCTATCAAATTGAAATTAACAAATTTCGGGACCTAGACCGCAGCGGCACGCGAAATGTGGTCAGTGGAGTTTTGGAATCCCCCATTGCTAACGTACCCTTCATTTTAGATTTGAACGGGAACGGTCGCTGGGATGGAGCCTCCGCTGAACCAGTTGCCATCACCGATGTCAACGGAGTGGCTACCTTTAAAAATTTGCGATCGGCAAATTATTCAGTTTTGGAAGTATTTCCAATAAACTCTCTGAGCGAAGTAGGTGGGCCTAACATTCCTCCCGGCAACCTTAATGCTCCAGTATCCACCACTCCCAACCCCGTTCAGGTTTCTGCACCAGGGCCGCAGGCACGGTTCCAAGCCTCGATCAGCAGAGAGCAACCGCTGTTAGTAGCAGACTCAACCTATACGCTGAAACCAAACGACCCTAAATTCGTAGACAACAACTTCGACGGCATTCAACAGGCTGGGGAAAGTTCTATTGCAGCAACGGGTGTACGACCAATTTTTGCGAACACGCCTTTGGCTTTCCCAGCGACTAACCCCTCACCGGCACTTACCTTTACTCCTGTGGGAGCTAATACTGGCGCTGGAACGAATGCTGGTGTGGGCAACACTCGGCCTAACATCACTGTATTCAAATACAATGACCTGAACGGAAACGGTCGCTACGAGCCAATTCAGGGTGAAGCACCTCTTAGCGGTGTTAACGTCTTCATCGACACCAACAATAATGGGGTTGCTGACACCGGAGAACAACAAATACAGACTAATGCCCAAGGAAGAGGAGCATTTACCAACTTGGCAACGGGCAGTTACACCGTGCGAGAAGTCGTACCGGCTGGTTTCTCGCCTTCTACATCTGTTGCTGTTCCCGTGACTCTGAGCACTCAGGACGCTAACGTTACCTTTGCCAACACGCCGAACAGCAACATCACCGGTTGCAAATTCGAGGACTTTAACCTCAACAGCTATCGAGACGGAAATGAACCGGCGATTCCCAACGTTACTGTCTATCTCGATACGAATAACAACGGTGCTTTGGATGCAGGGGAAGCCACTACGACTACCGATCAGTTTGGTCGCTTTGCGTTCAACAATTTGACTCCGGGTACTTACAACCTTCGAGAAGTACCTCCTCCTGGTTTCTTCCAGACGACTCCAGCGCTGAATATTGTTCTGGGCCCCAATCAAACTTTTACCTGCGCTTTGATTGGCAACTCTCGCACCTATGACCTACGGGTTCCTAAATTCCGAGACGACAACCGCGACGGCACACAAGATTCAGGCGAACCGCCCTTGGTCGATATCCCATTTACTCTGGATTTGAATAAGAACGGCCGCTACGATCCGGCAACTGAACCTCTGGTAAGAACGGATGCTAACGGGATTGCTGTATTTCCCAATTTGTTCCCTGAGAACTACTCGGTTTTGGAAGTCTTCGATCCGAGCGTTCAAAATCCGTTCCCGATCCCAACCGGGCCCAATCCTGTTACCTTTAACGTGCCAGGCCCGAATACTTCGCCTTCGGTGCCTCTACCAGCGGCAACTGTAACTGGTTCTAGCCTCGATTTGTTGACTGGCGACACGGGTGTGGCTGCTGCTAGCATCGATCCTTTGACCAACGGCGGCAGTTCCGCTGTGGTGCAAGCGAGCAGTGTCGATAGCTTGCTCGCTCCTGAAACTGCAGGCGTAAGTAGCTTTGACTTCAACGGGTTGAAAGACGCGGCGGAAGCTTCAATTGTCACGTTTTTAGAAGCTCAGAAGCTCGATGAACCTAAATTACTGTTGGGCGCTCCAACTTCGACTCCGCTGTTTTAAGGTTAATTGGATTCTCTAGTTTGAGACTCAGCAATTAGCAGCTAGCTGGTTTAAACTGCACCTCAAAACATGATTTTGGGGTGCATTTTGCTGCGATCGCGACTTTTGCATAAATACCTTTAGGATTTATATCAAGTCCGATCGAACTACGGTAATATCCAGGCTTGGGAAGGCTTTTTGAGATTTTCAATTATTGGTCGGTATTGTTGGTGACCCGAGTCCCTACGGAAATCGCGACTGGATGCTAGTCAAGATCCTAACAAGCGGGTGCCGATCGCCCAAACTGTCTTTAGTCGTAGAGTGCGATCGGCAAAAAGAAGGATTCGCTACCTCGAAAAAACCTTTATTTATGAAGGTAGAACTTAGAGGAATATGTTATGCCAGCTCAACAACAAACCAATCCGGCTCAACATCAAGAACAGCAACCGGGCATCGAATCTCAAATGACTCCGCAACCTGAATCCTTTGCCTCCGAGTATCGCGGCAGCGACAAACTGCGCGGCAAAGTAGCCTTAATTACCGGCGGAGACAGCGGTATCGGGCGCGCCGCGGCCCTGGCATTTGCTAAGGAAGGGGCGGACGTGGCGATCGGCTATCTCAACGAAGATGGAGATGCTAAAAAGACTAAAGGGGCGATCGAACAACTCGGCCGCCGCTGTATTGCGATCGCCGGCGACATCGGCGAAGAAAGCGTCTGCCAAAACCTTGTAGAACAAACAGTTAAAGAATTCGGCCGCCTCGACATCCTCGTCAACAACGCCGCCGAACAGCATCCCCAAGAAAGCATCGAAGACATCACCGCCGAACAATTAGAGCGCACCTTCCGCACCAACATTTTCTCAATGTTTTACCTCACAAAAGCCGCTCTAAAACACCTCAAAGAAGGAAGTGCAATTATCAACACTACCTCAGTCACCGCCTACAAAGGCAACCAACAATTGCTAGATTACTCCTCCACAAAAGGAGCAATTGTTGCCTTTACCCGCTCTTTGTCTCAAAGTTTAGCTGAGAAAGGAATTCGCGTCAACGGAGTCGCCCCCGGCCCGATTTGGACACCTCTAATTCCTGCAACTTTTCCCGAAGAAAAAGTTGCGAAATTTGGTGCAGACACGCCCTTGGGACGCCCCGGTCAACCCGATGAAGTTGCTCCCTGTTACGTGTTTTTAGCTTCAAAAGATTCGTCTTACATGACGGGTCAAATTTTGCACCCCAACGGCGGCTCTGTGATTAACGGATAGAATCTTCTCGATTCCGATGCTCGTAGGGGCGGGTTTTACCAACAATCTTTGATAAAATTCACCAAACAAATAAACCCGCCCCCACAACCAAATAAGGAAAAAGGCGGGTTTATTTATCTCTTTAATTACCCGAAAAATCTGTCGTGAAACCCGCCGCTACAAGTAATATATTGTTTTCCACAAAAAACATTAATCCCGCCACCTTGGTAGCGGGATTTATAGGTTGCAGTTTAACTATCCTCTAGTTTTGCTAGAGTGGAAATTAGCTTACTGCTGAATTAGCTCATCTTAGCCATTTCTTGCTGAATCGTGCTTTTTGCTTCTTTGAATTGAGTAGCCATTTGTTCCATTTGGGCTTCGCTCAGGTTGCGGCGAATTTGAGGGAACATATCGCCTTCTTCTTGCTTGACGTGATCCTGAACCGCTGTTTTAAGCTGTTTGATTTGAGCTTTGAAATCCGCAGAACTGGGGTTCATTGCCTTGATTTTGGCGAGCATTTGCTTCATTTCTGCTTGCTCGTCGTACAGTTCTTGGGTATCGGTGTAGTAGCTGCGAACTGCTGGATAAACTATTTGTTCTTCGGCTTCTGCGTGCACGCTTAAGTCTTTGTAAATTTGACCGAAGAATTCTTGCAGTTTTTGAGGCTCGTCGGTTTTTTCGATTTCCATAAATAGGGTATCGACTTTGCGGTGATCCATTGTGATAATTTCGACAATGTTCATCTCATCTTTGCTGCGGGTGACAGCACCGCCGATGATGCCGCTCATAGCAGCTACAGCATCTTGGACGCGAGCCCAAACGCCTTGGTCGGGGTCTTTTCCGGTGAGTTCGCGCACGCCCAAAATTTCGAGAACTCCTTTGAGTTGTTCTTGGTGAGCGCGGTTTTCAAAGTTAACTGTGTTGAGGGGAGTAATGGCTGCTTCGATGTCTGCGCCGACTACTTGAGCGGCTTTGTGAACTAACATTCCGGCCATTGTTTGTTGGTGTTTGAGCAGTTCGTGCTGACCCACTTTTTCAAACATTGTGAGTTCAGAACCTTTCATTAGTTTGTGAACTGCTTCGATCATTTTTGTGGTGGTTTCTTTGGGTTCACTTTGAACCCCGTATTGGACGATCGTAGTTTCCAGTACGCCCAAGTTTTTGCGATCGTCTTCGAGCATATCGCGGAAGCGATCGCACAGTTCGGAATCGTTGCAGGAATTGATAAACAATTGTTCGTTAGCAATTAGCAGATTTTGCACTGCTTTCATGTCTGCTAATTTAGTTGCGATCGCTTGGCGCTTTGTATCTTCTAAGGTAGCTACCATCTGTCGTGTCTCCTCTCGATGTCTTTAGTGTTCTTTCGTGTTCTGATATCTTTTAATTTATTGGAATATTCCGATCGCTTCCTCTTTCTCCCGACTGATTCATTAATATCCCGCGCAACCTATTGACTTTTAACCCAAGAAATGATAATAGATTAAGGCTAAGGTCGTTTTAAAAAAAAGCCAAAATTACCCTTAATAACAGCCAACAGTCAACAGCCAACAGCCAACAGCCAACAACCAACAGCCAACAGCCAACAGTCAACTGAGTTTTGTATCAATTAATCCAGATCGCAAATCAGTAAAGCGCTACCATAGTTGCAGCCGAAGTTAACTAAAGTTTAAGAATAACTAGCTTGTCTCAACTGCTCGCTGCTTTAGAGTTCCCAGCCAATGTCTGGAAGCTGCACAATGGGTTAACGGTCATTCACCAACGGATGCCGGCCACACCTGTGGTTGCGCTAGACGTGTGGGTGAGGGCTGGCGCTACGCGGGAAACCGATGCTTGGTCGGGAATGGCTCATTTTCTCGAACACATGATATTTAAAGGGACGGATTCGATCGCCCCAGGACAATTTGACCGGGTAATCGAAAATCGCGGCGGTGTCGCCAATGCAGCTACAAGTCACGACTACGCCCATTTTTTCGTCAACTCTGCGGCTGATTATTTAGCAGAAACGGCGCAGCCACTGGCAGAATTGCTGCTGCGCGCTGCGATTCCCGATGCAGAATTCGATCGCGAACGAGATGTGGTGCTCGAAGAAATCCGCCAAGCTCAAGACAGTCCCGATTGGCTGGGTTTCCAAGCATTGATGGAAACAGTTTACCAGCGACATCCCTACAGGCGATCGGTATTAGGAACCGAAGAGTTGCTGATGTCGCGAACTCCCCACGAAATGCGGTGTTTTCATCGGTGGCACTATCAGCCGGATAATATGACTGTGGTGATAGTCGGGGGAATTGATGAACAACAAGCCAGAGACATCACAGAGAAAGCATTCGATCAATTTTCCGATCCGTGGGAATGTCCCAAATTTGCAGCAGAAGCGGAACCGCCGCTGGTAGAAATCCGCCGTCAGGAACTCCGCATCCCCCGACTGGAACAAGGGCGGCTGATGATGGCCTGGACTGGGCCGGGAGTTGAACAGTTGCAAAATGCTTGCGGCTTAGATTTGCTCTCAGTGTTGCTCGCAGACGGGCGGACTTCGCGTTTGGTCAGGGAACTGCGCGAAGAATTACAATTGGTAGAGGCGATAGAAAGCTCTTTCTCGCTACAACGAGAATCTAGTTTGTTTACTATTAGTGCAGTCTTGGAAGCGGATGATATCGAACAGGTGGAAGCTCGGATTTGCGATCGGCTTTGGGAATTGCAATCTGAGCCGGTTTCGGAGGCAGAACTGATGCGCTGTAAGCGTTTGCTGTGCAATGACTTTGCTTTTTCGATCGAAACGCCGGGACAGTTAGCCGGTCTTTACGGATATTACAGTACGATCGCCACTGCCGAATTAGCGCTCAGCTATCCCACCACGATTAAAGCATTTCAACCATTAGACCTGCAGCGCCTAGCTCAACAATATTTATCTCCCCGTCGCTACGCGGCTGTGGTGCTCAAGCCTGTTTGATTGTTAAGCAAGTGAATATCAATAGACTTCAGATTTCACAGGAGAAGTCACGGACTCGATAGAGAAACCGCAGATATCAAACAGATAAACACTGATTCACCCAGATGATTTCAGGGTATTTTCCGATTTTGCAAAAAAGGTCTAATATCTTTTGTACCGGATAGATGTTTGTTTGTGCGGGGTTTTTTGTGCTGGCGGCGCAGCCGGATCGAGTAGATTTTGTTACATTTAGATATTGTGCGTCCAACCCTAGCCGGTCTGACAGCATCAGTCTGGAACGCACCACTATCAAAGAAACCGGTTTTTTTACTTCATCTGTGAACTACAGCGCGTCTTTTCGTGAAAAACCCGGTTTCTGAGCACCCGTGCGTAAGTCCCGATTGTGACAAGATCCAAATGGAAAATAGCAAAATGCCGATCGAGTAATTCCAACTTATCTTTTTCCCAATTACACATTCCCAATTCCCAATTATCAACTAAATTAATGATGAAAAATGAAATCCAGCGCACTATTTTAGATAACGGTATCGTTGTCTTAGCAGCAGAAAATCCAGCCGCAGATATTATTTCAGCTAGGATATTCCTGCGGGCCGGTAGTCGCTGCGTACAGCCCGAACAAGCAGGATTGTGTCATTTGCTGTCGGCGGTAATGACTAAGGGAACCGATCGCCATTCTTCGCTGGAAATAGCCGAACGTGTAGAATCGGTGGGAGCGAGATTGGGTACAGACTCGACTACAGATTATTTTTTAGTTAGTGTGAAGACGGTTGCTGCCGATTTTCAAGACATTTTGGAATTGGCGGCGGAATTGATGCGATCGCCCACTTTCCCGGAAGCTGAAGTCGAACTCGAACGCCGCATCGCCATATCAGCAATTCGATCGCAGCAAGAACAGCCATTTGCGATCGCCTTCGAGCAATTGCGACAGGCGATGTACAAAGAACATCCCTACGCTTTCTCTACCTTGGGCACGGAAGCTACGATGTCAAAGCTTACCAGAAACGATCTCGAACAGTTCCACAAAACCTATTTTCGTCCCGACAATGTAGTTATTTCTGTAGCCGGCAGAATATCGACCGAAGATGCGATCGCCCTGATCGATCGCACGTTTGGCTCCTGGAAAGCACCTTTAACACCCCTACCCACCTTAAACTTCTCCCCCCTCACGCCCTCCCCTCAAACCGTAGCTAAAGCGCAAGATACCCAGCAATCAGTGATTTTGCTCGGCTACCTTGCACCCTCGGTAAAAAATCCCGACTACGCAGCAATTAAGTTGCTCAATACCTATTTGGGTAACGGTTTGTCGAGCCGGTTGTTTGTGGAATTGCGGGAAAAACGGGGTTTAGCTTACGACGTTTCCGCCCTCTACGCGACACGCCTAGACGCGGCTCAGTTTGTCGCGTACATGGGTACAGCACCGGAAAATACGGTGACAGCTTTTGAAGGATTGCGTACTGAGGTCGATCGGCTAGCCAATACCCAACTAAGCGAAGAAGAATTGCAAGATTGCAAGAATAAAATGCTTGGTCAATATGCTTTAGGAAAACAAACTAATTCGCAAATTGCCCAAGTTTTAGGCTGGTACGAAATTTTGGAATTGGGAATTAAATTTGACGAGCAATTTCAAGCAGAAATTGCTGCAGTTACGACAGCCCAAGCTCAGGAAGCTGCTAAGAAATACTTCATCGAACCGTATATTTCTCTGGTTGGCCCGGAGGCGGCGATCCAGGAATTGGGCGTGATGGCTGTTTGTTGAAAAATTTGTGAGTTTATACCAATTTCATAAAGTAGCGCTAGATATTACCCCCCCCAACTCCCCCAAAGCATCGGGGGGGGCTAAGACTTCATCAGCACATCTTTATAAAAATGGTATTATATCGTTTTCGCTTGCATCGGAATGCTTTAACCGGCGCTAGAACACAGAGTACACAGAGTCCGAGAATATATATCTGAATCATTCCGATGCTACCGGATTTGATATTACTCGTTACCAGGCAGAGCCTGGTAACGCAGATCCGGAGGCTCTCATTCTATTGAATGTTCGATCCAATATTCCCCTGTTTAACTTCCCAGCAAGCCAAACTTTTCAAGGGTAAAACAAACTTTCAAGCAGACTCTGGAACTTAGTTTGTCTAAAAGATATCTGCGTTTATCTGCGTTTATTTGCGGTTTTATACAATCCAAGAGTTTTTGCAAAAATGTCATATTATATGGATGAACCGCCATAAAAATCCATCGCGCGTGCGAACTTGGGTTCTGGGACAGAAAGCGGATTGAAGTCCGCACGACAAACCGTTTTTGTTATGGTAATCGATCGCGTGCGATCTAAGTTTACTGCACAAAAAAATTGATGTTAATCCCAGTAACTCAAGTCAGATATGGATACAAACCGCAATTATTTGGTACCAGTATAGAAGCCGAATTGCTGATGTTTTAACTGTTGCAGCGGCTGACTCCCCAAGCAAAAGTAACTCTCGCCATCGACTTTAATCGAGCCGTGCGGAGCCTAGCAATATCGGGAATAGAAAGCCAGTACAAGAGTGCAAATCCTGTATTTAAAAGGCAGGAATTTATTAAACGGCGCTTGGGTTCTGATTGGATAAATATTTTATTTTATACTTATAATTGGGGTGATTTGGTGATTCAAAATCCAATTTGGTTGGCGCGAAAAATAGCCGATATTCTGGAACCGTTAGGCATTTCCTATTTAGTTGGTGGCTCTGTGGCAAGTTCTTTGCTGGGAGAAAACAGAGCTACAAAAAATTTAGATTTGATAATTAATATTTTGCCACAGCAAGCGGCACAACTAATCTGCGCCATGTCCGACGATTTTTATATTAGCGAATCGGCGGTATTTGAAGCAGTTTTTAGATCTAAAAGTTTACCTCGCAAATCGTCTTTTAATGTGATTTATTTGCCTGCCATTGAAAAGGCTCATTTTTTTGTAATGAGTAATGACGATCCTTTTTCGGTTTCTGTGATGAACCGCCGCCAGTTGCACGTTACGAGTGCTGGATCGGAGCGAGGAATTTATATTTATTCAGCCGAAGATATCATTCTGCAAAAACTCTGTTTCTATAAACAGAATGGGGCTGTTTTTAAAAGGCAGTGGAAAGATGTATTGGGTGTTGTGAAGGTACAGGGCGATCGGCTAAATTTTAATTATTTAAACGAATGGGGGGAATGTCTAAAGGTTGTAGATTTGCTAGCACAAGCGTTGCAGCAATCTGGATTAGAGTAGTTACATTCTCCCAAGTTGTGTATTTAACTTTTTAAGTTGATTCGGCTGCGTCAGATTGGGTGATTTGCCGATCGCCCAAAATTTTTAACTGATGAATTCTACTGATTTCTGGGACGATCGCCCGCAAGCATTAAAAGCCACAAAAAAATCAGCACGCTGCCATTGAACCTTTAGTGTGCGCGATCGGTCTAAATAACAGACAGACCCATCAGGTCTAATCTATATGTACTTTTTTAGAATATGTACCTTGTAAAAAACTTTCACATTAAAAAAGAGCTGACTCCCTGGCTGGGCGGGCTTCTCGCCACCGGATTGCTGGCAGGAGCAGGCTACACAGCTTACAGCCAATTCGCAGTCCAACAGCGTAGCGAAACCGGGCGCAAGGAAAAAACCGTTGCTGTAGAAAGGCTCAACCTGCCGATTACAATTTCGGCAAACGGCACGATTGTGCCGGAACGTTCCGTCAACGTCAGTCCCAAAACTTCAGGAATGCTCAAAAGTTTGCTTGTCAACGAAGGAGATAGCGTTGAAAAAGGGCAGATTCTCGCCTACATGGACGACTCCAACCTCCAAGGCCAACTTACTCAAACTCGCGGACAACTCGCAGCCGCCGAAGCAAACTTGCAAAAATTGCTCAACGGTAATCGAAGCCAAGATATTGCTTCGGCTAAGGCAGTTTTATCAGAACAACAGGCAAGTCTGGAAAAATTGCTCAACGGTAATCGAACCCAAGATGTTGCTGTCGCTGAGGCGCAATTAGCTGAACAACAGGCAAATTTACAAAAATTGCTCAATGGCAATCGAACTCAGGAGATTGTCGTCGCCGAGGCACAAGTGGCAGAACAACAGGCAAATTTACAAAAATTGCTTGAGGGAAATCGGCCTGAAGATATCGCCCAAGCAAGTGCCAAACTCAAAGATGCCGAATACGCTGAAAATCAGGCAGAGGAAGAGTTTCAGAGAAATCAAGAACTTTATACTGCTGGGGCGATTGCTTTACAAGTTGTCAACAATTCCCGCACCGCGCGCGATCGAGCCGGCACGCAAGTCAGACAAGCCGAACAAGCTGTAGCTTTGCTGAAAGCGGGTGCTCGCCCCCAAGAAATCGCAGCAGCTAGGGCTGCAGTGGAGCAGAAACGGCAAGCTTTGGCCCTAGCGCGATCGGGCGCACGCCCCGAAGATATCGCTGCAGGGCGGGCTGCAGTGGAGCAGAAACGGCAAGCTTTGGCCTTGGTGCGATCGGGCGCGCGCCCCGAAGAAATCGCCCAAGCCCGCGCCGCTGTCGAGCAAAAACAGCAAGCTTTAGCGCTGCTAGAAGCCGGTTCTCGCCCCGAAGAAATCGACCAAGCCCGCGCCCAAGTTCTCTCCGCTAAAGGCAGCCTGCAAAGCGTTCAAGCCCTGATCGATGACACTGTGTTGCGGGCTCCTTTTAGCGGCACTGTCACCCGCAAATACGCAGATCCGGGCGCTTTTGTGACTCCAACTACGGCGGGAAGTGCGGTTTCTTCGGCGACTTCTTCTTCGATTTTGTCCTTAGCTTCAAAAAATCAATTAATCGCAAACGTAGCAGAAACTAATATTGCTCAGATTCAGATCGGCCAAGCTGCGTCTATTCAAGCCGATGCTTTTGCAGGAAAGACCTTTGCCGGTAAAATCACTCAAATTTCCCCTCAGTCGATCGTCCAGCAAAATGTGACGAGTTTTGAGGTAAGAGCCGCAATTATTGATGACAAACAAATGCTGCGTTCTGGGATGAATGTCAACGTAGAGTTTAAAGCAGGCGAGCTCAAAAATGTTTTGGTAGTCCCCACTGCGGCAATTGTCCGCCAACAAAGGGCAACCGGGGTATTTGTTCCCGGTGGAAAAGATGGCAAACCTGCTTTTATGCCGATTAAAACTGGTATGACGGTGGATGACAAGACGGAAGTGCGATCGGGTTTGAAAGGAGATGAAAAAGTGCTGCTTAGTGTACCCGCCGGATTGCGGCCGAAATCGCAAAATCCATCGGGCGGGATACCGGGTTTGCAACCAGGTGGTAGAACGCGATTGCGTTAGTGGGAAAAATGAAGAAGGAAAGCACAACACAGATTAATTATTGAGCATAAATCATATTAAATATGTTGGCATCATAAATATCGATCTCTTTCTTCTCTCCCTCTGTGTTCTCTGCGCTCTCTGCGGTAAAAAAAAATCTTAATCCTCACTTAGCCATTACCTATTACCTATTCCCAACTACCTAATGAAATTAAAGACTCGCCCACCTATTAAGAAAATATCCAACCTTCAAATCGCCTTCATGGCGACAGAAGCGCTGTGGAATAACAAATTGCGTACCAGTTTAACCATGCTGGGTGTAATTATTGGGATATCTTCAGTAATTGCCATTACTTCGGTAGGACAAGGAGTCCAAAAATCAACAGAAGAACAGTTAAAATCTTTGGGTACAAATGTGCTGTTGGTGTTATCCGGTGCTTCGCGATCGGGCGGTGTCAGTCAGGGAAGCGGTTCTGCTACTACCCTAACTTGGGATGACGCAAAGGCGATCGGCAAACAAGCTCCCGCAGTCAAAGCAATTACCGCTTATTTGCAGCGCCAAGTGCAAATCGTTTACGGCGGACAAAATTCATTTACTGCGATTTTAGGAACAGATTTAAACTATCCAGATGTGAAGAACATTCAACCCCAACAAGGACGGTTTTTTACTGAGGATGAATTGAATGCTGCTGAGCCAGTAGTCGTCCTCGGTTCTAAGGTGCGGGACGAACTTTTTGGAGCCGGAGTTAATGCGCTATCCTCCGATATTCGTATTCAGGGAAACCGCTACAAGGTGATTGGAGTGATGGAAACTAAGGGGTCTGTAGGGGGAACCGATCAGGACGATAGAGTGTATATTCCCCTCAAAAATATGTCTTCGCGGATTGTGGGGAGAAATTCTTTGGCGGGGATTGCAATATCAGGTTTTTGGTTGGAAACTGCCAGCGAAGCAGATTTAGCGGATGCTCAATTTCAAGTTGAAAATATCCTGCGTTTGCGCCACAATATTTATCCGCCGCAAGCGGATGATTTTCGAGTTGTCAATCAAACTGAGATTGTTAATACTTTCAGCAATGTGATAGGTTTATTTACAGTTATGGTGGGATCGATCGCCGGAATTTCTTTGGTTGTTGGCGGCATCGGTATTGCTAATATTATGTTGGTGTCTGTTGTGGAGCGCACAAAGGAAATCGGGATTCGCAAAGCGGTAGGTGCTACTAATGCAGCAATTCTGATTCAATTTATGGCGGAATCTATTTTAGTGTCCACCGTGGGAGGAACGGCGGGTATTGGGTTGGGAATTGCGATCGCCTTTGGGGCCGCGACAGCCTTCAAATTTCCATTTGTGGTGTCTGTATGGTCGATTACAGCAGGTTTTGGGCTATCTTTTACCGTCGGGCTATTAGCAGGAGTATTGCCGGCCAGGAATGCGGCTCGCTTAGATCCGATCGCAGCTTTACGCAATGATTGAAATTGAGCCGGTCGTGGGGTACAATTAGAAATTGCCGAAAAAGGTATTTAACACATTATCTATAGCCTTCTGTGTCTTCCGCAGCACAGGCGGGATGCGCGTAAATTTCTACGCCTGTAATTTTCTACAGCAAACAAAACCTGAATGAGCAACCAACCAGAACTCAACAAATACAAGCAAGAAATAGCAGATTTGTACAGCAGCAGAAGTCAAACCTATGACAATAGCGATTGGCATTTACAGATTGCTCGCCGTCTGGTAGAATACGGGGGAGTGAGTTTGGGTCACCAGATTTTAGACATTGCAACGGGAACAGGTCATGTGGCGATCGCAGCAGCTCAACTTGTGGGGTCAGAAGGTCGAGTTGTAGGCATAGATATTGCAACGGGAATGCTCGATCGAGCCAGAAAAAAAGCTCAAGAATTAAGTCTCAAAAATACCGAATTTCTACTTGCAGATGCCGAAGCGCTCGACTTTCCAGTCAATAGCTGCGATCGCATATTTTGTGCCTCTGCCTTTATTTGGATGTCCGACTTGCACGCAGCCCTCACCCACTGGCACCAATTTCTCAAACCAGGCGGCATCCTAGGGATTCAAGCCTTTGCCGATACCGCTTTTGTGGGAGGAATTGTGACGCAGAAAGTAGCTAAAAAATACGGCATTTCCTTCAAAATGAGCCAACCCACAGGTACTGTAGAAAAGTGCCGCAGCTTGCTCGAAAAAGCAGGATTTAAGGATGTAGAATTTAAAATTGATCGAGATGGTAGCTATATCAGTTTAGAAAAAGCAAAAGCAATGTGGGCGGGAAGTTTTCATCCGGCTCCCGGACAGTATCCGCCTCCTTTGTCAACACTTTCAACCGAGCAATTAGCGCAAGCCAAAGCTGAGTTTGATGCTGAAATAGAAGCGTTGCAAACCGAGCAAGGAATTTGGAACGATATCACAACTTTTTATGTTTTCGGTCGGAAATAGTAGGAGGGCGCGCACTGCACACCTTACTCCCTGTGTGTACTCATCCGCGTTTATCTGCGTGCATCTGCGGTTAAAGATTCCAAATCTTCCAGCATAGTTAGATTGAGACAATTTAAGATGCTAGATTTAATCGGGCGCTTTTCATCCCAAAATACCATTGATGAATAAAAGCTAATTGCCGCAGGTGAATTCAATAACTTAAAAATTTTACGTGCGATTCCTTCGTCTTCAAAGCTGAGAAAATAAACAGTATCATCAAAAATTACAGGTTTATCAGCAATTGCACCGATCAATCTGAAATCCAATTTTTTATAAAGTCCGCAAATGGCTATTTTCCAAAATTTAAAACTATAATCGCCAACTCCAAAAACAGAAAAGCGAGGATTATGTTGATAAATCTTGCTTTTGCGATTGTCTAAATATTGTGCGTTTTTTTCGAGATAGTACCCAGTTTTAGGAGCTATATGGCTGATATATTCGGTTGATTCGCCAATAAATTTTTGAGTTACTAAAATATAGCGATTTGTGGCATCAATCCGATTTTGAGCGACATCCGATCCTTTAAGTAGCGGAAATAGATAAGTTTCCTCAATCTCGACAGCTTCCCCAAATCCATTGACAAAAAAATTATCAATTTTCCGAAATTCCATCACATTCGAGCAGTCATGTTTGACACCAGATCGCCATTTTACCCCTGAATTCACCGCATATAAATTACCCAATTTACTGAAAGAGTTTATATCCTTAACCAGGAGATTGTTGTGATATCCGATTCGGTGGCAGTCAGAACTTTCTAAACTGCTAAATACATCGCAGAAGTAGTTTTGTGAGCTTGAGTCAAACTTGCAGAATAACAGACAGGCATCAACATTTGCATCAAAATACTTTTTAGCATCTATTTTGTAAGTTGCACAGCTAGCGAGATTAAGTTTTCTTGAATGAATGTAGTTCAATAACTTTCTGGAAACGGAAGTCTTGCAAAGCATTGCCAGAGTTGCGTCACGATTTTGCAACCAGTGAATCGCTTTAATCAGCATCCATTCTGAGATGTCGAAATTACTTTTACCTGTGAGTGCATCTAAGCCAGTGTGCTTTTGAAAATTACTTTTCTTCGGCAAGTTTTTACTGCCAATAGTTCCTTGTTGTGAGTTTGTTACCCAAGGAAAGTTGCCAAGTACCAGCACCCTATGATTAAATTGGTTGATTAATGATGTCCAGTCAAACTCAAAAAAATCTCCGTGTTTAACCTCACATCTTTTATCCTGCAACAATTCATGCTTAGGTTTTAATTCTATTAAATAACTTTGATTGATTTCAACCCCGATAATCTTGCTGGCGGATGGAAACGAATTTGCAGCAGCTTTAATGAAATTACCTATCCCGCAAGTTGGCTCAATGATGACTTTGGGGTTAACATCAAGTTCTATCAATTTCCGACACACCATCTCGGCTAATGCCAGCGGTGTCTGAAAATCACCGTATTCTAGTTTGGTTTTGCGAACTGTGGAAATCATGAGTTAAATCTATAAACTGCGATAACGCCGTCTTGTTGTCCGGCACGCTCAATTACTCTGCCATACTGAAGTCGCCATTGTAACGCATTAGAAATGGTTAAAAAACCCTGTAGTGGCGGATTTATCATGATTTCGCCTACAATTTTATCTGCCTCTATTTCGTCAACTGGTAGATTTTTGTCAAGCAGAAAAGCCAGCAAATCATCTTTGTTGCCTTCGTTGTCTAAAATATTGCGAATTCCACGGGTCATTTGAAAATCTGCTGTTCTTTCGGCACTTACGTAAATTGTATGCAAAATATTCAGCGTTGCAGTTCGATTTGTACTGTTGTCTGTCTTTTCGTAAACAAAGATAATCAGTGAATATCCCAGCCCAAAAATCTTTTGCCTTGCAGATTTGAAAGGACATGACGACTGCGGTTACCTAATGCTTGTTACCTTCACCTCAACTAATATCCCTGGGAAATCGATGCCGCTTGCTGAATTGCCATCTATAAATTCATATTTTTGCTTGAGATAGAGTCTGAACTTTTGCTCCAAATATGTCCCAACAGCCTTTCCGTCTGTGATGCCGTAAAGCAGAGGTTCCGGGTGTTGAGACTCGGCGGCTGAAAATATTGCCGCCTCAGAACAAAGAATTTCTGCGGTCAGAGTCGTCATAGGGAGTTTGCGTGTATCTGCGGTTAAAAAATCAAAATTAGCCAAAAAACAGAGGGCGAGTTTCACATAAAACTTAACCCCAAAAGTCAAATTTTATGATCTAAACCCGCCCTCGCAAAACTCTCTTAATAAGCGTCTTGCAATTCGTAGAAATCAGGGGAAATGTAATCTTTCCGCAGCGGCCAGCCAACCCAATCTTCGTTCATCAAAATCCGTTTCAGATTCGGATGTCCTTCGTAGACAATGCCGTACATATCGTAGGATTCCCGCTCTTGAAAGTCGGCTGCTTTCCAAATCCAGTAGACTGATGGCACTCTGGGATCTTCGCGGGGGATAAATACTTTGACGCGGACTTCTTCGGGATGGGAAGCATTATCTGTCAGCTTAGCCAAGTGGTAGACGCTGACTAAATCTTCTCCAGGGCCTTGGTCGTAGGCGCACTGGCACTGCATATAATTGAAGCCGTAGGCATACAGTGCTGTTGACATCGGAATTAGGAATTCTCGATCGACCTTTAATATCTCCACGCCCAAATTATCGGCCGCTAAAGCTTCGTGTTCAAAGCCATTTTGAGTCAGCCACTGAGAAACCTTCCCAGCTTCAACAATCGAGGTTTCTGTCTCAGCCACGTTGTACCTCCTGTTTTTGTCCTGCAAGCAGGGCGGGCGGTACTGGCATTCCCATTGCTTCAGTCAATTCCTTCGGCGGGGCCATCCGGCCGGGAATTGACAAATATTTGCCGTCCAAAATGTCATCTACTACTTTCATTTTGTGGGGTCTGGTGTAGTAGCGGTGGGTGGGCAGCAAGTTGCCACGTTCTTGCATAGAATCGTTGGCGATTTTTTTCCGCAGTTTGATAATTGCGTCAATAATCGCTTCTGGACGTGGAGGACAGCCGGGGATGTACACATCTACGGGAATCAGTTTGTCAACGCCTCTGACTGCTGTGGGGGAGTCTACGCTGAACATTCCGCCGGTGATGGTGCAAGCGCCCATCGCGATGACATATTTGGGTTCGGGCATTTGTTCGTACAGCCGCACCAAAATGGGGGCGTACTTCATGGTAATTGTGCCGGCGGTGATTAACAAGTCGGCTTGCCGGGGACTCGATCGGGGTACTAAGCCGAATCTGTCGAAGTCGAAGCGCGAACCGATCAAAGCTGCAAACTCGATGAAGCAGCAAGCCGTACCGTAAAGCAGCGGCCACAGACTCGAAAGTCTCGCCCAGTTGTAGATGTCGTCAACCGTGGTTAGGATGACGTTCTCTGATAATTCGGATGTGACTTGCGGGCGCTCTGCCGGATTGACAATTAGCGATTTTTGTGATGTGTCTGAACTTAAGACCATTCTAAGGCTCCTTTGCGCCATGCATATACAAGAGCAATAACGAGGATCGTGATAAAAAACAAGGCTTCGATGAAAGCCAAGAGTCCTAGCTGGTTGAAAGCTACCGCCCAAGGATATAGGAAGACAGTTTCTACGTCGAAGATGACGAAGACCAGGGCGAACATATAATATCGGATGTTGAACTGAATCCAGGCTCCGCCGATCGGCTCGACGCCAGATTCGTAGGTAGTGCGTCGGTCGTAGGGACGACTTTTGGGCCGTAGTACCTTAGACGCCGTGAGGGCGAGGATAGGCACTAGGCTCGAAATTAGCAGGAAGCCTAAAAAATACTCGTAGCCGCTGAGTGCAAACACGGTGAATAATTACTGCCTCGGTGAAAGGGTTTGTAACTCTATCTTTACATTATATGGATTTTGCGTAGCTAGAATTACGAATTAGTTGAGATTAATCGTCCATATTCTGCAATAATTTTTAATGTATCTTTTAAGATTAGCTTACGTACCCTTTTGGAGCTATGAGCGATCCAGCCACTGAGACTAAAACCCTCGATCGGCACGAGTGCCGCGCCTGCGGCTACGTCTACGATCCGAAAAAGGGAAATCCTAAAGTTGACATTGCCCCTGGCACGGCTTTTGAAGATTTGCCCCAAACTTGGGTTTGTCCCGTTTGCGCGGCACGCAAGTCCATGTTTCAAAATCTCGGTCAGCAGGAAGGGGTTTCGGGATTTAAGGCAAATCAGCGCTATGGTGTCGGCGTCAACGGTATGACGGAAGGTCAGAAAAGTTTGCTGATTTTTGGCGGCTTGGTCGTTGGTTTCTTGTTTTTACTTAGTATGTATGGTTTGCAGTAGGACGATTGTGAGATTTTGGCAACGAATTGTAATGTTATTGGCGGCTGCGCTCATTTGTACGAGTTGCAGCACGATCGGTTCTGTGAGTTACAACCCCTGGCAGGTGATATCCTTGCCGACGGAAGCTAATTTGCAGGATGTTGCCTTTACGGGCAATCCCGATCGCGGCTGGGTTGTCGGTTCGGAGGCAACTCTGTTTGAAACGACCGATGGCGGCACGAACTGGAAGCAGATAGTTCTGGATATTGATGAGCCGAGGTCGCGTTTTTCGTCGGTGAGCTTTTCCGGTTCCGAAGGCTGGATAGTCGGCCAGCCTTCGGTTTTGCTCCACACTACCGATGAAGGCAACTCTTGGACGCGGATTGCTTTGAGTGCTCAGTTACCGGGTTCTCCAAGTACGATCGCCGCCTTGGGCCCGAAGGCCGCCGAGATGACGACGGATGTGGGGGCAATTTACCGGACTTCTGACGGTGGCAAAAATTGGAAAGCTGTCGTTCAGGATTCCTTTGGGGTAGTTCGCAACATCAACCGTTTTGAAGACGGGCAATATGTGGCAGTTTCCTCCAAGGGCAATTTCTATTCCGTGTGGAAACCCGGACAAGAAGCTTGGGAACCTCACAACCGCAATAGTTCTCGCCGCCTGCAAAATATGGGCTTTACCAAGGATGGGCGCTTGTGGATGCTCGCCCGCGGCGGTCAAATTCAATTTAGCGATCCAGAAAGTGCCGAAGGTTGGGCAAAACCGTTTTTTCCCGATCGCAAGGCAAGTTGGGGTTTGCTAGACCTGGCTTACCGGACTGATAATGAAGTTTGGGTAGCCGGCGGCGGCGGCAATTTGCTGTGCAGCTTAGATGGCGGGAAAACTTGGCAAAAAGACCGCGAAGTTGAGGATGTTCCCGCTAATTTTTACAAAATTGTCTTCATGGGGCCCGATCGCGGATTTGTGCTCGGCGCTAAGGGCACTCTACTGAAATATCAAGGTTCAGCACAAGCTGCTTGATAGTAGAATAGTAATAGAGATTGTCTGTCGATTTGTTGTTGAAAGGAGGATTCTAAATGTCAGGTACAACTGGAGAGCGTCCGTTTGGGGACATTATTACAAGTATCCGTTATTGGGTAATTCACAGCATCACCATTCCGGCTTTGTTTATTGCTGGATGGTTGTTTGTGCAAACCGGTTTGGCTTACGATGCTTTTGGCACTCCTCGCCCCAACCAGTATTTCACAGAGCAGCGCCAAGAAATCCCGATTGTCTCGGATCGCTTTGAAGCTAAACAACAAGTAGATCAGTTCATTGCCAAGTAATTTAACAAGGAGTTGGAAAAATGACTAGCAGAACGCCAAACAATGAGCCGATTTCGTATCCGATTTTTACGGTACGCTGGTTGGCAGTTCATACTTTAGGTGTCCCAACAATTTTCTTTTTGGGCGCGATCGCAGCAATGCAATTTATTCAACCATAGGAGTTTACGATGCCTGAACGCATTCCTAATCCCAACGAACAACCCGTAGAGTTAAATCGCACTTCCCTTTATTTGGGTCTGTTGATGATTTTTTGTCTGGGTATTTTGTTCTCCAGTTATTTCTTTAACTAACTGGTGACGCTAGTTTGATGTCTGCAGTTCGATGAATTTGTTTTGCTGTGAATTAATGAGGTGATGGCTATGTTTAGTGAAAGTGGCAGAATTCCTTTGTGGCTGGTAGCTACTGTCGCAGGCCTAGGTGTTCTGAGCATTGTGAGCCTTTTCTTCTACGGCGCTTATGCCGGTTTGGGTTCTTCGATGTAAGGAGAATCTCGCGTATTTTACGCCTCAAACCCCCCTAAAAAAAAGGGGGGTTTAATTATGCGAATTTGGTTGGTAAATCCGGGATAAATATTAGAAAAATTGTTGATTATTTGGCAAATTTATGATATTAAACTGCTTTTGGTCAATAAACCTGTAGGGACGGGTTAACCAATCATATCGTTTCCGGTTGCATCGGAATAATAAAATCGAGTCAACAGTCAGTAGGGGCGGTGCCTGTGAATGCGGGCCCTCTTAACAGTCAACAGTCAACAGTCAACAGTCAACAGTCAACATCATAAGGAGTGTTACCGGAAATGATATCACCCTCTCCTATCATGTCCACACTACGAACCCACGAGAAAATCTCGCCCGAAACCGGGTTTCCTTCGAGAGATTTCGCCACCAAACCGAGATTTTCCCAGAAACCAGGTTTCTGAGCCCCAGGGGCAATCTCGCCCGAAATCCGGTTGATTTCGAGATATATCCATAAAAACTGGATTTTTATCTGATCGGGCCTGCTTTGGGAATTAGCCAAAAGTTGCGAGTAGAATAGTGCAAGAGCCGATCGCTCGATCGTAGTCCATAGCGAAATATGACCCCACCGCAGCCGCCCCGCAAACCTCAAACCGTCTTGGGTGCGATCACCCAAGCAGTCCAGACTATTGCCAAGGTTAATTTTAACCAGCTAGCCCTGAAACCGAATGCCAAAGTACCCGAACTGTGGGTACAAGATGCGGGTGCAGCTAAAGCTGAGGTTTATCCGCTATTGGGCGATCGATATTTATTAGGTCGATCGTCCAAATCATCAGATATTGTAGTTCGCAATCCCGTTGTCAGTCACGTCCACCTATCCCTGTCGCGGGATACTCGGCGGCGGACTCCTTTTGTGATCAAAGACGAAGACTCAACCAACGGCATTTACTCCGGCAAAAGGCGAGTTAAAAGTATGTCCCTACGTCACGGAGACGTGTTCACCTTGGGCCCGCCGGAACTCGCCGCCGCCGTCAGAGTTCAGTACGTAGATCCGCCGCCTTGGTATTTGGAATTTGTGCGCTACAGCTTTTACGGAGTCAGCGGCATCACCGCTTTGATTGCGGTGTTGGTAGGTGTTGAATCGACCAAGTTTCAAGTGCGGCCTCTGCCGAGAAGCATCAACGGCCCCGTGATTGTTTACGCCCGCGACGGACAAACTCCCCTGCGCCCTCCCCAGAACAACGCCCACGTAGAATTAAAGGGATTGCAGGATTTTTCGCCTTATTTGTCCAAGGCGGTACTTGCTTCCGAAGACAGCCGCTACAATTGGCATTTGGGCGTAGATCCGATCGGGGTTTTGCGCGCACTGTTGACCAACGTGCGCGGCGGAGGAATTCGCGAAGGCGGCAGCACAGTGACGCAGCAGTTAGCCAGGAGTTTGTTTCGAGATTATGTGGGAACTCAAGATTCTGCCGGACGCAAATTGCGGGAAGCCGTAGTTGCTTTGAAACTGGAGAATTATTACAGCAAAGACGAATTGTTGCTGACTTATTTGAATCGCGTGTTTTTGGGAATTGACCTGTACGGTTTTGAGGATGCGTCTCGGTTTTATTTTGGCAAGTCGGCGAAGGATTTAAGTTTGTCGGAGGCGGCGACTTTGGCAGGTATTTTGCCCGCACCAAATAGTTTCAATCCGATTCAAAATTATCAGTTGGCTGTGCAGTATCGCGATCGGGTCATCGAACGGATGCGGGCACTGGGGACAATTTCTCAGGAAGAAGCCGATCGCGCGAGGCGATCGCGAATCGACATCAATCCCAAAGCCCGCCAATATCTGCAAAGTACGATCGCTCCTTATTTCTACAGTTATGTATTTGACGAATTGGAGTTTTTGCTGGGAGAACAGTTAGCCAGAGAAGGCAATTTTATAGTAGAAACAGGCTTGAATCCCAGCCTGCAAAAAGTAGCCGAATCTTCCCTCCAAAATGCCGTAGAAAATGTCGGAGCCAGTGCAGGTTTTTCTCAAGGAGCCGTAGTAACTCTCAATACTGCCACCGGAGAAGTCTTAGCATTAGTTGGGGGCGTAAGTTACTTGCAAAGTCAGTTTAATCGAGCTACCCAAGCATTGAGACAGCCCGGTTCTACATTTAAGATTTTTGCCTATACAGCAGCCCTAGAACGCGGAATTCCCCCCACCAAAACCTATTCGTGCGAGCCGCTTTCCTGGGGCGGACAAAGTTACAGCGGCTGCGAAAGAACCAGCGGCAGTGCTGATATGTATCGGGGCATAGCACAGTCGGAAAATGCAATTGCTTTGAGAGTAGCACAAGATGTCGGTTTAGACAATGTAGTGGGAATGGCAAGACGTTTGGGCATTACATCTCCACTGCGTTCTTCTCCCGGTTTGGTATTAGGTGAAAGTGAAGTTAACGTATTGCAATTAACGGGTGCATTCGGGGTTTTGGCGAACCGGGGTTTGGGCAACCGCCCCCACGTAATCAAGCGAATTATTGACAGCAGCGACTGCAAAGATCGAAATGATTTTAACAGTTGTCGGGTGATTTATGACTATCAAAAAGATAGCGTTGCCAACCGGCAGTTAGTTTCTGAAGCTGTAGCGGATACGATGACGGATATGCTGCAAGGTGTGGTGCGGGGAGGTACGGGGAGCAGTGCTGCTTTGGGTTTGGGAGAAGCTGGAAAAACAGGCACGACTAATGATAATAGAGATTTGTGGTTTGTCGGTTATATTCCCAGTCAGCAAATGGTGACGGGAGTTTGGTTGGGAAATGATGATAATTCTCCGACTGCCGGAGGTAGTGCAAATGCTGCTCAGTTGTGGGGGGAATATATGCGGCAAGTGGCGCGTTAAGTCAGTTGTTAGTTGTTAGTTGTTAGTTGTTAGTTGTTAGTAGTTAGTAGTTAGTAGTTATTGGTTATACCAAATCGGGGTTTTGGATACTCTTGATGAACCAGTCGGCGCAGGCCGACTTTGTTTGACTTTCTGGCGGTTTCAACCGCCGAATCATAAAGGAGCTATGTTACCAAGATGTCGATATACTTATACCAATTTCATAAAGTAGCGCTAGATATTACCCCCCCCAACCCCCCGATGCTTTGGGGGGGCTAAGACTTCATCTATACCACATCTTTAGAAAAATGGTATTAAACACCTCCTACAGTCCTCTCTTCTGTAAGTTGCCAGATAAAAGGAGGCAGAGCCTCCGGATCTGCATTACCAGGCAGAGCCTGGTAACGAGCAATTTGTCTAGTAATTTTTATTGAAAGTCTTGTGAGGTGTCGGGCCCGCCCTAAAAATATAATTTAGATGCGCGACAGCTTACTGACAACTAACAACTAACAACTAACAACTAACAACTAACAACTAACAACTAACAACTAACAACTAACAACTAACAACTA